>JBARXC010000042.1:0-34466 GCA_049647125.1 bacterium | reverse complement strand
AGACGATCATAAAAGGTGTTATTCGCGGGGTCAGAGATTATGGTAACCGCATGGGCATACCAACTGCGAGTGGTGCTGTATATTTTGACGAGGCTTATCTTTATAACCCATTAGTTTACTGCGGTTGCGTTGGACTTATACGAAAAGACCGTATTAAGAAAGAGGCAAAACCAGGCGACGTGGTACTGCTCGTTGGTGGTCGTACCGGTCGCGACGGCATTCATGGTGTTACCTTTGCATCTGCGGAACTCTCTGAGGAATCTGAGAAATCATGTGTCCAGATCGGTAATCCAATAATGGAAAGGCGAGTTATGGATTGCCTGCTGCGCGTTTCAGATGAAGGTGTCCTTAATTCCCTGACTGACTGCGGCGGCGGTGGTCTGTCGAGTGCGGTGGGAGAGATGGGGAAGAATATTGGCGTGAAAGTATGGCTCGATCGTGTTCCTTTGAAATACGCCGGGTTGTCACCACGTGAGATATGGATTTCAGAATCACAGGAACGGATGCTTCTTGCTGTTTCACCGGGACACTTAGTCAGGGCAGTAGAAATTTTCCAAAGTGAGAATGTTGAAGCAACTGCGATCGGTGAATTCACTGATGATAAGCGGTTACGTTTATATTACAAAGATGATATAGTATGTGATTTGGATATGGGATTTCTGCACGATGGACTTCCAATGCCCTTTAAAAAAGCGAAAGTAAGAGCGTTACCAAAAGAACAGCATAATCTGCCAAAACCGATCGAATTTAACTCAATACTCTTAACTCTAGTAAGCGGCATTAATTCGTGTTCACGAGAGTGGGTAATAAGAGAATACGATCACGAGGTGCAAGGAAGCAGTGTTGTGAAACCTTTAGTCGGGGTTGATGGATTTGGCCCTCAGGATGGTGTTGTTATTAAACCTCGTCTCGATAAGAATCGCGGTATCGTTGTTACCTGTGGTATCAACCCGGGCTATGGTCGGCTTAATGCATACAATATGGCATTATCAGTTATTGATGAAGCACTGCGCAATCTTGTCGCAATCGGCGGCGACATACAGAAATCAGCGATGTTGGATAATTTTTGTTTTTCTTCACCCGAGCGCGAAGAGGTCCTGGGTGATATAGTAATGTCAGCTAGGGGTTGTTATGATGCTGCGGTAGCTTTTGGTGTACCGTTCATTTCCGGGAAAGATAGTCTTTATAATGAGTGGTCAGATAATCAGGGAAAGATGCACCTGATACCACCGACACTCCTCATATCGGCGATTGGAATAATTGATAATGTTGAGAGTTGTGTGACAATGGATCTAAAAGCAGCGGGTAATGATATTTATTTGATTGGTGAAACAGCGACTGAACTTGGTGGGTCCGAGTATTTTAAGATGTTAGGTATTAAAAATGGTCAGGTGCCGGATGTTAATCTGGATCGAGCCCCACAAATAATGAAGAAGGTGAGTGCTGCTATCAGTCAGGGAATAGTTAAGTCATGTCACGATCTATCAGAAGGTGGTTTGGGATTGGCTATCAGTGAAATGGCGTTTAGCGGTAATCTTGGCGTCCGAATCGATCTGAAGGACTTGATTTATGTCGGTGAGGACAAACGTTTCGATTTTTTTCTATTCTCTGAATCAAATACCAGATTCTTACTGGAAGTCGAGAAAAAACATGTCAATAAAATAGAAGAAATATTCAGGGATCTGCCTTTTGCGAAGCTTGGTGAAACGACCGAAGTCAAACAACTAAAGATATTCTTCGGTAAGAAAAAACTGATCGATCTACCTTTGCCTATTATACAAGCAAAATGGCAGAGGAAGATAGTTTAGGTTATTTTATAAGTACGAGCTTTCTTTTGATAATTGCATTAGATGTTTTCAATAATAAATGATACACCCCATTAGGATAGTTATTTAAAGAAATCTTCTCTGAATAACTGCCGGTTAGTTTTTCACCAGTAAATATTCTTCTGACCAATCTGCCTGAGTTATCATATAGATTTAAATCAATCTTAGCTTTTTGGCGGATAGTGTACTGAAATGATAAATCCCTTGTGGCTGGATTTGGGGTAATCAGCAAGTTTTGATTTGTCGGTTCTTTCTTTTTTTCTTCTACATCGCTTGAAGGATTGGTCCAGGTACTATAAATATCACCTGAATAGCCCATGCCGAATCTGAATGAAACCCATATACGATTTCTTACTGAGTCATAAAAAATATCGCCATGGAAAGCTGATGAAGCAGGTGAGGCAACAATTGTGTCTTCTGGACTCCATTCAATGCCGTTCCAGATACGATAATAAAAAGTGCTGTCTTTATCATAGACAATCCAGACTTTATTTTCTCCATCCACCGCCATTTTACACCAGCCGAGAAATTCGCCTGAGGACTGAGTTATTTGATAATGTGGGCTCCATAGAAGGTTTGTATCAAGGTAGGCAGCATAGATTTTATCTTCTTCAGCATCAACCCACCAGGCAAGCCAGATATTACCATTATTATCAGAAATTACATCCCGTGTCATCCCAGGACCAGTAATTTGAGGACCTATTATTAAACTATCGGTCCAGGCACCGGTAGAGTCAGAAAAAGTAAGAAATGTCTGATCGTTGGTGGAAAAAGCCGTCCCAGCAACCCATCGAATGCCATTAGGGTCAACGGTAACACCTGCCGACATAACCTGATCATAAGTTGGATAACTGCAAACGACATAGGGACCTGACCATATCGTATCGTCACAAACATCACACCAGATTCGATAGTCCTCACTCCCGCTGAAGACTGCCCAAACTTTACCACTACTGTCTGCTGCCAAATGCCAATTTGTAGCACCGCCGGGTGGTGGAATGATAAATGTATCTGACCAAGCACTGCCATCATAATAAAGCGTAATATGAGGAGGTGAACCTGGCAAATCCTCTTCACAGGTAAGCACCCAGAGTTTCCCATTCTTTGCTCGTGTTACATCAAAACCACCAACAGCACTTGCCTGAATTCCTGCATAAATGGATATAGGTTCGGACCACTGTGAGCCATCATAGCATGAGACTTTAACAGTACACGGGTCAGCACACACATTGAAAATACACCAGAGAGAGTCAAAACAATCAAGGCCAAACCGACTACGGTCACAATGACCACCATCAGCCACGAGTTGCGGTGGCGTCCATTCAAACCCGAATATAACAGCCGGTAAGAGTAAAATAAATATAAATCTCATATTTTCTTCTTTGTTAGGGAGGGGCAAAAGCCCCTCCCTCTTTATTTTAGAAAATGACTATCTTTTTTATCACTTTAGATTTTGGAGTCTCCAATCGAATAAAATAGACACCCTGACTTACAGCTCTTCCATTATCGTCTCGACAATTCCAGGTACTCTGGTATGCTCCTGCATTTTTATGGTCTGTCTCAACTATTTTTACTGTTCTTCCGATTGCATCAATGACCGCTATTTCTACTTGGGATTTCATTGGTACTTGGTAAGCAATATTGACAGAACGTGTTTGAGGATTGTACAGTGCGGAATTGAATGCAAAGAGGAAAGAGCTGATTTCTTCTTGAGGCCCATCACCAGACGCCCACACGTAGCAGGTTCCTTCATAAGGACCATAATCGTGTTTCGTGACAGTGATATAGAGCCAGCCAGGGCCAGGCGTAATATAGAATCCAACCTGACCGTCTTGACGAGTGATGTTAATTCTGTGGAGTCCGGATTGCTGATAAAGGCAAACTAAGGCACCAGGGAGAGGATTATTCCCTTCATCGTAAACCGTCACCACAAAATTTTGTGGTACATCGATCGTTGATGTTAGATGGGTAGCAGTGATATATCCATGCCACCCAGTATAGATATCAATCTCAGGGTCGCCCAAAAGATGATATACCCTTACACTAGTTTTTGTGATATCATCCCAGCCGTATTGTTCTGCCATCTTTATCTTTGCCTCATTTATCACCCAGCCTAAGTTTACTGTTGGATTAGCAGAAAGCGCAAATGGAATCCGGTAAAGCTCGGTATCAAATTTATGTGCTCGGTCACTACGATTAGGCCTTGTCGCACCTAAAGCAGCAACAGCACCGCCATTTGTAGATCTAAGCCAGCATTCACTGTGTCCAGTTGTGTCAGGACCCGGTATTAGTGTATACCCCACCCGACCACAGGAAGCAGCAATTTCATAGACAATCGGCAGCCAAGCATTGTGAGCATTACTAAAGTTTGTTAGTGAATAGATATCATTATTTGTAAAGGATTCGTGAAGATAATTCCAACTTGCCCACGCCTGAATTTGACCACCGCCCCGATAGTTAACAAGACTTATACCTTTTTGTAATCCAGTATCATTAATGTGGGATCTAACCTGGGCGTTAGTTGCCCATTCGCCGTAATCGTCAAAATATTGAAATCCATGTCCAGTAAGAAAAGGTGCAACTGAATCTATTTTAACTGCATGGAACTCACCATGATACTTGGAAACAAGGTCGTTCCTCTTTATGAACCAATTAAATTCATCTGGATAACGTTCATATGCAAAGGTCTTGTTAATAACTATGTTTAATTGCTCTGTGGTCCAGACCGAAAAACGACCCAGGGCAACATCAGCGATGTCGTCATCAGTAATTGTTGCATACCAATAATCCGAGCGTGTATAGTCAGAAACATAATGTGGCCAGCCGCGATAGATTGGAATATGTGGTACTGGATTTTGGGCGTTAGGGTCATCCACCTCTTCTGCATCACCGATGAGCAAAACATAATCTACATGGTAATTGTTGTAATAGTCAGTTATTAGCGATTTAATCTGATTCGGGGTCGGCTGAGATACCTCTTCATGGAAGACATCAAGTCCTTTTTTCCTTTTCCAGAAGATAAAAGACTCTAAAGCGTCAGTAAAAGAGGAGTGGCTGATTATTAGGTATTGATATTTAGGTACTATTCCAGTAGGAATTCCGAGTGTATTGTAGTTCAATATCATTGATTGGTAAATATCATTATAAAGTGGTGAAACCGAACTCGGCCAGGATGGAAGGATATTTAAGGTGTCAGTACCGGCAAAATTAGCTCTGAGGACGACATTTTTTAGAATTTTCAATTCTTTAGTCTGTGGATTAAAGTGCATTGGAAAGAATTGGAGATTTACGACCCGTAAATCCCTGAACACAGCCGGTGCTTCATATCTGGCAACACCTTCAGGATAGAAAATATTCTGACCATAAAGAACTTCATCTATCGCAAAAGGAAACTCTTGCCAGACACTATCATTCTGAGTATATTGTGCAGGAAAGACATAGTAGTCATCCAGCGTAATGAACTCAAGACCATCAATAATTAAATGCACCTGTCTTTGAGGATGAATGGCAATCATTTTGCTTATGAATGGCAGTGCTGGTTTACCGGGATCTGAGACTTGAGCACATTCAGGAAGACTCAAGACTTGATAGGTTGTGCCATTTACAACTGAGTCTTCAACTAATATCCCATGAATGCTAATACCAAGGGTTAGACCTTGTGGTCCCCCTGAGATTATATCAATCGAGGGGGGGGGTAGGATTTGGGGTTCCATCAAAAGATACCCATCCAGCCATAAGGCTGGTTATTAAGATTACGGTGCTTATAGTTATTCTTTTAAGCATCTTTCACCTCCACAATTAACAATTCTACGTCAACTTCTTTGAATATGTTTATTATGCCTCAGAAATCAGAAACGCTTCAACACTGAATTGGTGTATTTAATACGCCAACATCATCTCTTGAGACATCTACTATTAATATATTATAATAGACTTACATAAGTTGTCAAGGGGCGCAGTGCGGGATATAACATACTAAGTTTTGCATTCAAGGCTAAAACCCGAATGCTAAATGTCAAAAATTATATCTTATCGATAAAAACTTTGGTTTTGGCATTTGTCATTTGAAATTCATTTGGCCTTTGATATTTGTAATTTGACCTTAATGTTTTATCTTATCACCGCTATCTTTACAACATCACTCCCGCCTCCGCGCGTGACCAGTAAGCAGTAGTACAAACCAGTCGGCACATCCTCACCGTCTTCATCCCTGCCATCCCAGATAAATGCAGCATCTGCAGATTGCGGACTTGTGTTAGTATAGCGACCCGGTAATAGTAATCCTCGATTTTCAGATCGAAGGAGCCGACCACTGATAGAGTAGACGCGGAATTCAACACTATTCGATACTTCCAACTGAAATGGGATATAGATATTGCTGTGTTCGGTCAAAATAAATGGATTTGGGTACGGCGTTAGGAAGTTAGAACCTCCGGATGTATCAAAGGGCGTTGGCGAAGCATAGAATGCAGCTAATGCATCAGGCCAACCATAGCCCATACTGTCCGTTGGCATACTGGCATAGTATGCAGTTTGAAAAAGGGCACTCTTTACTGAGTCGACATTCCAAGAGGGGTGTCCTTCTAATAAGAGGGCACAAATCCCTGAAACCATTGCCGCAGCTCCAGAGGTTCCGCTTGAAGCAAGATAGGAATTAGTGGAATCGGGGTGGACAACGATCACCGAATGTGCCAAGCACACGATTTCTGGTTTTTTTAATGAATGGTCACCCGTTTCGAAATACCCGGATGATTCCCAACGGTTAAATAGCGAATCAATACCACCGACCGTAAGTACACCTTGGGCATCACCTGGTATGACAATGCGCGGTAAGCTGAAATTGCCTGACGAGTTGACGATTATCATCCCTCGTTTGGCAGCTTCATTGGCAGCAATAGAGGCTGGTGAAGTATTACCATCGTAATCATCGGGCCAGAAATAGCCTTCAGTATAGCCCAGTGAGCTATTTACAATATCTGCTCCTTTTGATTCAAACCACTCAAGACCTGCGATCCAGGTGTCTTCTTCAACTGGGAACTCGTATGAAGCATCAGGATTCTCGGTCTTTGCAACTAAAAATTGGACTGCTGGCGCGACGCCAACATAGGTGTCCCGAAGGTATCCGCCGATCGCACTGAGCATTTCAGTTCCGTGATGGAGATGGGGATATTCTGGGTCATCAATTGAATAACCGTCAGTAATAGAATCACCGCGCGTGCAATGAAATCTGATGATCTTAGAGTTGTCCGTACCTAAAGTAGGTAAATACACGAACTCTGCGGTTAATGAATCCAAATCAGCAAAGCTATTCCCATTATTGTATGAAGTTTTTGAATATATCTTACCCTGGGTTTCCCAAAGCGCGGTGATTGTTTCGCCGTTTTTCTCAAGCGATATTTCACCCAGGGAATTGAGCATGTCAGATAAATAAATCGGTGTGCTGAATGAGCCGCCAAAATCATTTGATATGCGAAAGGCGATCCTTGAGAGCAGGTTACTTGATCTGTCTTCCCATAGGAGAAATATTGTATCGCCATAGGTAATCGCTTCAGCGTTTTTGCCAATGCCAATGAAGCTTTTTGCAAAGGAAGGTGTTTCAGGTACTGTATCGTTGATAAAAAATAACGAATCATCAGGTGTGACGTGGTAAAAAACTCCTATTTTGTTAATGCCGGCAACTACTTCAGGTGCGTGGATAAGCGTTGTTGAAGAACAGGTATCAATGCGTTCTCCTACTCCTGGGGAAAAACCGTTGATATCACCTTTTTTGAGATACAAGTAATTCTGCGCGTGGAACACGACATGAACACTGTCGTCGATTTGTACAGCTGAAGGTTCGCGATATGATACACCAGGGATTAATGTTGTTGGTGAGACGATTATCCCTGTAGAATCTATGACCAAGTATTTCATATCATAAAAAGGCGATACCGTGCCGTAGCGATGGCGATAGAATAAAAAGATCGTATCCCGACCACACACGTTCAGGTCATTGACCCATTGATACATATAGTTGTTCGTTAATTTAATAAGTGGTGACCAGGTAAGACCATTATCTGTTGAATATGTGTACAGAACATCGCGGACATTGACATTAAGGTTCATCGTGTCACCAGATAGAAACAGATAGAGCATCGAACCATTCCTGTGAAAAAGCATTTGACTGAACACACCTGATTCCTGTGAAATTAGGATATCATTCATATAAATCCGATCGCCTTCAAGAAAATCGTGTTCTGCCAGCACAATAATATTATCAAGCGCCACATGCTTTCGCCTTAGACCAGTGTCGAGGATACCTACAATCACGCCTGAACCAAAAAAGCCCTGGCTGTGTAGCTCATCAATATTGAACATATTCAGTTGCTTATAGCTGATACCAAACACTAGTGAATCCAAGAGTGTGGTTTCTATATCCTTTATCCCCTGATAAGATGCAACTTCAGTTATTTTGTAAACGAAATCAAGGCTGGCAATTCGATCGATATCTTGCTTAAAAATCCAGAAACTTGCGGCATTGAGCCATTTGGATTCTTCTATGAGCAACCCACCGAGTGCTTCGACCTCACTTACGTAGTCTTGCTTCAAGGGGACATCACCGTAGTCTATAATGCTACCTTTGCGCAGTCTTCTTTTATAAGCAGGTCTTGCCATATTATTGCTGACTGTTTCTAATATGCGGCCATAGTTATCTTGACCAAAGCCTTTATCAGTGAAAAATATCCAGGCACGTACCTGATTGTCTTGATAGCATTCTGGAGTGACTTTACTAGGGAGCGGCGCTCGATAGCCGTACATCTCTTTCTGTTGCAGATTGCCAAGACAAGTAACATACAAAATAAGCAATATATTAGTCATTATTCCTCCTTATATTCAGCAAAAGCTGAATACACAGATTCACACAGATAGTGACGCGGATTCATACAGATTTTTTCTTGTTTTAATCCCAACACTGGTAACTGTTCAATCCTCAATAAAGAGGCGTAGTTGCGACATTTATGGCGCATACGACAACACATTAGCAAGCTAATGAACTCCTGCATTATTTTGCACGATAAACCTGTCCTGCCTGTCCCGAGCCAGTCGAGGGATTTCCTATTTTATTCAGACCCAAGGTAATATATCTTATTATTGGAACTGAATTTAAAGAGAAATTATCCTTGAGATGAAGCATAGATACTTTCTATTTCACATATCGCCCAGACTGCTATCGCTTTTCCTTCACCGACTTCACCCATACCCTCGTTTGTTTTTCCTTTGATGGAAATTGAGTTTTCAGAGATCTTTAGGATTGTCGCGATGTTTTTTTTCATGGCATTAATATAGGGCAGGACTTTAGGCGCTTCAGCAATAACAACTGCGTCGATATTTTTAGCAAAAAGCCCCGAGTTTTCAAGGAATTTACTTGTTTTGGCCAGTATTTCTTTGCCGGATATGTTCTTATATCTATTATCATTCGGCGGGAAGTGCTGGCCGATATCACCGAGGTTTGCAGCGCCCAACAATGCGTCGCAAATCGCATGGAGCAGGACATCACCGTCTGAATGGCCTACCAGACCTTTATCAAAATCGATTTTCACACCGCCAAGATAGAGTTTGCGATTTCCTGATAGACGATGAATATCATAGCCAATACCAACCATTTTTTATTTTATTCCTTAATTATCTCAAGTCAAGCTTTAATATTGTCCGGTTGGAATATTGCTAAGTCCTTTGTCTTTTTCCTAAAAGCATAATGTCACGCAAATCTTCAATTTTTCTTGCTTCTAACCACTTTTTGTCAAAATCATGACGTTGTGCAATTTGAGCAATCGCCATAAGTGCACGTAAGTGCGAATTCCTCATGTCTTGTGTGCCAACCAGAGCAAAAACAATATGTACTGGCTCTGGAGCATCGGGAAAGATGATGCCTTGTTTTGCTCTTACCAAAAGAATATCAAACTTTTTTTCGCCTTTTATGATAATGTGTGGAATTGCGAGTCCTGGACGAAGTGCGGTACAGGATTGTTTTTCTCTTTCTATGAAAAGTTCTTCGAATTTTTTTGATCCCAGCCCTAATCTTTCACTCAATTTTTCTGATGCGATTTTAATAAATTCATTAAAGTGTATTTTTTCATCAACATCGAGGATCAAGGCATCTTTAACCAATTTATCAAATTCATCTTCAATGATTTCTTCTCGTTCCTTCACCACTTCTCTTAATTCGTCACGTAAGCTGTCAGTTACGATCTTTCGGTCAGTGATACGTTCAACCACATACATTAATGCTGATTCTCTGTTAATTTTTGGTCGAGCATAAAAAAGATACCACAGAATTGCGAAACTGATAAAAATTGCTGTTATCAACAGAGTATCTTTACCCATATCGTAGATCAAAAATCCATAGCCTACAATTCCTATGATTTGAATATAAGGATAAAGCGGCGAACGAAAGCTCGGCTGGTAATTGTGTAATTTACTTTCCCGCATAATAATCACTGCGAGATTCGCTGATATGTACAATAGCAATAGCATTGTAGATGCCGCTTCTATCAATATTTTGAGGTTCAAAAACAGAATTATCAATATCATGAAAGCCGTTGTGGTTAGTATTGCAACGTGTGGTGTTCTAAATCTATTGTTCACTTTTAGCAAGAATTTAGGCATAATATGGTCGCGGCTCATTGCTAAGGGATAGCGAGCTGCAGACATAATACCGGCGTTCGCAGTTGAAATAAATGCTAACATGGCGGCAATTGCAGTTATGACAACACCGGTAGTACCCCAAAAAGTTTTCGCGCCGTCTGATATTGGGGTAAGGGAATTCGATAAAGTATCATAATTAAGTACACCAACCGTAATAAAGACAACCGCTATATAAAGGACTAAAACAATGGCAAAAGCAAGAAACATACCTACTGGCACGTTAATCTTTGGATTTTTGATTTCTTCGGCAACACTGGCAACCTTTGTTAAGCCGCCAAATGAAATGAAGACAAATCCGGCAGTTGAAAAAACTGGCAATAGACCATTGGGTGCAAAGGGAGTGAATTTTTCTGGTGTAATGGCCACGAAACCTCTCGTGATATACAAGAGCAGTATAGCAATGAGGAAGAAGACAAGAAGAATCTGAGTGGTCCCCGCCTCCTTTATTCCAACAAGATTTATTGTCATGAAAATTAAGCACAAAACAATAGCGATGATTTTTATTTCGGTCATGCTGAGACCCGGATTGATCAACAAAGCAAATATGCCCATCCCAACAAGCGCAAACGCAGTCTTCAAACTCAAAGAGATCCAGCTTGCCAAGCCACTTATTGTCCCGGCAGTAAAGCCCATGCTTCTTGTTATATAAAAGTAATCACCACCAGCCTTGGGCATGGCGGTGACGAGTTCTGCTTTACTGAAGATCGTTGGGATTACTAAAATACCGGCAATGATATAAGCGAGAATCATTGCCGGACCGGCTTTGGCAAAGGCAAGACCAGGGAGAATGAATAAACCTGAGCTGATCATCGCTCCGGCTGCAATAGCAAATACGCCTGAGAGTCCGAGTCCTTTTTTTAATTGCATAATTTAGATTTTATTATGTGTTATGAACATATTTTCTTGAGTTGTTTAATCTGATCTGATGAACCGAATACAATAAGGATGTCATTTGGATTTATCTTAGTTTCAGAACTCGGGTTAAAGATCAATTTATCTGTATTCGCAGATTTTATCGCTGGAATAATAATACCGATATTTTTTGAAATTTCTGATTCTCTTAATGTTTTTTTGACAATAAAAGAATGCTTTTGAACTTCAACTTCATCGAGGACAAGATCGAGGTATTCGCCTTTGATTATTGAATCCAGAAAAGAAGTAACCGCGGGTCTCAATGCAGCGGCGGCTAAACGTATACCTCCGATCTTTTCAGGAGAAAAAACATAATCTGCCCCAGCTTTTTTTAACTTATCAATTGATTCACTTTTTATTACCCGTGCAATAATTCTTAGGTCTGGATTTAATGAGCGGGCAGAGAGGCAGATGTAAAGATTGTCAGCAGTTTTACCCAATACAGCAAGAATACCTTTTGCTTTTTCGATTTGGGCACTCTTTAGTATTTCGTCATCGGTTGCATCGCCAATTATGTAAATTGTATCGGGAAAGTCTTTTAATAACTTATCTAAGATATCTTTATCTTTTTCTATTAATAAGAATGGTTGCTTTGCACTGATAAATTCATTAACTACATCTTCACCAACGGCTCCCAAGCCACAAATTACAAAGTGGTTCTTGACTTTCGCTAACTTTTTCTCCATTCTCTGCCTCCTATTGATTTCGCCGAAAGTTCCTTCAATTATTGAAGAAAATATTAAACTAATTCCGCCTGTGATTACGACGATTCCACCTAATATCATAAAAATAGTAAAAACTCTTCCTGTTTCTGAAAGCGGTCCAACTTCTTTGAATCCCACTGTCGATATAGTAATAATAGTCATGTAGAGTGCTTCGATGAATGTCCATCCTTCAATGACCTGATAACCAGCAGTGCCGCCAAAAATCACCAGGATGATCAAGACAATTATCAACCCCAGTTTTTGATATATCATAGAATCCATTATACATATTAATTTGGTATTGGTCAAGCTTGAGTCAATTTTAAAGATAAATAAGCGCCGAGATCGCAATGTGTTGGTACTTGCATAGTTCAAATAATTGAATAATATTAGTTCTATGTCTGGAATGAGAAACATAGTGCGAACGGATCTGGTGAAGTTATTCAAGGAGAAGCGTAGAGACGAAGTTAGGGCAGTGGATGGGGTCAATTTTGAATCCAGGATCCCATCAATGGGACAGTGATGTTTTTGGAGGTGACCGATGAATAAAGTTATTATGACCGAGTTTGTTTTATATATGGCAATTATTTTAGGGGTGGGACTCTATTTTGCCAGGAAAAAAATGACCCAGGTAGATTTTCATCTGGGCGGCAAAAAAATACCGGGCTGGGCACTGGCCCTGTCGGAACGGGCAACCGGCGAGTCGGCCTGGTGCCTTTTAGGACTCACCGGCTTTGCTTTTAGCGCTGGTCTATCATCAATTTGGATCGCTATTGGCTGCGTGACTGGAATAATCGTTTCCTGGTTGTGGCTGGCAAGGGGTTTTAGACGAGAAAGAGATAAGTATGAAACCTTAACGCTCCCTGATTACTTCGCCACAAAATATTCCGGCCATAGCAAATTCATAAGATGGTTTTCTTCGCTCATAATTATATTCTTTTTTGTCTTGTACGTAGCCGCGCAGTTTAGCGGTGGTGGTAAGACCCTCAATATCACCTTCGGAATTCCAGTAACGACAGGTATTATAATATCTGCAGTTGTTGTCGTCATTTACGCGATCGCAGGTGGTTTTTTCTCGGTTGTTTGGACCGATGTTATCCAGGCGATATTGATGATAATTACGCTTGTCGTGACTCCAATAGTTGCCCTGGTCGTTATTTCCCGCAGCAACCTATCCATGGCTGGCGCGCTTGCTAATGCTGGTAATGGGATTGATTCCTTGACTGGCGGCGCGGTCGGGTTTGCCATAGGTACGTTGATCGTCAACAATTTTTCGTGGTTTTTTGGTTACTTGGGCGGTCAACCGCAGCTT
This sequence comes from bacterium, assembly GCA_049647125.1. Taxonomy (GTDB): domain Bacteria; phylum Hydrothermota; class Tepidihabitantia; order SM23-42; family SM23-42; genus JAUVZL01. The sequence continues at coordinate 21,027 of JBARXC010000042.1, read as the reverse complement.
GATGCGCGCTGGATGGCGATGCGTGATGACCGGGAAGTCAAGATTGGTGCAGGGATAGCGATCACGTGGACCATGCTTGCCTATACTGGTGCTATTGTTATTGGGCTCAGCGCGATCACACTGTACGGACATGGCTGCGTAGCTGACCCGGAACAGATATTGCCATTTATGTTGATCAATTTAATGCCGCCCTGGCTTGCTGGTATATTGCTTGCCGGTGCCGTAGCAGCAATGATGTCGACGGCGGATTCTCAGTTGTTGATCGCCACATCTTCGATAAGTGAGGATGTTATCCACAAGGCACTCAATAAAAAAATTAGCGATAAGAAACTCGTTATGATTTCAAGAATTACGATTCTCGTAGTGGGCGCGATTGCACTTGTTCTCGCATTTGCATCAAAGAGTCTGATTTACACGATCGTACATTTTGCCTGGGCTGGTATTGGCTGTTCTTTTTCGCCGGTCGTTATTCTGTCTTTTTTCTGGAAACGTTTCAATGCAGCTGGTGTGGTTGCATCTTTGGTATCTGGATTTACGGTCACTGTTTTATGGATGACAACAGGATGGGATACGGTGATCGCCGCAACGTTCATAACGTTCATCGTAGCTTTTATTTTCGCGGTTGTGGTAACTTTATTGACGCCTAAAAAAATGGAATAAAGAATGTAATTTATTTATTTCTGCCGCAGCACTTTTTGTATTTCTTGCCGCTGCCGCATGGGCATGGGTCGTTCCTGCCAACCTTGACCTCTGGTTTTGCCTTCTTACCTGCCTTCTTTTTTGCCTCGGGTTTTTTAGAAGCCTTACTTTTTTTGGCAGTCTTTTTAGTCGATGCCTGTCTGGTTTTTGGCAGCAACTTGAGAAATGTACGATTGTTTTTCTTGACTACAGAACTCAGGTCGGTTCCATTGTGAATGTATCCTTCGGTTTCCAAAAAGATGAGGAATTTCGATAATATTTCAGCGACATCTTTCCCTGCTTCTGGTGTAAAAACGAGCTTATGCGGCGCGAATTCGAGCATGAAGTGCGCTGCGACTGAGTTATTGAGTTCCCGGATTTCTTTGTGTTGGTCGAAAAAGAGGTAGTCAAGAAAGCTTTTTACCACGTAATCAGCATTATCTTTGTAGGTTTTTGGTTTAGACTTTATTGCTTTCGAGACCTGGAATGCCCGGCTTACAGCATTGGTAAAATGAACCAGTCTTTTTTCCCGTTGCCTTTCTTCACTTTGTTTTTTCTGAATATCAACTAAACCCATAATTTTATTATATATACTCCTGGGATAATGTCAAGATAGTAGAAGACCGATTCCTCTCCACTTATTTGAAATACTAATTTGTCATTGCTCGCCCCGTTAAATAGCGATTCCAGAAATGGCTAAATATTTTCCTGTAAGTTTATTAAGGGTTTGGCGAACAACGATGTCTTTTCTTATTATTGATTTCGGTTCTTTTTTGACTATCATATATCATGGTGTATACTGCGAAATACGACATCATTGTGATCGGGGGTGGACATGCCGGGATTGAAGCCGCTCTTGCACCTGCTCGTATGGGGTTCAGCGTATTACTTTTAACTCTTAATATCGATACTATTGGGCAGATGTCATGTAATCCTTCAATCGGCGGTTTGGCAAAAGGTCACCTGGTAAAGGAAGTTGATGCATTGGGTGGGGAAATCGGTATGCTCGCTGATAAAACTGCTATTCAACTACGCATGCTTAATTGCTCAAAAGGTCCGGCAGTTTGGTCTCCCAGGTCACAAAACGATCGCATATACTATAAGGAAATGGTGCGCCAGGTTTTGGAGAATGCTGAAAACCTGGTAATCAAACAGGAAGAAGTGACCGATATTATTGTGGCAGATAGCATAGCGGTTGGCGTGAGGTCGGCTATTGGCAATGAATATCTTGCCAGTGCAGTAATAGTAACGACTGGCACTTTTTTAAATGGTCTGATGCATATCGGCATGGAGCATTTCCCCGGCGGAAGGCTAGCAGAATCTAATGCATCATCATTGAGTGAATCTTTGAAAAAGCTCGGTTTGACTCTCGGCAGGCTTAAAACCGGCACGTCACCACGCATTGCAAAAAACACTGTTAACACATCAGGTTTACGCGTTCACCATGGCGATGAAAAACCGTTCAAGTTTTCATTCCGTACTCGGCAGATCATCAAAGACCAATTACCTTGCTATATTACACATACTAAGCGAGCAACTCACGAAATAATCAAGAAGAGCCTTGACCGATCACCTTTGTATACCGGCAAGATCATTGGTACGGGTCCTCGATACTGTCCCTCGATCGAGACAAAGATCGTACGATTTGCTGACCGCGATTCCCATATGATTTTTATCGAACCCGAGGGTAGGGATTCAGGAGAATGCTATCTCAATGGTTTGGCGACTTCACTTCCATATGATGTGCAATTAGATATGCTCCGCACGATTGACGGTCTGGAAAGTGTGGAGATAACAAGGCCTGGGTATGCAGTTGAATATGATTTTATATATCCAATTCAGCTCTACCCGACTCTTGAAACAAAGGCAATCAAGAAGTTATTCTGTGCCGGACAGATAAATGGTACATCTGGCTATGAGGAAGCAGCAGCCCAGGGTATTATAGCCGGTATTAATGCTGGGTTGAGACTCCGTGATGAGGAGCCATTTGTGCTCAAGCGATACGAAGCTTATATCGGGGTGCTTATTGACGATCTGATCACAAAAAACACCCTGGAACCGTACAGGATGTTTACTTCATTGGCTGAGCACAGGCTTTTGTTGAGGATTGATAATGTTGCTGACCGTCTCATGCCATACGGTGTGAAATATGGTTTGGTCAAGGAAGAAGAATACAGTGTTTTCTGGCAGCAGAGAAAAGATATTGATGGCGTGCTGCAAAAACTCCAGACAACTATTGTGAAACCTGATATTGCTAACCCGATACTTATTGGTAAAGGCGAACAAGAAATACCACAAGAGCGCGGCGGTCAGAATCTATTCCAGATACTCAAGCGACCAGGTATTCATTACCAGGACATTGCCCGCATGGCAGATATTGAATTAAACGAAACCATTGGTTGGCGTGTCGAAATAGAAACGAAATATGAAGGTTACATCAAAAGAGAAGAAGAATTGATAGAAAAGCTGAAAGAACTCGAAATCGTGAGAATTCCTCTGGGTCTTGACTATCAAGGGATTAACGGATTATCGAATGAGGCAAAATCAAAACTCGATGACGTTAGACCGGTCAACCTTGATCAGGCTTCAAGGATACAGGGTATAAGTCCGTCTGATATACTGATTTTGCTACTGCATATAAAGAAAGATGGAAGATAGGTTTGGCTAAGGAAGCGGGAAAAGATGGAAGAGATACTTGAGTTCTTAAAATCAAAGATGACAATTGTAGAGGTTAGTGGCAGCCTGATTATGACAAAGGTTTTGGGCAGACTTTTTTCTCCGGTTGAAAAAACGATTAGCGAGATAAAAGAATACTTCGCGCTGACTGAGTATACGCCGTTGTTTGATACTGAAGGCAAGAACCAGGTGGTGAAATTCGGTGTTTTCAAGAAAGTGGAGGGTAGACAAAAATATTGGTTAAACATTGTGTTATTCACAGCGACCTTACTTTCGACAATTTTTGTAGGGGCATATAATGCTGGAGGGGATCCCTTCAAGAACCTTTCGGATATTTTTCTCGGCATCCCGTTTTCCCTTTCTATTATGGCAATATTGACATGTCATGAGCTCGGTCATTATTTCCTTTCGAGACGAGCCGGAATGATTACGAGTTTACCTTACTTCATACCTGCTCCTTTTCACTTCTTCGGCACATTTGGGGCAGTGATTCGAATGAAATCAATCGTACCGTCGCGCCGTACGCTTCTCCGCGTCGGCGTGGCTGGTCCAATAGCCGGTTTTGTTATAGCATTACCTTTGGTCATCATTGGGATAGCATTGTCTGAAATCGGTCCGGCACCAGAAGGTTTGGAGTATTTCAGGTTAGGTGACTCATTGTTATTCTCTTTGCTTGCAAAGCTCCTCCATCCTGAAATCCCAAGTGGCTATGATCTTTTTCTTCACCCGGTTGCCCTTGCTGGATGGATTGGTTTTTTAGTAACGTCTATTAATCTTATCCCCGTGGGTCAGCTTGATGGTGGACATATTTCTTACAGCTTGTTCTTGAAAAAGCGTAAATACTCGTATATTCCCATCCTCGCTATACTTGTAGGTTTGTGTTTACTCTGGCCTGGTTGGATTCTTTGGATCGTGCTGGCATTTTTCCTGGCAAGACGAGATCCCACTGTTCAGGATTCTATTACGCCTTTGACCATAAGAGACAAGCTGCTGGCAGTCATAGCTTTGATCATTTTGATACTTACTTTTATTCCGATACCAATTACATTCGGTTGATCCACGCGTAACAGCGTTTAACTTGGAATCCCCCGCTGCAATAGATTTTTTTCGCAGGATTCAGATGTTTTATTGAAATGAATGTTTACTCTTCGTCTTTGTTTTTGGTTTCTAAATAGGTGCCAACAAGGTATCCAAGAACGATCAGAAAAACAATCATGAGGGTTCGCCATAAACCAACCGTGGCGAGGAAAATACCCAATATACCTGCAATGATCGCACCTGATAATGCTTTGTTAAACTTAAACATAGACAATTGTAGTCACAAAACTGCTTTTGTCAAGAGCGTTCTTTTCTGCAAAAACAGCACCAATCGTATTATGATAACGAAACCAACGTTGCATTAATGCATGAATCAATTAAGCAATTTCCAAATGATAAAATCACGAATAAGACGATTTTGTTGACATTAGGCACCTTTTATATATGCTATGGGAATGAAAATACTTGAGAAAAAATACCGTGGTTCTCTCATATGTAGAGCGGTGAGCTACCCAATAGCCTATGCAATTGTAAAGATGCTTCTGGATGAAGGTTCGATGAATCTTGATGATATCGTCGGTCGTGTAAAGAGATCCAAACCAGCAGTATGTCAGCACCTGGCAAAATTGAAACTAGCGAATTTGGTGCGTTATGAAAAAGAAAAACAAAAGACGAAATACTGGATTAAGTATCCAAGGGAAGTTAGAGCATTCTTCGGGTGTTGCGAAAAAATTGTCGAGAGGACAACCAGACGAATAAAAAAGGACTACTGAAAAACCGGTTAAGCTATTAGCTAATTCGTTAATTTCGAAATTTCGAAATAGCTGATTGAATGATGGTGCGGTGGTGGGGGAGGTGGGGGAGTTGATGGTATTTGTTTTTTGGTTTGGTTTTTTTGTAATTTCTTTTATTTAGTGTTATTTCCCGAATCAGTTGGTGATGTATCAGTTGTTTCCGGGGCAGAGACTATCGGTAGTTTTTCCATATCATTTTCTGCAGCCAGTCTTTTCTTACTCTGTAATTCCGCTCTTTTTAGGTTTTTTCGTACAAACAGCCAGAGTACGATTATGAGCACGATGACAAGCAGGGCAAGGACAGTTTGGGTAAACAAGAGAAAATCATAGAGACCGTGTAAGAAAATCGCAAGGAGCACGCCTTTAAGAATGAGTCTCTTCTCTTTTTCTTTATTGAATTTTGCGCGTCCGATATAATAACCCATTAATGCACCGAAGAACGCATGACCCGGGATCGCGAAAAATGCCCGGGCAATACCCGTGCCAATACCGTGCTGTAATACATATAGGATATTTTCGATTGTCGCAAACCCCAGTGATGCTGCTACAGTGTAAACAATGCCATCCATAACCTCATCAAATTCAGAGGAACGATAAATCCATCTCTTTACAGCCAAGAACTTCAGTAATTCTTCAGTCGGTGCAATGATGATGAAAGACATAATGAAGATATTGATAATGCCGCCGACAAGCGCGTTCAGACCGGATAATAGAATGGTTTCTACTATGGCTGCAGGGATGACCATGACTGCGCCGAGCACGAATATCTTGAGGATTTTTTTCTTTGGTTCAGGTTCGTATTTGTCACGGTGGTAAAAGTACCACATCATAAACAGACACGGAGCAAGGGCGATGAGGAGGAGAACTACTATCATGGATTTAGGTTAATCATATTTTTTTGGCTGTCAACAAGATAAAGCGTGTGACGAAGCAGCATAGATAGACTGGATTTCCTTATCAATCATGTTCGAAGAGTGGAGTAATTATTTGAGCAATACTACTTTTTTTATTTCCTGGCTGTTCGGTGTTTTCAATTGTACAAAATATATGCCACAAGGCAGGTCGTTTGTGGCTATGCTTTTTTCTCCCAAGTCCTTTTCAAGAGTCCATGCTGCGATTTTTTTTCCGCTAACATCGAATAATACAATGTGTGGGTTTTCTACTGGCGTGTGAAGTTTTATGTGAAGAACTTTCCTGCAGGGATTAGGATAAACCTGCAACCGAGGTGCTTGTTTCGATTCATTGCCTTTTAGTCTTTCCATAGTCCCTGTTGATATACCTTTGGCATATTTAATGCCGATGATCTCCTGGACACTGTCATATTTACTAAACTGATAACAGGCGTGTGCTTGTTGATAATCATCGATGGCAAGAGAGATATCTGCATTAACTGTTGTATAAGACGTATCTGGTTCTACGGGTCCGCACAAATACCAGATACTGTCCTTGTAACAATATTTCGGTCGTGCATCCAGACGATAGGGAAAAGGATCTTGAAGATAAATGATATGCGGGTTATCGAAATCGTCTATACAAAGGTCAACTTTTGTATACATATCACCGAGGAAATCTACATATTCGAGGTGCCAAGATGAACCATCCCACCAGGTATAGGCAAGAGCAACATCATCAAAAGCAATACATGGATAATTATGGCTATCAAGTACGAGCGAGACTTTTCCTGCACATTTATCATTAGCATATATGGGTTCTATAAGCCATGCACCGGTCGTATCGCTATAATTGGCATATTTAAGGGTATCCCATATACCATGGCAGCGCCCAAAAGCGATATGCGGGCGGTTGTTCGAATCAAATTGCAGTGATTGACTGTGGTCAGATGGTGCCGGGCCGTTCCACGTAGAATCATAGGTAACAATAGATGTATCCCAACTACTACCGTTGTAATGAGCATACTTAAGATAATGAAGTGAGTCTTCTGTATTCCATGCCGTATATGCAATTCCCGGCAGACCTGCAGTGTCAAGATCAATCGATGAACGTATATACCAGTACCAATCTCCGAAATAACCGATAATTGTGTCGATATTGTTGATTTGCCAACCAGTGGTTTCTCGCAAGGCATAACACATATAGGTTGTCTCGGCATCAAATGAATTGTATTTCTTGTAGTAGCTCAGATGGGAGATATTATCGGCATCAAAAGTCAACGATAGACCGTAGATGAGACTGAGTCCACTATCAACGGTTTCTTTTTGCCAGCCAGCAGTATCTCGAGATGCATAAACTATAGAGCGGAATGTTGGGGTACTTTTATTGTAGACGATATGCGGGATGCCATCGGTGTCAAGTGCCAGAGAATTGAAGACAAAATCATGACTATAGCTAATAGTCGTATCAACGATTTCTCCTTCCCAGGTAATTTGACCGAATCCAAGTATTACAAACACTGAAATTATCAACGATATCTTCATTTCTATTTATATTAAATAATAGCATCAATATTGATAATGTCAAGGGTCTACAGTTGATGCAGAGTCTTGTACCGTCTACATTGGTTAGGGTTGATTGTTGTACTTATTTGATTACAATAAACCATGATTACACTTGGCATAGAGACTTCTTGTGATGAAACAGCCATCGGAATTATTGAAGATAAAAAAATTCTGGTAAATTTAGTTTCTTCTCAGATTGCGCATACAAAATACGGTGGTGTAGTTCCCGAACTTGCGGCACGCAACCACATAAAGGTGATAATGCCTTTGACGAAGATCGCCTTAGAGATTGCTGATCTGGGGTTAGATGATATTGACCTGATTAGCGTGACGCGAGGCCCTGGTTTGGTCGGTGCGCTTCTCGTCGGCTTGTCTTTTGCCAAGGCACTTTCTATAGCACTTAATAAACCGCTCATCGCGGTTAATCATCTTGAAGGTCATATCTATGCTCTGCAAACGGATGGTTCACACCTGGAACATCCGTATTTAGTGCTTCTCGTTTCGGGCGGTCACACTGAGATTATCTATGTAAAAGATGAGTTTGTATACGAAACCCTTGGAAAAACCCTTGACGATGCATGCGGAGAGGCATTTGATAAGGTGGCAAAACTTATGAAACTTCCTTACCCTGGTGGGCCATATATAGAAAAAGAAGCCCTGCATGGTAAATTGGGTACGGTACAATTCCCCGTGCCTAAACCAAAGGGTTATAATTTCAGTTATTCGGGATTGAAAACCGCGGTGTTGTATTATACACGGGACAACCCCGATTATAGTTGCTGCGATGTCGCAGCGAATTTCCAGAAAGCCGCACTTGAGCATCTGGTTGAAGTTGTTTCTGCCGCTTTGGGTGCGAAAAAGGTGAAGCAGCTCGGCATTGTTGGTGGGGTTTCAGTGAACAACAGGTTGAGAGAGAAATTCCAGATTCTGTGTGCGAAAAGCGGCGTGAAGCTTCATATCCCGGATGTACAATATTGTACAGACAATGCTGTGATGATTGCTCTTGCTGGAACAAGGCGCTTTGAAAAATTCGGCCCTTCGGATTTATCAATCGACGCAGTGTCCCGTGAAGCACTGGATAAGATTACTACGTTAAAATCACAAATCCCAAACACCAAAGCTCAAACAAATTCCAATATTTAAATTCCAAATTATAAACGAATACAAACACGGATACGATTTTAAATATACTCTATCGTACTCGGTGGTTTCGGCGAAATGTCGTACAAAACCTTGGTAACTTGAGGTATTTCGCGTACTATTCGCTTTTGAATTTTTTCCAGAACAGGATATGGTATTTTTGTCGGTGTTGCAGTCAATGCATCTTTTGATTCCACGCTTCTTATTATTATGATATTACCAAATGCTCGTTTGCCTTTTTTTATACCGGTAGCCCGATCCCAAAGAAGCACGGCAAATGCCTGAAATGCTTTGAATTTCTTCAGTTCTTTTTCCACGATGCTTGTTGCCTTACGCACAATCTTGACACGCGGAGGCGTTACTTCACCGACAATTCGGGTTGCTAGACCAGGTCCCGGGAAAGGCATTCTTTGATATATCGCTTTCGGTAACCCAAGTCCTTTTCCAACTTTACGGACGCCTGGTTTATAGAGTTTCACAAGGGGTTCAATTATGGATAGACCATATTTTTTTGGATTTATGCCGATTTGTGAAAGGACATTGTGTTGTGATTTAATTTTTCCTTTTGTTTCTTTAATATCAGCGGCAATCGTTCCCTGGATCAGATAGTCAGCCTTGTATTTTTTTACCGCCTTGCCAAGGATTTTATAAAACGTATCTCGAAACGCTTTGCGCATATCTTCAGGGTCTTTTTTGCCCTTGAGCGCTCTAAAGAAATCCTTTGCAGCATATACAACCACTGTTCTAACACCGTGTTTTCTCAGCATCTTTGATACTGTTTGCGCTTCTCTATCTCTCATTAAGCCATCGTCAATAAATAGCGCGATCAGATTTTTACCTAGAGCACGGTGTGCCAGAAACGCACAGACCATTGAGTCTACGCCGCCGCTCGTTGCACATATAGCCGTGCCTTGACTTACTTTATTTTTTAATTTTTTAACTTCATCATTAATAAATCTTTTGGTATTAAGTGGCATTTGTCCTCCTTGGTATTGATTGTATCCTGATTATCCTGGTTGTCAACAACGATGGGCTTTGGTGAATAAGACAGCTATTTTTTATTCAAGCCCAGAAGGGCTTTCCCACAATTTTAATTATGTATTGTGGGAGCGGGCTTCTGCCCGCGAAAATCGCGCATAAGTCCTCCCCGTCTTTCTTTCCCTCAAGCAAGGGGAGGATGTTGACTTTTGGACATTTTCCACTACAATAACTGAATGAGAAAGATTGCAGTGTGTAACCAGAAAGGTGGTGTTGGTAAGACCGCCACTGCAGTCAGTTTGTCTGCCGGTTTATCCCTTGCCGAAAAGAAAGTATTGCTTGTTGACATTGACCCCCAGGCAAATGCAACGAGTGGTTTGGGGATTGATTATAGATGTTTGAAAATGTCAGTCTACGACTGCCTTTATGAACCGGCTCTTACTAAACAAGTAATAGTTAAGACAAAATGGCCACGTCTTTCAGTATTGCCTTCAACCCCTGATTTGGCTGGAGCGGAAATCGAACTCGTTGAAAAAGAAAGCCGCGAAATGCATCTGAAAAGAGTGCTGACTATATTGCACGATGATTATGAATTTATCATTATTGACTGCCCACCATCTTTAGGCATTCTGACAGTAAATGGTCTGGTCGCCAGTAATAGCGTTATCATTCCAATCCAGTGTGAATATTATGCTCTGGAAGGGTTGGAAAAATTGCTAAAAACACTAAAGGCAATAAAGAATGGGTTGAATGAAAATCTTATCATCGAAGGTATTTTACTGACGATGTTCGATGCACGGTTGAACCTTGCCAAGGATGTTGTTGATGATATTCAAAAACACTTTCCTAATGCGGTATTCAGAACTATCATACCACGGTCCGTACGTGTTGCTGAAGCACCATCCTATGGTGAATCGGTTATTCATTACCGGATTTCTTCAACCGGGGCTCAGGCATATTTGAATTTAACGAGGGAATTATTGAATCATGCGTAAAAGAGCATTGGGCAAAGGTCTGGAGGCGTTAATTCCGACAAAAGATGACGGTATGCTTCAAGAGGGGTATCGTATGGTACCGATACAAGCGGTAAAGCCGAATCCTCATCAACCGCGCGCCAAGATTGAAGAATCAGATATTAAAAATTTAATTTCTTCAATAAAGGAAAAGGGTATTATCGAACCATTGATTGTCAAAAGAACCGGTAACACGTTTGTCCTCGCCGCGGGTGAGAGAAGGTTTCGGGCTGCACAATTTGCCGGTTTGAAAGAGGTGCCAGTTGTTATAAAAGACCTGACCGATCAGGAACTATTAGAAATTGGGCTTATTGAAAACCTCCATCGCAAGGATTTGAACCCTCTTGAAGAAGCATTAGCTTATGAGGAGTTACACACCAAGTTTGATTTGACACATGAGCGGATTGCTCAGTTGATTGGTAAGGACCGTTCAACGATAACCAACGCGCTTCGATTATTAGACTTACCTGAGAAGGTAAAGCGTTTCTTAAGAAACGGTAAACTCAATCAAGGCCATGCCCGGGCATTGCTCGTTCTCAAAGATGAGATAAGGATGGTGCAGATTGCCGAACGCATCGTTGAAGAGCAGCTTTCGGTCCGTGTTACTGAGGCTTTGCTCAAACGATTACAGCGAAGACCAAGGATTGTGCCTGGTTCGGAAAAAGAGCCGAATTTACTTATTCTGGAAGATGAATTGTCAAAACTGCTCCATACGAGAGTGATTATAGAATGGAAAAGGAATAAAGGGACGATTACTATTCACTACTACAGTCTTGAGGACTTTACGCGTATTCATGATATACTTAAGAAAGGTAAAAAGGCATAAGAAGATGGCAGGAGAAGGCAAAAGAAGGCAAAAGAAGGCAAAAGAAGGCAAAAGAAGGCAGGAAATGATAATAACGGAGAAGTTCAAATGTCAAATATCAAATGTCAATTGAAATCCCAATATCTAATGTCAAATTTTGAATTTTGTAATTTGGACTTTGGCTTTGATTTGGCATTTGGATCTTGGAATTTGTCATTGAATTTGCAAGTCTTTATGCCCTCTATTTGAGGAGGTAATATGTATAAAGGTTCTTATGTGGCGATTGTTACGCCCTTTAAAGACAACATTCTGGATGAAAAAGGGTTAAGGCAGAATATAAAGTTCTTGGTTGAAAAAGGTTCGAGCGGCATTGTTGCATGTGCGACTACTGGAGAATGCCCGAGTCTGAGTGATGAGGAATATGAGCACGTAATCAGAATTGCAGTTGAAGAAACAAAAGGCAAGGTGCCAGTCATTGCTGGTGCTGGGACTAACTCTACGACAAAAACAATAAAATTAGTTCAGCGGGCAGAGGAATTTGGTGCTCAAGGGGTTTTAATCGTTACGCCTTACTATAATAAACCCACGCAAGAAGGTTTATACGAACATTATCGAGAGATTAGCAAAGCGAGCAACATGCCGATTATTGTGTACAACGTGCCGAGCAGAACCGGTTGTAATATCTTGCCTAAAACCGTTGCCAGATTGCATCACGACTGCGAGAATATCGTCGGTTTGAAAGGGGCCAGTGGTAACCTGGACCAGGTATCCGAGGTCCAGCGGCTATGTGGTGATGAATTTGATATATTATCAGGTGATGATTCACTGACTTTTCCCATGCTGGCAATCGGCGCTAAGGGTGTAATATCAGTAGTCGCTAATATTTTACCTGATAAGGTTGCTATGTTGTGTGAATCATTTTCTAATGGCGATTTATTAACGGCAAGGAAGATCCACCTGGAAATTTTTCCGGTTATCAAGGCTATGTTTATTGAGACTAATCCCATCCCGATTAAAAAGGCAATGAATTTATTGGGTATGCCAGGCGGTAAACCGCGTCTACCCTTAGTTGAGATGGGTGAAGAAAACGTATCCATTCTGAAAAAGGTTTTGATCGATTACGGAATAGAATTATGATAAAGATAGTTGTTTGTGGCGCGGCTGGTCGGATGGGAAAGGAAATACTGAGTACGGTTGAGGAATCGAGCGATATTCAAGTGGTTGCTGGTATCGAGGCAAGCAACCATGAGTCAATTGGCAAGGTGCTCGGAAATACTAAAATCATAGATAATATAGAATCAGTAATCGAGGATACCGATTGCATTGTTGATTTTACAAACCACAAAGCAGCAATGGGAAATATGGAAAAGGTCAAGGTTTACAAAAAGCCATTTGTAACCGGTACGACCGGTTTTTCTAAAAAAGAATTAGCCGATATCGAGACATTAGCAAAGGGTCTTCCAGTTTTTCTGTCTCCCAATATGTCAGTTGGCGTCAATTACCTGTACAACTTAGTCAAGTCTTCAGCTCGTGTATTAGAAAACTATGACATAGAAGTTATTGAAACACATCACCGAGCTAAAAAAGATGCACCGTCAGGTACTGCAAAGGCTATAGCAAAAGTCATCAAACAAGCTAGACCAGATACGGCTTTTATCTATGGTCGAAAAGGATTTGTCGGGGGGAAAAACAAGAACGAGGTTTGTATAAATTCAATACGCGGTGGTGATGTTGTGGGTGAACACAGAGTCTTGTTTCTGGGGGATGGTGAGTTCATCGAACTACGCCATTATGCAACATCAAGGCGCTGTTTTGCTGCTGGTACGCTTGATGCGGTAAGATTTATTGTAGACAAAGCCCCAGGTTTGTACAGCATGAAAGATATTTTGGCGGTCAAATAGACTAAGTCAACTATTCGTAGTTTTTTGTTGAAACTGCTAAAAGTGCTGGGTTGACTAAGATATAAGAATAAGTATAATATATTCTTATGAAGATATCAGTCATTGTGCCAGCTTACAATGAAGCGGTGAATATCCCCTTTTTAGTCGAAGAATTCGATAAATTCATCAAAAAACAAAGGAATTATGAGGTTATACTCGTTGATGACGGTTCTGAGGACGGCACGTCTGAAATAGCCAAGGAACACAAGAGACCCTATCTCAAGATTATAAGGCACAAGAGAAATTTAGGGAAAACAGAGGCGATTATTTATGGAGCCAAGGCAGCCCAAGGTGATATCCTTGTAATTTTTGATGCTGATCTGCAATTCGACCCTCATGACATCCCTAAATTGGTAAATCTTATCAAGCAAGGCGCCGATGTCGCAACCGGCTGGAAGCAAGGCTACTATGAAAAGAAGTTTGTATCCAATGTTTACAATTTCTGGGCGCGCCGTCTTTTTCACCTTAGGGTTCATGATATGAATTCAATAAAAGCACTTAGAAAAGGAGTACTCGATGTAATCCCGCTGCGTAAAGACTGGCATCGTTATATTGTTCCTTTAGCAAAAGAGGCGGGTTTCAAAATTGCCGAGGTTCGCGTGATACTCCGACCTAGAAAATATGGAATCCCTAAGTACCAACGCAAATCACGGATATTAATCGGCTTCTTTGATCTGCTGGCAGTGAAGTTCCAGTTGACATTCAATAAGAAACCACTGCTTTATTTTGGCTCGATCGGTTTGTTTTCAATCGCACTCGGGGTTTTGGTCGGTGTCGTTTCTATAATCCTTCGATTTTTTGACCACGGGTATCGACCTTTGCTGTATCTGGTCATTCTGCTTGTTGTTTCCGGTATTTTGTTCTTTTCCCTCGCCCTCATTGGTGAATCCATTAGGGCGATTCTCGATCGACTTGAAAAAAGAGAACCGTAAGGGAATTTCGACAATACTGAGAATTGTCATCGGTATTGGTCTTATGGCTCTTCTCGCCTGGCGTCTGGATTTAGGTAAAATACTCACTAATATCCGGTCCATAGAGCTACGTTACCTATTATATGCACTCATCCCGTATTTTCTTTTCATCATCGTTTCTGCGTGGCGATGGCAGGTTCTTCTTAACCATAAGAGGTTTGGTATCCCATTTGGTCGGACTATTGTGATATATTTCATCGCGACCTTTTTCAATAATTTTCTTCCAACGACAATAGGCGGTGATGTCATGAGAGTCTTATATTCAATGAAAAAGCGGCGTGCCGATGCTTTGGCTACGGTTCTGGTCGATAGAATTCTTGGGTTTGTGGGGTTATTCGTATTTGCCCTTTTCGCCGTATTGTATCTCTTTGTCATCAAGCACCAGACTGAGTTTCTACCGTTTATTGTCATTGGTTTGATTGTTATTGTTGTGATTACTTTTTTATTCTTTTCAGAACATATGTACAAAAAGCTTTCACCGATAGTCCAAAAGGTTAGAATTCTGAAGATTGGTGAACGATTGAACCATTTACACAAAGAAGCTACTGATTTTAGCGGTGCATGGGGAACGATTACCTTATGCATAGTGCATTCAGTAGTAATCCAGGCGCTACTGGCAATCGGTCCCTTTCTTGTCATGCAGGGCATGTCTACCAGTAAGGTGAGTGTGTTGCCGTTCTTTATCTATGTGCCGATTATCAATGTTCTATGTATGATACCGATTTCTTTCAATGCGCTTGGAGTTAGGGAGTATTTCTACGTAATTCTTTTTTCACGAGTTGGCTTTGCACCTGAAATATCAGTGGTTTTTTCTTTGGTGTCGTTTTTTCTGTATTTTCTACTTTCACTTGTCGGCGGAGTGTTTTTCATATTCTTTAAGAAGCGATAGTTTGCTTTTGCCCCTACACCAAAGTTTTTGGTGTCAGGGTTTTAGGTGTTTACCCCGTTTAGATAGTAAACATCTAACGGGGTATAGGAATTTAGGCATTTATCCTGTAAGGAGGTAAAATAATGAAGGTCTGCATGATTGGGACAGGGTATGTTGGTCTTGTATCCGGGACCTGTTTTGCTGAGATAGGACATGAGGTCATTTGTGTTGATAATGACAAGAAAAAGATCGATGTTCTTAACAAGGGTGGTGTGCCGATATATGAATCTGGGTTAAAAGAATTGATCGCAAAGAACGTTAAGGCAGGGAGGTTGCGTTTTACAACGTCGATAAAAGAGGGTGTTGAGAATTCGTTTTTTCTATTTATTGCGGTTGGAACGCCACCTAAAGACGATGGTGAGCCAGATCTCTCGCAAATTGAAAAAGTGGCTGAGGAAATCGGTGCAGCCATGAATGAGTACAAAATAATAATCGAAAAAAGCACAGTCCCTGTTCAGACCGGTAAGTGGGTTAAAACGGTGATAGAAAGGTTTAGCAAGAGAGTAAGGGATTTTGACGTAGCTTCTAACCCCGAATTTCTACGCGAGGGGTCGGCAATCGGCGATTTCCTTCATCCTGATAGAGTGGTGCTCGGGGTTGAGAGTGAGCGGGCTAAGGCAAAGCTCTTGGAATTGTATAAACCAATGGATGCACCAAAGATAGTGACTGACATTGCAAGTGCAGAGCTGATTAAGCATGCATCAAACGCGCTACTTTCCACCAAGATATCTTTTATTAATGCCATTTCTATGATATGCGAGAAATCAGGTGCTGATATCCTGAAAGTTGCTAAAGGGGTCGGCTTAGACAAAAGGATTGGTTGTGAATTCCTTGATGCGGGTGTTGGTTTTGGCGGGTTCTGTTTTCCCAAGGATATTAGTGCGTTTATTAGCATCGCGGCAAAATTGGGCTATGATTTCCGTCTCTTGAAAGAGGTAAATAACATCAATAATGAACAGATGCTGCATGCCGTTAACAAACTTGAGGAAATGTTGTGGAACCTTAAAGACAAGAAAATCGGGGTGCTTGGCTTAGCATTTAAGCCCAATACCGATGATATGCGATTTGCTCCGTCGATAACGATTATCCAGGAATTGCAACGGCGTGGCGCAACGATTAAGGCTTTTGATCCAGTCGCTATGGATCGAGCCAAGCAAGTCATGTCCGATGTTGAGTATTGCGAAGATGCCTACAGTGTGGCAAAGGATGTCGATGCGATCGCTCTGATTACAGAATGGGATGTTTTCAAAGAACTCGATCTGGAGAAGATCAAAGGTCTTATGCGTCAACCAGTATTTTTTGACGGCCGCAATGTCTTTGAGCCAGAAAAAATGGCGGCGCGGGGATTTATTTACAAAGGTATTGGCCGATGAGGGTTGTGATAACAGGCGGTGCCGGCTTTATCGGTTCCCACTTAGTCGATTACTATTTGAAGGCTGGAAATCAGGTGGTGGTTATTGATAGTTTGATTACTGGCAGAGAAGAAAACATCGCACAGCACAATGGGAATAAGAAGCTGGAATTAATAAAGCAGGATGTCTGCGTAACCCGTGACATTCTTGGCGATGTCGATTTTGTATTACATTTTGCGTGTCCGGCCAGTCCTTTTGACTACTTGAAGTATCCAATTGAAACATTGCGCGTGATGTCGGTCGGTACCTACAACATGCTTGAATTGGCGATAAAGAAAGGAGCAAAGTTCTTTCTTGCTTCGACGAGTGAGGTATATGGTGATCCAGAAAACCATCCCCAGAAAGAGGAATATTTCGGGAATGTAAATGTAGTCAGTCCACGTGCGGTGTATGATGAGGGTAAGAGATTTGCTGAAACACTTACCTTGGCATACCATAGAAAACTACACACAAAGATCGGTATTGTACGTATCTTCAATACTTATGGTGCAAGGATGCGTGCCGGTGACGGGCGCGTAGTTCCTACCTTTATATCAGAAGCTCTGCGAAATAATCCATTGCCGATATTCGGTGATGGTAAGCAAACCAGAAGCTTTTGCTATATCAGCGACATGGTCGATGCCATTACAAAGGCGGTGGAGGTTGACTATCCACGTCCAATTAATTTGGGGAACCCTGCAGAGTACACAGTACTCGAACTTGCTGATAGGGTAAAGAGATTATGTTCTAGCACAAGCGAATACCGATTTCATCCTTTGCCAGAAAGCGATCCTAAGAAACGCCGACCAGATATCACCAGGGCAAAGGAATTACTTGGTTGGGAACCTGTAATAGAACTTGAACAGGGTTTGAAGAGGCTTATAGAATGGTTTAGGAGGCAAAATGGCTGAATGGTTGAGATTCCACGGCGTCAGAGTAATCATTGTCATTGCCGTTGGGGTTATTATCTATTTGATTTTTCAATACCTGGTGCCCCGTTTTCTCAAGCGCACCATAGTCACAAAGATGAAAGGTAAACCACGAGCTGAGATTACCAAAAGAACCCGTACCCTGACCAGAGTGATAAGGAATACGATTGGTATTCTTATTGGGGTTGTCGTTCTTTTTACAATTTTGGCTGAAATAGGTATTAATATCGGTCCTGCTTTAGCGAGCCTGGGAGTTTTTGGCATTGCCGTTGGTTTTGGTGCGCAGAGTCTAATAAAGGATTTGATAAATGGACTTTTCATACTGATGGAAAATCAGTATGGCATAGGTGATGTTGTAAAAATAGGCGATGTCTCTGGTCTCGTCGAGGAAGTCAATTTGCGCAGGACGATTCTGCGTGATCTTGATGGCGTGGTACATTATATACCGAATGGTGAGATTATTATCGCCAGCAATTATACAAAAGAGTACTCGAGAGTCAATATGAATATCACGGTTAGCTATGAAGCAGATTTGGATCAGGTAATCAAAGCTGTCAACGGCGTGTGCAGCAAGTTGTCAAAGGAAAAGTCATGGCAAGACAAAATCATCAAGATACCGCAAGTGCTCAGGGTTGATAATTTTGGTGATTCTGGTATCGAAATCAAGATTATGGGTGATACGACACCGCTCGCTCAATGGGAGATCATGGGTGAGTTACGAAAGCGAATCAAGAAAGAATTCGATGAGCAGGGTATAGAAATACCCTACCCACACATGAAAGTATATTTTGCCGACAACCAGTCCAAGAAACAGCCTTGACAGGAATAAAATCGCAGTTATAATGTATATGGATATTAGGAGGTAAATATGAAGAAATTTGCGTGTTTATTCATCATTGTCATATTGATAATTTCTGCATGTGCAAAAAAAGAAGAGATGCTTACGGGTGAACAGGGTGGTAAACTCGTTATTGGAACCACTGATCTGCCAGCAGTCATTTCACCACTTGCCCCGTCTATGTTCGGTTCAAATGATATTCTTGATCTTCTTTTTATGCATCTCCATCGCATCGACCCTGAAACAGGTAAGATGAGGCCCGAATTAGCATCTTCTTGGGAGTTCTCTGAAGATCTAACTTCGATCACATATTATCTAAGGACTGATGTGACATGGTGGGATGGTGAGCCAGTGACTGCCGCTGATGTATATTTTACCTATGAGAAGATGAATGACCCAAAAACGAACTATTCTAATATTGCCAGCTTGAGATTTATTGAGAACGTTGAGATTGTTGGACCTTATACGATCAAATTTACATTTAACAAGATATACGCTGACCTGCTCACTGATTCTGACATTATGGCTGCACCAAAACATATTTTTGAAAAAGCCGGCGCCGACTTTGGCACAAAAACCATTGTTGGCAACGGACCCTATAAAATAAAGGAGTGGATACCTGGGTCAGGTCTTATCCTGACCTATAATGATGCATACTATCGCGGTCGGCCACCTTTAGATGAAATCTACATAACATACTACGCTGATATCAACATGATGATGAAGGATTTTTCTGCTGGTGATCTTGACTTGGTTTTCAATATTACACCTGCCCGGGCTAAAGAGCTTGCCAATAATAAGAACATTAAGGTCGATACGAAACCGGGTAATACGTTTACCTATATAGGATGGAATTTCAATAATAAGCATCTGAAAAATAAAGAGTTTCGTAAGGCACTGACCATGGCGATTGACACGAAGCAAATTTTGAAAGAAGTTTTTGCTGACATGGGTGCAATTTCGCTTGGACCATTGCCACCGTCATCATGGGGGTATAATGGAAGTGTTGAGCCAATTAAGCACAATCTACTTGAAGCAAAGAAGATACTTGAGAAGCTAGGCTTTGAGGATCGGAATCGTAATAAGATACTGGATATAGACAGGAAGGATTTCACCCTAAACATAATCACCAATGTTGAAAACGCCGAAAGAGTAAAGATCCTTGAGCTGGTTGCTCAAGATCTAAAAGCCCTGGGTATTCGCGTCAATGCACGAACTCTGGATACCAGGTCGTTTATTGAAGCCGTTGTGAAGCGAGACTTTGATGGTTTTATTATGGGTTGGAGTGTGGGTGAAAAGATCGATCCGACGGTTTATTGGTATTCAGACCCGGCAAAGGGGAGGTTCAATTTTGTTGGTTATAAGAATACGGTAGTTGATTCCCTTATTGACCTTGGTGTTGCTATGCTCAATAGGAAAAAAGCTGAAGAGATATGGAATGAATTTCAAAGGGTTGTATATGAGGATATCCCCTATACCTTCCTCATTGTAGCTAATGATATTTCAGCTTCATACAAGAGGGTCAAAGGTGCTGGTCAAGGGTTTGTTTTAGCCAGTGCCTATACATATTGGATACCTGAGGCAGAACGAAGGGTTGCGATAGCTTCGCTTCCGCCAGCAGTCGATACAAGTATAACACCGACTGAAAAACCAGCAGAACCTAAACCTGAGGTACCGAGTGAAAAACCACCAGAGATTGTCGCACCTGAAAAACTCTTAGAGGCAACTGTTAAGAAAGATACAGCTGCGGTGTCTTTAACACCCCCTGATACTGGTGCTGGAACGCCACCTGTCACACCACCTGAACCACCCAAACCATCAATTGTGACCAGGGTTACAATTACTAAACGGGTTCAACCAAGATACCCTGAAGCCGCGAAGGCAGTTGGCGCTTCAGGGACGATTGTCGTGCGCGTTGTTGTCGGTAAGGATGGAAAAGCGAAGAGTACAAGCATTCTTTCCAGTTTTGGAAATCCAGCATGCGAAGCTGAAGCCTTGGCAGCAGCTAATAAATGTGAATTCAAACCAGCGACCAAGGATGGAGTACCGTTCGAACAGAAAATATCAATTCCGTTTACTTTTAAGCAATAATAATATGGGCAATCAATTCTGATTGCGAAACTTTTTGGGGCCTCTGCTTTATTTAATCTTCGCCCTCCGGTGGAGGCCCCCCATTTCTTAGGGAACAGGGAAGAGAATACAGACCGTAGAGCGAAGTGCGTAATGCGTGGAGAGTAGGGCGTTAAGATAAGAATGAAGTTAGGAAGTTATGAGGATAGGAAGTTAAGCAGAAAGAACAAAATAGACTAAAGAAATGGATGAAACGTTCTAAACGATAATAACGAGTTAAACGAACTAAACGTCTTTTACTAACTCAATAACTTAATTACTCAATCACTGTCTTATATGTTTGTCTTTAGGCGTTTAGGTATTTTGGATTTTAGGTGTTTGT
>JBARXC010000041.1:0-19571 GCA_049647125.1 bacterium | reverse complement strand
GGTTGTTTGGCTTCTATGGACTGTTCTCCACGGCTGAATATGGAGAAATGAATTGTCAATTAACGAGTCTGAAAGATATTATCATAATCAAAACCCAAAAAATGAATTTCGCTTTATCGCCACAGACCGGTAATGAATTTGAGCAATACCTTAAAACAAATGTTATGGGTATAGCCGGAGAAATCAAAATTCTCGAGCCGTTGCCTGAAGACGAAAAAAACCGCGCAAACCCTGCAATATTAGTCGTGCCAATTATTTTGTTTATTTTACTTATTATAATGGTTTTGCAGAACTATGCTCAGCTACCCGAACGGATTGCGGTCCATTTTGATATCTATGGCCACCCTGATAAATGGGGTCATAAGAGTTCATATTTGCTGTCCGGTTTAGTCCCTTCAACTATTATGTTCTTGCTGACTATCGGTATTTTCTTCTTTGTAAGGAGAACGACCAATAAACCTGCCATACCGAATTTCTTGGTCCTTATTATGTCGTTTATCCTCCTTTTTATTGCTTACACCTCACTTGCTACCTTTTGGATCAATAAATACAATAAACAGCTCATACCAATTCATTACGGCATTATTATCTTTGCCGCTTTGATGATAGCCTTACTATTCATTTACTATCGTAAAATTGTAAAATAGACGATGGTTATGTGTTCAAATACGGTAGTTGATGTTTCTAAACCAAAATTTATTTGAAGATTTCTTTACCTTTACCGACTATCTTATTCAGTTGGTCTTTGAAATAGTCGGTGCCATCCACAATATGTTTTGGGATCTGCTGGCAATAATACTCCCACGACCGCCTGATTTCTGAACCAAGAAGCTTGGCAAGAGTACCATTACGCAACCCTTCTTCAACCTTATCCTGATTATACAATACCAGGTCCGAAGCAAGGGCTTTGGCAAGCCTTCTTGCTCGTTCATGCAATTTCTTGTCCTCCTCGCTCATCGGTGCTTCTTCTGGCGCAGTGGGTAATGGTTTGGTTGGTGCAGCAACTTCAGGTTCAGATGGCATCACGACATCCAAGGGCGCAGCTTGCTCGATTTGTTCTTGAGGTACAGGAACTTCTGGTTCAGGTGGCGCAACCTCAGGTTCTGGAGGTTCTGGTGTTGGAACTTCGGGCTCTGTTGGCACTGAAGCTTCTTCAGGTTGCTCTGGGGCCGGACTCGGCTCTTCAGGTTGTGCCGGTGGGCTGGGTGCTGGTTCAGTAGGCGGCACTTGAGCAGTCGGTTCTACTGGTGGTTCTGATGGCGGTACAGGGGTCTCGGGCTGAGCAGGTTCGGGTGCCGGCGTTTCTTTCTGGATAAAAATAATGTTCTGACATTTGTGGCACTTAACCTTGATGCCCATGCTAGGTATTTTGTCCTCGTCTACATTATATTTTGCATGGCAATTGCTGCATTCAACAATCATTTTTTATCTCCTCAAATATTCTGTGGCACTGCTCTTTGAGTTCCTGAACAGTACCGTTATTATTGATGATGTAAGTTGCTTGTTTGGCTACTTCAGTTTCGCTTTGCTGTAAACGTAGAATTTGACTAAAGAGGTGCGTACCCATACCGTTTTTCACTGCTCGTTCTTTTTTGTTCTCACCCGATGAACAAATAAGGATCGAATAATCAATCTCTTTGAGTATTTCAGGCCAATCAAAGAGCAATGCAGCATCAATGACGATCATGCCGGATGTAATTTGGTTTATTCTCTTAAGGATTTCACTTTTTAATAAAGGATGAGATAACTTGTTCAAAAAGGTAAGATTTTCTTCAGACGAAAACACTATGCTCTGGAGCATCTTCCGATCAACATCTTCGCCATCCATAATTACCTCACCGAACTTACCCTTCAACTGGTCTGCGATCTCACTCAATACTTCCCATCCAATCTCATCAGCTGATAAATAGAATGCACCAAATTCCTCAAAGAACCTGCTGACGACGGTTTTCCCTGATCCAATATTACCCCCAACTCCGACGACTGCCCTGCCTCCCTGGCGCATCGCAAATCAACCTGTGTAGCGCTTAAAACATAGCGTCGCATTATGTCCGCCAAAGCCAAGCGAATTCGAGAGTGCGTATTTAATGTCAAGCTTTCTCGATTCATCAGTTACGATATCCAACCCATCCGCTTCATCAATTGGATCCTCCAGGTTGATAGTCGGATGGATAATGCCATCGCGGATTGAAAAGAATACGACAAATGCCTCAATAGCACCAGCCGCGCCAAGGGTGTGACCGATCATTGACTTGGTCGCATTGATAATCAAATCCTTAGCGTGTGTGCCAAAAAGGTCATTTATCGCGACCATCTCAAATCTATCGTTCAATTCAGTAGATGTGCCGTGCGTATTCAGGTAGTCAATATCTTCTTTTGCGCAACCGGCTTCATTTATTGCCATTTCCATGGAGCGACGCGCGCCTTCACCATTTGGTGCCGGTGCGGTTATGTGGTAGCCATCGCCAGTAGCTCCAAAACCCACTATTTCGCCATAGATCTTGGCGCCTCTTTTCTTGGCGAATTCAAGTTCTTCAAGGATCAAAGTTGCCGCTCCTTCAGCCATGATAAAACCATCACGTGCTTTATCAAAAGGTCTTGATGCCTTTTGTGGCGCATCGTTACGCCGAGACAGTGCCCGCATATTGCAGAATCCGGCAAGCGCAAAAGGGGTAACTGGTGCTTCGGCACCACCAGTTACCATTACTTCAGCGTCGCCAGATTTTATTGTCCGAAAAGCAACACCAATAGCATGCGCACCAGAGGCACATGCTGACACCGTACTGTAGTTTGGACCTCGTAAACCATAGAAAATTGCTACATATCCAGCGGCCATATCAGGGATCATCATCGGGATTAAAAAGGGCGAAACCCTTGCTGGCCCCCGCTCCATGAACTTGGTATACTCTCGTTCCCAGGTGCCTAAACCGCCGATCCCGGAGCCGATAATTACGCCGACGCGGCTCCTATCATACCGCGTAAAATCAATTTTGGCATCTCGGACCGCTTCAACCGTCGCCCAGAGAGATAATTGAACATAACGATCCAGTCGTTTTAAAGACTTAGGCTCAATACGTGTCTCGGGTTGAAAATCCAGTATTTCACCGGCTATTTTGACAGTATACCTTGATGTATCAAAACTTTTTATCAAATCAACGCCACTTTTCCCAGCAAGAAGATTATCCCAGGTCTCTTTGGTATCATAGCCTAGCGGCGTGATAGTACCAAGTCCGGTAATAACAACACGTCTCATTATGTCTTAACTTTTCCTTCGAGATAAGAGACTGCTTTCCCAACCGTATCCAGTTTCTGCGCTTCCTCTTCAGATATCTGAAGATCGAATTTTTCTTCAAATGCCATGATCAGCTCAACTGTATCAAGTGAATCAGCACCAAGATCCTCGATAAACTTAGCTTCTATAGTAACCTTTTCCGGTGGAACGTGAAGTTGCTCCACAATTATGTTTCGGACATCATCGAATAATGCCATTTATTCCTCCTTTTCAAAACCCAGATACATTTTGATTCCATACTAACACATAACCATCCCGCCATCTAAGCAAAAAACTTGTCCGGTGATGTATGAAGATTGGTCTGACGACAAAAACAAAGCAAGATTGGCGACATCATCAGTTTCTCCAAAATGACCCATGGGGATCATTTTAAGGTACGCTTGTTTGATTTCCTCAGGTATGATATCGGTCATCTTTGTGTTAATAAAACCTGGTGCGATTGCATTAACCGTAATATTCCGTGCGGCGAGTTCTTTGGCTGCAGATTTCGTAAGTCCAATAATCCCTGCTTTACTTGCCGCGTAATTAGCTTGTCCTGGATTACCGATTAAACCAATAACTGAAGCGATATTGACGATCTTGCCATAGCGTTGTTTAATCATGTACCGAATCGCTGCCTTGGTCACAAGAAATGTACCGGTTAGGTTGATATTAATCACACGTTCCCAATCTTCTTTGGTCATTCTCAACATCAGCTTATCATTGGTAATCCCTGCATTATTGATAAGAATATCGATTTTTGAGAACTGTTTTTGAATATCCTCAACTGTCTTTCTTACTTGTTCTTCGTCGCCAATGTCCAACTTGAAAAAATGGATTTTACCGCCAATCTCCGAAGCTGTCTTGGCACCGGTCTGTTCATCAATATCACAGATGGCAACAACTCCGCCTTCTTGAACAAATCGTTTAGCAATCCCAGCTCCAATACCACTCGCTCCACCTGTAATCAAAGCAACCTTTGACTCCAAAACCATTGTAAATTGTATTCAGATTTGCATTATTGTCAAGGTTAATAGGAAAAATCGTTGTTTGCTAGATTATTTCTCGAGCGCCTTTTTTTGATACCCCTGCCATTTTTTCTCAAGATCCTTATCAGCCATCGTCTCCATAATGTAATCGCAAAACTCTCTGCTGGTCGCACCAGTTGAACGACCCGTCATCACCAGTTTTTTTTCAAGCTGACCACAAATGTCCAATGCCATTTCAAGCTGCTTACCTAATTCTGGATACCCGATATGATTGAGTAACATTGCACCACCTTTTGTCACACTACTTGGATCAGCATACTTTGCGCGACCTTCTTTTACCATACGTGGTGCGCTTCCGTGTATCGCTTCAAACATGGCATATTTTTTACCAATGTTCGCACTACCGGCTGTACCAACCCCGCCTTGAAACTCAGCCGCCTCATCAGTCAGGATATCGCCATACAGGTTTGGCAGAACCAGTACTTTAAACTGGGTCCGTCGTTTCAGATCAACGAGTTTGGCAGTCATAATATCAATAAACCAGTCATCAGCATTTATATCGGGGTATTCCTTGGCAATCTCATAAAAAGTTTTTAAGAATAGTCCGTCTGAGGTTTTAATAACATTCGCCTTGGTCACTGCAGTAATCCTATCGCGCTTGTTCTTTTTAGCATATTCAAAAGCAAGTCTGATAATCCGTTCACTACCTGGTTTGGTAGTAACTTTGAAATCCATGGTCAGGTCATCGGTTACTTCAACACCGAACGGACCAAGTGCATAGGCACCTTCAGTATTTTCTCGGAAAAACATCCAATCAATACCCTGGTCCGGAACACGTACTGGTCTGACATTAGCAAAGAGGTCGAGCTCCTTGCGGATCGCAACATTTGCACTTTCGATATTTGGCCAGGGGTCACCCTTTTTCGGTGTTGTAGTCGGTCCTTTCAGGGTCACATGGCACTTCTTTACTTGTTCCAAGACATCATCGGGCACTGGCTTCATAACTTCGCAACGTTTCTCAATCGTGAGTCCTTCGATAACGCGGAATTCTATTTTGCCTGCCTTTACTTCATCTTTAAGAAGATATTCAAGCACCCGTTGCGCTTCAGCAGTGATATGGGGGCCAATACCATCGCCACCGATCGTACCGATGATGATTGGTTTCAACTTGGAATAGTCAACCCAGTCTTTTTCTGCTTTGATAAGCTCAATTCTTTTTAACTGGTCCTCAATCAATTTTCCAAAATGCTCTTTTGCTTTCTCAACAGGGTTCATCTAATAACCTCCTTTTTTTTTACACTAATATGCACTAATTTTCCACGAATTAACACGAATATTTTTCTACACTAATAACCGACCAAAGGCGAAAACAAATGTACACCAATTAAAGAACAACACGGCGACATTCTAATGGTGAATGTCTGAAATTAGCAATTATTGCGAGTTTCAGGTTAGTGCTTTCCAAATATCGTAAAACCTGTCGTATCATATCGTTAGTAATAGTAGCAACTGTTTTAATCTCCACAATAATTTTATTTTCTACAATGAAATCGACATAGAAGTTACCCAATTTCCTACCTTCAAATTCAACAGACACTTTTTTCTCACGTCTAAATGTAAAATCAGCTGATTCTAGTTTTGTCTCTATTGCACGTTGATAATGTTTCTCCTGGTATTTGGTACCAAGCTTATTATGAACCTCAAACAGTATACCCATTACTTTATAACTCAGCTCAGGGTGAATTAAATTGATATTCTTTCTATTCGTGTGAATTCGCGATTTGTTCACCATTCGTGTTTATTCGTGTCTATCAATCTAACTTAAAATCCCCGTGTTTCTGAATATGCGCGACTAAGCCGCCATCATTAAGTATATTGAGCATAGCTTTGGGAAGAGATTGTGCCCCAAGATTAATATCCTTTGTCTTGTTTCTGATAATACCCGTAGAAAGATTCACTTCCAGTTCGTCGCCTTGGTTTATCTTGTCAGTATCACACTCCACAAGGGGAAGTCCAACATTTATTGCATTGCGGTAGAATATGCGCGCAAATGATTTTGCCAATACTGCAGAAACACCAGCCAGCTTGATTATCGTAGGTGCGTGTTCGCGTGAGCTACCAAGCCCGAAATTATTGCCGGCTACGACAAAATCGTCTTTTGACATACTTGATGCAAACTGCGGATCAGCATCTTCAAGAACATGTTTTGCCAGTTCAGGGAGATTTGAGCGAAGATGGAAGTATCTTCCTGGACAGATCAAATCAGTGGAAATAGAATCT
This sequence comes from bacterium, assembly GCA_049647125.1. GTDB lineage: Bacteria > Hydrothermota > Tepidihabitantia > SM23-42 > SM23-42 > JAUVZL01. The sequence continues at coordinate 13,031 of JBARXC010000041.1, read as the reverse complement.
CCAAACTTCCATACTTTGCCTTTTAAAACCATGATATCCTCCTCATCAGAACACAGATTTCACAGAGATAACCATGGATTTCACAGATAACCTAACTTTTCACCGCCTGCTTCATCCATTCGGTTGTTACTGACTTGGGTCGCTCAATTGCTTCACCTAATGCGCGGCTGACAATGAGCTGGGCACACATACCCAGAGCTCGCGAAACACCAAAAAGTACGGTATAGTATTCGAACTCGGTCAAGCCGAAGTGATAGAGTAAACAACCTGAAGCAGCATCAACATTGGGCCATGGATCCTTTGCCTTGCCATGTTCTTTCAAGACATCAGGTATAACTTTAAACACCTTGGCAACAATCTGGAATAGATCGTCATCAGCACAGACCTTGTTTCCGAATTCATGGAACGCAGCATACCGCGGGTCAGTCACTCTCAGAACAGCATGACCATAACCCGGGATGACCTGACCTGACTTGAGCGTATCCCATGCAAATTCACGCAACTGATCCTCAGTCGGTACGCCGCCAAATTTTTCCTTAACCATTATAACCCAACGCAGGCACATCTGATTAGCCAAGCCGTGGAGTGGACCAGCAAGTCCGTTCAGACCTGCGGAAACTGCATAGTACGGGTCAGATAGTGCTGAGCCAACACAATGACACGTGTGGGCACTAACATTGCCGCCTTCGTGGTCAGTGTGCAAAACCAAATAGAGACGCATTAGATTGGCAAATTTGCCCGAAGGATCATCAATGCCCAGCATACGCGCGTAATCGCCTGCCCAGTCAAGCTTGGGGTCGGGTTCAATACGTGGACCTTTATTAAAACGCATACGATAGATACCTGCTGCAAGGGTAGGTAGTTTTGCAATTAGATTAAGGCAGTCTTCAAACGTGGGATCCCAGAAATCTACTTTTTTCAAACCTTCGTCATATTTCTTTCTGAACACTGAGTCTTTTTCCATAGCCAGGATACCGAGACTGAACATCGCCATAGGGTGAGAATCTTTGGGCATTGCTTCGAGCGTGTTCCAGACATAGTCAGGTACCTTGGCGCGTGATTTTAGATCCTTTGTTAGATCCGCGATCGCCGCATCATCTGGCAGCTCGCCCGTGGCGAGAAGGAAGAATACAGCCTCGGGTAACTGGTCCTTTAATTCACCGATTGGCGTACCCCGAATGATAAGACCTTTATCTGGTGGCACGACTGAGGTATCACAAACCAATGCCTTAACGCCACGCATACCGCCATAAGCCTGAGCTACAGTTACTTTAGATATGACTGTGTTTGCATTCGCTTTTACAAAAGCCTTAATCTCATCCCGGAGTATCGGGATTTTTCTTGCCAGTGTTTGTTTCAATGTAGCCATTACTTATCTCCTTTCAAAACTTCTTGTTCTAATAGATAAGACCATAAATAAATCTCCAAAAACTATTTTTTCTTGGGCTTACTGCCTTTCCTTTTTTTTGCCTTGGCACTGAAGAATTCTCTCGGATCGCTTATTTTGCCTTTTATCGCTGAGTACGCCGCGGTTGCCGGTGATGCGAGATAAACAAATGCTTCAGGGTTACCCATCCTTCCTTTGAAGTTACGATTGGCAGTTGACAAACACACCTCACCATCACCTAATACCCCCTGATGTACACCGACACAGGGTCCGCATCCTGGTCCCATGATAATAGCGCCGGCTTTAACAAAGGTCGCCAATAAACCGAGCTTCATCGCTTCAAGATAAACATCACGTGACGCCGGCACGACAATCAAACGAGTATCAGTAGCTCGTTTTTTCCCGCTTAGGATTTTCGCGGCGATCTTAAGATCCTCGATACGCCCATTTGTACAGGTACCGATGAAAACCTGACTAACCTTCTTGCCCTTTGCACTACTAATCGGTCTGGTATTATCAACCGTATGCGGAAAAGCCACCTGCGGTTCTATTTTAGCAGCATCGATCTTTATTACCTTTTCATAATTTGCGTCCATATCCGGTGCTAAAGGTTGGTAGTCTTTGAGCCGACCGCGCGCCTTCAGATACTCCCGGGTCACTCGGTCCGAAGTAATTAGACCAACCTTTGCACCAGCTTCCACCGCCATGTTTGATAAGACAAAACGAGATTCCATAGACATTTTATCGATCGTTGAGCCACCGAACTCAAGCGCTTTATAGGTCGCTCCGTCAGCACCGATCATACCGATCAGATAGAGGATGAGGTCTTTGGAAAAAACCCCAATCTGGAATTTACCATTGACTTCAATCCTTATTGTTTCAGGAACCTTGAACCATGTCTTGCCAATTGCCATGCCAATCGCAACATCAGTTGACCCCATGCCAGTTGCAAAAGCACCGAGTGCACCAGAAGTACAAGTATGTGAATCACCGCCAATAACCACATCACCTGGTTTGGCAAACGATTCAACAAGGCGCTGATGAATAACGCCATCCCCGACCTCAGAAAGGATCGCACCGGCTTGTTTACTGAATTCACGGAGCAGCATGTGATCGTTTGATAGTTCTCGACGGGGCGAAGGCGCGGCATGATCAAGGAAAAATATTGACTTTGGCGCCTTTACTTTAGTGATGTTCATCTTTTGGAGTTGTCGAACCCCGAGTGGTCCAGTTCCGTCCTGGAATGCAGCAACATCGACTTTGGCGATAACAATATCATTGGCAGAACAATCCTTTCCGCTTTTCGCTGACAAAATCTTCTCTGCTAAGGTTCCCATTTTGCCTCCAATTGTTAAGCTTTTCCTGTAAATTGATCTAAAAATTCAAGAATTGCGACTATTTATGAATACTATTATACACGATTCAGGCAAAAAGTCAATATATCGATTTCCTGACTCCTCTCCGCTTTTTTCAGAATGCATGGTGTATAATGTAGTGGTCGAGCTTGCTCGACGATTATCAGTTTGAGCAGACCAAGGTGAGAATTAAGGTCAAATCTTCGCAAAGCTGACCGGGAATGTCGAAATTTGTAGGAGTAGAGCCTTTAGTTAACTGGAAAGAGATGAACTTATGAAGCTAAGAAGTTCAGATGTTCTGAACCTCGTAACCTCAAAACTTCAAAATACCACGGGGAGTTTATCGAGATATCGAAAATCCCGAATATTTGTATTGAGGGGCACCGTCCCCACTACTTTATTTAGATTTAGACTATCCAGAGAACTCTTTATTTTCCCTGGAGTACAACTTTTGAAGAAAAGTTTAAGGTTCACAGACTCGATAGTCTAAATACTTTTTTCTCCTTCTTGGCCGATTTCCTCCAGAACTTTCCGGATCAAAGGTTTCATTTCACGAATTTTTCAATCGAGTCCATAGCGTCCAAAATATCTTTTAGATAAAGCTCGAGCTTTCTTTTCATAGATAGATTGCCTCTCTCAAGATATCCTCTTTAATTTCGGTCCTCAAAGTATCTATAGGAACGACATCAACTGGAATGTTTAGTTTTTCCTCAAGAAAGTACGAAAGCCCGACGAAATCGAGAAGATTTGCTCCTTCTTTAAAATCAACAAGAACATCAACATCACTCCCCTCACGCTCTTCTCCTCTTACAAAGGAACCAAAAATACCTTTTACTCGAGCTTTATACTTCTCCCTTATTTGGTCATCAAGTTCTCTCAAAATTTTTATAATATCTTCTCTATTCATTTGAATAATCCTCTATGTGAAATATTTTAATCCTATCTGATTCTCCGTTGAAAATTCTAATCATTGTTTCACTCTAAACCATTATAAATATTATGCCTTTACTGTCAAGATGTGTTTTTTATTAGGATGGGTAATTGGGTTTAATTTTCACAGGCTGACCGAGAACTCAAAAGATGGAGTAGCGAGACTTGTCTCGCGCAAAAAGAACAATGAAATCTCTTCACAAAAGCCAAGTAAACATCACTCTACTATAGCATATTTTCCCTTCACTATTCTTTCATCTACTATCAAAAATGTCAAAATGCCTGCCCCGTCCTTTAACCACGGGAAGTTTATCGAGATATCGAAGATCCCGAATATTTGTATTGAGGAGCACCGTCCCCATTACTGAAAATTCTTTAGCCGTCAACCCGATCTGGCGAGCCCATCGCCAACCCGTCCGCTGATCGTTCCGAGCGTATACGACGTTGTGACCGAAGGGAGCAATGTTCCGAAGGACGAGGGCGAAGCCCGCAGCGTATATGATGTGTTAGCGAATGTGCAGCCATCTTCATTTATATCTATTTATCAATACCTTCAAATCTTCTACAGAATTTGCCAAATATGTTGGATTAGCCTTTTGTAATTCTTCAACAGTTCCGTATCCATAGGTAACTGCAATTGAATGTATACCATTTTCTTGGGCCCCAATTATATCATGTTTACGATCACCAACCATAACTAAATTTTGTTTTTGGACATCTTGTAATTCTGATAAAACATGCCGAATAATTTCAGCTTTTAAAGATTGGCTCCCGTCAAGATTACTTCCAACAATTAAGGTGAAATAGTTGTGAATCTTAAAGTACTTTAGAATTTTTTCAGCAAATAATGTCGGCTTTGATGTTGCGACAATTAGTTTCTTCTTACTATGTAGTTGCATCAATAAATCGGGTATTCCGGGATAAACAACATTTTCATAAATCCCAACTTCTAAGAAATATTTTCTGTAAAATTCAACAGCTTGTCGAGCTTTTGATTCTTCAAATGAACAATATCTTTGAAAAGACTCTAGTAATGGGGGATCGATAAATGGTTCAAAATTATCTAGGTTATCTTCCAGGATATTAAATTTGGATAACGCATATTGAACCGACTTAGTTATTCCAATTTTGGGATCCGTAAGGGTCCCGTCTAAGTCGAATATTACCACATTATACGTTGCCATTTTGTCAGTTATCCTGATTTGGTCGCATTTCCGCCAACGTTTTGCGGATATGAGAAGTCCGAGCGTAGCGAGGATTTGGGCGAAAGCCGAAGGCTGTAGCCGCATATCCGCTGTTATCGGAAGTCGCACAAATCATTTTATGAATCTCTCATCATCTTTTGTTGTTGAAAGTTTATGTACGTTTTTCTCAAGCCATCCTATTTTCTTTACTTCTCTTATGTCGAATTCTGGTACATAAGGTTTTATATCCAAAAGAGGAGTTCCATCTACAACATCTACATCTTGAATATATAGTATATTCTCTTCAATTCTGACAAGACGCACTACTGAGATACCGATCGGATTTGGTCTACTTGGACCTCGCATTGCAAAGACTCCGTGCACTTCGCTATCCATATACGGCATCACTTTTAAGGGTGCCCCCTTGGATAAATGAAAGTGATATATCAAAAAAATATGAGAAAAGCCTTCCAAATCTTTTAAGCCCTCGGCATATTCTGGAAATAGCTCAACTGTTCCATCAATATTTTTAGCACCTGCAGGTTGTATAGGTGTTCCTTTAGGTTGTTTAAATAGAGAATGAACGACTCCGATTGGCTTGTACTTTATCTCGTTCATAATTTCATCTCTTTATACATGCGATTTCCGATAACTCGGTTATATCCGACAGTGTCGGATATCCTACCGATTTGGGCGTATATGCGACGTCATCGTATATACACCTCCTTAGTTGATACTTCAATTATTCCCATCGTCAACATTTTTATAGTCTAACCCAAGATTTTATTTTCCAAAGCTTCCTCGAAATCTTTTTTCAATTTTTCGTTGTAAAAAGGCAACCCCATTAGCTTAAAGTGTTTATTTTCTAATTTTAAATCGATATCTGCTTTTTCTTCCATTTCAAGTAAAAATTTTTGCTTCCATCCCTCTTTAGAATTTTCAAACTTGCCTTGACTGTCTTTAAATTGATCTCCTTTTGATTCAACAAAAATCTGATAAATACTAATGGTTCTATTTCTCTTTTTCAAAATCATTATAAAATCCGGCTCAAATGCTCTACCTTCATCAAAATCAAAAACTTGAAAGAATTTCTCATTGCGAAGCAAGGCAATATCTGAATATTTTTGTCTTAATTTCTCTATAGATTCATCAATAAATTTAATAAAATCTCTTTCTTCGTTTGTTCCATATAAATCGTTTTGCGCATACCAATCTTTATCAACTAAATTTATTTCTACCATCTCCCGCGCTCTTTCGCTATCACTATCCAATTTTAGGGTCTTCCTGCCTTCATTCTTGCCAAAAATATCTCTAAGTAATTTCGTCTTAAATAATTTAGTTCCTCTAAATTCTGAAGTGTTAGTTCTTGCTTGTTCCGCTATCTTTTTAACTACAAATAGCACCATTTCTAATTTTTGAGTTGAAGTTAATTTATTTATTTTGTCTTTTGGGCCTAAAACTTCTATACTGGCGCTGCCTAAATAATTAGGCGATGAAATAAATTCTTTAACTGATTTTATATGCGGGAAATATTTCTTCAGTGTCTTAAATTTATAGAACTCAAATCTATCTAATGCGCTTCTAACTATATTTTCTCCAAAATCATCAAGTTTATATGCTATCTTACCGCGTGCAATATCTTTTGATGACTTTGGTTTCTTTTCTTCATCTAAAATAATTACTTCTTTAATTTCTCCAGTTCTCAATTCGTATCTATATTTCTCTTCAATTTTTGCGTCCTGCAAACTAAATATTTCCGTTCTGGGATTTTGTATCCTGTCATTTATAAAAATTACTCCTTCTTTCCAAAACTCAGTTTTCTTAAAAGATTTTTTAATAAACAAATTTCTTTGAACATATTTTTCCGGTAAAATTCCGATTTCGGTAAGAGTAGTTTTGATTTCCTCAATATACCTTGGATTGCTGAAACTGTGATAATATAAAGTTTCCACGACACGCAATTCATTTTCAATATCCTCATCGAATTTCCTTTTATATTTATCCTGTATTTCATCTATTTGAAATGGGAAATACCTTGCCCCTCTGCCAATAAGTTGTGCCTCGCCCATTGTCGTATTGCCGGACTTATACTTGCCGTGAACCCATTTCCCATCACGCGTATCGTACAGCCGGATAATATCAAACAAGTTAAGCACATCCCAGCCCTCATTTAGCATATTAACCGCAAAAATAGCCCTTATTTCGTTATTCATGCTCTCCAATGAATTAAGTTTTAATTGCTTTTCTTCATCAACATTTTCAGAATCCAAAAGCATACATTTTTCTACAGAAAAATCCTCTTGCAGTTCTCTAATTAAATTGTCAAATGTTATCCTCTCTTTTTTGAAATAGTTGAACACATCTTCTAAAATTGTGCCTTTTGCCCGTGAATATATTGCTTGAACATCTTTAGAAGATAAATTTTGTATTTTTAATAAAAAACCTTCACAATTTTCTTTTGATTCCTTAATAGTTTTAGATTTAAAAAGAAGCACAGGCTTTAGACGCAGTTTATATTTTTCGGCAATTTTTCTGCGATATTGACTTAAAATAACTGCCTGCAAAACCCTGTCAATCGGGTCTAAATCTGCCTGCAAAACCTCTATTTCTTTTGAATATTTATCCAAACGAAATTGCTTCAAATCATACTGAAAAATAATTTTGTCTTCGTATTTCTGCTTGACATTTTGATTACCCAGATCAATCGTTGCTGTAAACTCCAAGAGTATATTTTTAAGATTGCTTCTGAAAATTCGCTCAACTGTGTATTCCCAACTTCTTTTTTCTTCTGATTCTCCCTTGCTAAGTTTAGCTTTTGTCAGGGTTTGTAAATGATGCGCTTCATCTGAGATAAGGACAATTTCTTTATCTTCAAAATCTTCATATGTTAAAGCGTTCTCGTGAGGATAATTTAAACGCGTGTGTAATCCCTGAATAGTGGTAAAAACAATATTGATGTTCTCCGAATTTGCCGCTTCGAAATTCTGAACCTCTTTAATATCAACTTGCTTCTCTCCAAACTTAATTTTTGGCGCAAAAAGATACTTTTCAGATAAAGGATTTAAAAAATTATCTTTTGTTTTTTCAATAATGTTTGTGCTGTTCACAAAAAAGATAAAATTGCGGTATCCTAGCGTGTATAAATACAAAATATTGGCAGCCATTATTAGCGTCTTGCCGCTTCCGGTTGCCATATTAAAAAGAATCTGTGCAGGAAATTGTCTTTTTTGATAACCATTAAAATAAAAATCAAAACGACCCAACGCCTCTTTCTGATACTCCCGGAGCTCAAATTTTGGATTGAGATTTTGGACTATATCATCACTAACCCGCGAAATAAAATAATCCTGCCCAAATGATTCTCTTATTGAATTAAAAACTTCGTAGAGCATAATTAATCACTAATAAGATTGGTAATAATTTTTGTTAAAACATCTTTTTCTTTGGGGTCGCTAACAGCAATTAAAAGCGCTAACGCAACTAAGGCATTATCATTTATTTTCTTCTCTCCATTTCTGCGATAGAGATAATCGTTTTTATCCAAAAAATAAACAAAAAGGAATGAACCAATACGTTTATTACCGTCAGTAAAGGGATGGTCTTTAATTATAAAATAAAGCAAATGTGATGCCTTGTTTTCTATTGTTGGATATAATTCTTTTCTATCAAATGTTTGATACAATCCCTTGATAATTCCTTCAAAACCGCCGCCCATTTCTTGACCAAACAATTCACTGGCTTCTTTTTTAATACTGAGCTCTTTTTTGATTTTTTTGATTATCTTTTGGCAATATTCATATTTCAAAACAAATTTCGCCTTTTTACCTTTTGGCTTTTCAAGTCTTCCCTTGTCATATTGTTCCAATACTTTTAAGGTTTTTGCATATTCGGCAAGCAGATTTAAAATTTCTTTTTCCTGTCCTTCAAGCAGTTTTTTTTGCGATTTTTCTTGTAAGAGAGTGATGGCATTCTGCAATTCCTTTAATTTCCCCCCTGTTTCCAAAAGTCGCTTTTGGTTGATAGCGTATCCTTGCACCAGATAGCTTTTGAGCACTTTTGTCGCCCAAATCCTAAACTGGGTGGCACGTTTGGAATTCACCCGATAGCCCACAGAAATAATCATATCTAAATTATAAAGATTCATTTTTCTAATTTTTCCATCAGCGGCAACCTGTTCCAAAATGGAACAGGTTGATTTTTTGCCCAATTCACCTGTTTTGTAGATATTATTAATATGTTTAACAATTGCTGGACGATTGACATCGAAAATTTTTGCTATTAAATGCGCATCTAACCAAACAGTATCTTTTTTAAGCTTTACTTGAATTTCTGGTCCACTTGGAGATTTGTAAATAACAATTTCACCTTTTTTTGTATTGTTTTTCTTCATAGTTTATAATCCTGTCCAAATGCTTCTTTTAATGAATTAGAAATTTCGTGGAGCATAGTTTAATTAAATTTTTGCAGAATTTTGTACTCTTGGAATTAGTAAATTATCACTAAAAAATAAAATTTCCTTTCCTATTCTAATTTCATTTGCAGTATGTAAAAGTGAGTATTCCTTTTTCTTCATGCCTTTATAAAGATTTTTTATTTCCGGTACATTATCGTAAGAAACAATCCACCGTGCATTACGCATCCTTTTTATCTCTTCGCTAACTCTTTTGTGGTCACTATTTTTATAGTGGTTCATATATAGCGATGGGCCTTTTAGATAATAAGGTGGATCAAAATAAAAAATTGTATTTCTGTTCACACTCTCTCTCTGAATTTTTTTTATTAAATCTAATGCATCAAAATTATAAAGATGTATATTCAATCTGTAAGATGCGATGAATTTGATTCGTTCAATAAGACTCTCCTTATTAAACCTGCAATTTATTTTATATTTCCCTTTTTGATCTTTTCCTCCAATAACACCCCCATCAAGAACACCAGAGTGATTAGTTCGGTTTAGAAAAAAGGTTGCGAACCCTAAATCAAATAAATCAGCCGCCTTTTTGTTTTTGTGAATCTTTTTAAATTTCTTCCAATTTTCTACAGTAATCTCTGTATTCTTGATTTTCCTGCAAAATCCTTCCGTATCGCTCAAGATTGAATACCAAAAAGCATAAATAGTTCTATCAAAATCATTGATCGTTATTTCTTTTACATAACCATTTACCAATAAATAAAGAGCCACTGATGCACCACCGGCATACGGCTCCACATAATGCCCATCGATATTATTTTTTTTACATGTTAAAGCAACAAATTTTGCTAGTTTGTTTTTCCCGCCCGGATATCGAAGAGGTGAGTAAAATCTCATACTAGTTTTCATTTTTTTCCAAAATATGTTTCTAGAATATCGGACACAACCACGGATGACTGCAAAATGTCACTTCTGCTAAACAAAATATTTCCGTGAGCATATTTATGCAGTAATCCAATAATTGTTACTTTTAATGAGATCCAATCTAGGGTCAAGCTTGTATAATTCTCTTTCTGCTTATCCATAGCAACCCTTGCTTCTTTCAAAAATTTTTCGCACACTTTATCTTCCGAAGCGTATTTTTTCTTTTCATCATCGCTGCAATTCGCGAAATACTCCCTACCAGCCACCTCCAACAAAAGGCGCAAAGACATGCCGATTACAGGAAGGATAGAGTCATCATTTTGGTTTTGGGAATAAATCTTATCAATCGCACGATATAGATTATTAGTTTGACTAGGCTCGAGACTTAGTACTCTCCCAAATAAAACGTTACCCTGTTTGACTACTGGTGTTCTTCGTGCTTGTTTTGTCGTCCCTTGTGGCTTTATTACCTCTCCAAAAAGATTTAGTACTTTTTGCTTTTCTTTTTCTTCTATTTCATTAGATACTCGACTATAATCATCTTTAGAAATGCTTTTTAAGTAATCTTCAATTTCCTTAACATTTAAACGAGAGAATAACTTTCCATTATATTTTCCATTCTCCAGTACGTCCCATATGATGACTTTTAGCTTATTGTCAAAATCTTTATCACCAATTTGCAACTGTTTTTGCTTGTTAAAAGAAAACTTAAAAACATTATATGCCGGAGATTGTTCCATCAATCTCCAAAAGGTTGTTACGTAGCCTGGCCCTAAGACTTTTTCTTGCAATATATTAGGGAACTCAAGTGCATGAACAATTTTAGTAATCTCGACTTTCAGTATTTCCTTCTCGCTGGCTTTACCTCTGCGTTTTTTATGATGAGCCCTTTCGTTATCACCCCAACCCACCTCATTATTATTGTTGAGATGCTTCCTTTCAATATAACGATATCCTTGCTCCAAATTATCGGTAACAACGCACTCCAGTTCAAAATTAGCAGTTATCTTTATCTGATTTCCTAGTTCTGAAAATTTCTTTTTTAATTCGTTATTTTCTATCAGATCAGGATTAACCAGCAACTTATAAGCTGTAAGGCGCCTATTACCCTCAAGAACAATATTGTCATCACCCGATCTATAAACTACCAGCTTTTCAAGCTGTGGTAAGTCGAAATCTTTCACAATCTCTTCTGCTAGCTTAAAAACCTTGAAATTCTTTTTTGAGAGAAAATATTTGATCAACTCTTTTTCCGGCTGATTAAAATACCGGTCTGAAAAACGTGCGTTTTCGTCCCAAAGACGGAGATCTTTAATTTTTAACTTAGTTTGTTTCCAGGTATTCATCATAACATTTTGAATTAATCTTTATAGAACTCCCTATTTAATTTCTTATCTTCTTTACTCACCCCATATTCCTCATCTTCAATCTCGCTGCAATTGACATATAGATGGTTTTTATCTAAACATTCCAATAATAATTTCTTTTGGTCTTCAATGGATAAACCAGCAAAACCTTTGGTATTTTTATCAACTGCCTTTACATCAACCTTGTAACTCAAAAATGCTTTCTTTTTCATCGTTTCCCATAATCTCTCTAATCCCTCTTTTGTCTTTGCTTTCTGGATTTTCATCACAAAATTCTCATTCCATTTCATAAGTGCCAAATAGACAAAATCATTGTTACCTATTACTTTTTGAGTTCTTTTTAATGTCGCACTTTCTGTATAGTCCATCTGCTCGCATAAAATAAATTGTCGGTTGCCATCATCTTGTTTATTCAACTCTAAAACAGCATGGGCTGTTGTCCCTGACCCTGCGAAATAGTCTAAAACGATATCATCTCCTCCTCTTTCAGTAAACATTTCTATGACATCCTGTACTGCGTATATAGACTTAGGGAAGCTAAAAACTTTTTTACCATCAAACATTCTCTTCAATAGTTTAGTTCCGTGTGTTGAAGCGTCGTATCTACTCTCAACCCAAACACTACTAGGACGTATCCCTTCTTTTATCTTGTCTATGATCTTAACCTTCCATTCGCCGTTTTTTGTTTTTATTATTTTAATTTCTCCTTGCTCAATATGCTTTTGAAGAGAGCTGGGGATTTTTCTCCAAACTCTTTCCCTACCACTACTATCTATTGGGAGTATTTCTATATACTCATCATCTAATTTTTCTAATGATATGTGATTCCTTTTCGAATGATAATAAATTGGGTAATGAGAATTGGGTCGTTCCTCTGGGGTTGAATATCCACCAGTTCTTAAAAAATCTCTCCACTTATAAGAATTTTCTCCCTTCCCGTGTTTATACTTGCGCTTCTGCACTTCAGAAAGCTCAAAGAAATTTATTTGTGGCGCATCCTTTACTTTTGAGTAAAACAAAACATATTCATGACTCGTAGCTAAATAGGTGTCATTCGTTCTGCCACCTGGTTTGCTTTGAATGACTAGAGTTCCAACAAAGTTTTGCCTATCAAAAACTTCATCACACAAAATTTTTAAGTATGCTTGTTCTGTATCATCAATGGTAATTGCTATTACACCATCATTTCTCAATAAATCTTTTGAAACCCACAGTCTATTCTTCATGAATATGAGCCAAGTAGAGTGATTGAAGCTATTATTATAGTTAAATGTGTTTGCATCTCCGGGCGTGTTATACGGCGGGTCAATGTAAATTAGTTTTACTTTTCCAGCGAAGCGTTTTTTTAGAGAGTGGAGGGCTAAAAGATTGTTGCCTTTGATGATGAGATTGTCCTTAATGTTGCCATTGGCGTCAGTTCTGAATACTGGATTGTTTCGTCGGCTACCGCCTCCTCGCAATGACAATAGGGGG
>JBARXC010000040.1:0-26245 GCA_049647125.1 bacterium | reverse complement strand
GTGTACATAGTACAAATTGTGCGATCCGTAAGAAAATAGATAAATAAAGGTGTGGGGTGGAATGATTCAAAATATTCCAGCGCAAAGCGCTAACTTCCAGCTGTAGGCTCCTTTCCAGCACGTAGTGATCCCTTCCAATCCCCTTGGGATTCAACCATCGAACTAAACGTCTTTTACTAACTCAATAACTTAGTTACTTAATAACTGTCTGTGTTACCGTGGTCTCATGATCGTAAACGGTAGGATCATTTCCTCCATTGATATACCGCCGTGCTGGAAAGTATACTTGAACTCTTTTTCATACTCGGTTGGCTTTGTTGGGTAGATGAAGTAATAATCCTCCTTGGCAATGGCGAATCTTACTGACGGATCGTCGCCTGGTAGCGATATCTCTCCGGGACTATTCAGTAGCCACGCGGTTTTTTTGTCTATTCTAAGCGCTGGACCGTACTTATATCGGAGATTGGGTGATATTGAGCGGCCGCCATAGATAATGCTGGGACGGCGTACCCGGATGAAACCATGATCAGTAGTGAGGACGATGCGACAATCCTTTTTGGATATATTCTTGAGAAGTTCAAAGATTGGGGATATCGGGAACCAATAGCTCAATAAATTAAGGAAAACCCGTTCGTCGTCTAACATCCCCCTCATGTTGTCGCGCCCTGGTATTGAGTGAATGAGGAGGTCAAAGAAGTTGATTACGGTTATGCAGATATCTGCTTTGTCATTGCTGATTTTTGGGATGTTCCGTTCGATCTCTTGGATTGAGGATAATTTGTAGTATGAGAATTTCAAACGGAGGTTATGTCTATTCAGTTGTTCGCGGAACAGCTCTTTCTCAAATCGGTTCTGTCCTTTAGATTCGAAAGACCAGTATTGTGGTAATTTCCGCACGATCTCAAGGGGTAAAAGTCCGGCAAAAATGGCATTTCTTGAGTACGGTGTTGCGGTTGGCAGTACCGAGTAATAGAACTGTGTATTTATTTCAAAGAAGTCACGCAGATAAGGAGATATTTTGAAATACTGATCAAGTCTCATTGAGTCAAAAATGATAAGATGGAGCGGCCCGTCTTTCAATATAGGGAAGATATAATTTGAAAAGAGGTTTTGGGACAATACCGGTCCCTTGCCTTTTATAAAATCTGTATATTGAATTTCGATATATTTTGCAAATCCGGCATTGGCTTCTCTTTTTCGCTCTTCCTGTATTTCTTTGAGGCTTTTGTTGCCAAATTCAAGAAGTCGTAAATCCCACGATACAATTGTCCGGTAGTATTCCACCCATTCGTTATAGTTAGTAGGAGCAGTATGGGTACTGAACTGCGTGGCGTACTCTTCGTTCATTTTTTCGGCGATTATCACTCTTCGCTTCAGCGTACGATTCAAAACAGAAAGCAATTGATTGAAACTGAACGGCTTTACAATATAGTCATCGACCCAACCTCCGTATGCTTTTTTCATAATATCTTCTTCTTCGCTTTTAGTAATCATCACCACCAACTGTTGCGAGTTCTCATTTTTTATCTTTCTCAGCACCTCCAGCCCATCGACGCCAGGCATAATTTCATCCAAAAAGACAAGATCAAACACTTCTTTACTGGCAAGGGTTGCACCATTTTCACCAGAAGATGCCGTCTTTACTTCATAACCTTCTTGCTGGAGAAGATATATGAATGGCTTTAACAAATCTATTTCGTCATCTATCCACAAAATTTTCATTTTTCCACCTTTGGTATTATTATTTGAAATGTGGTTCCTCGGGAATCAGTTCTTTTTAGCACTAACTTACCCTTATGATATTCTTCGACGATACGCTTCGTCAATACGAGACCCAAACCCCAACCATATTTTTTCGTTGTAAAACCTGGTTTGAAGATCTCTTTTCCTTTCTTTATTCCTTTGCCGGTATCCCTTATTTCAATGACCACACCAACGGCCACAAATGTCTTTATGGTAATCTCTCCTTTGTCTGAACCGATGGCATCCAAGCCGTTTTTTAGGATATTCTCAATTGCCCAGCCGAGCAGGATATCGTCGAACTTGACGGCGGGTAACGATGCGTATGCCTCATGAAAGATAATGTTGGCGTGGGCTCGTTTCCGCATATATTCCACTGACTTACGTATTATGTCTGTTGGTTCTTTCTCCAGCAACCTCGGTGGTAGACCAATTCTGGAGAACTTCTCCAGTACTTCTTTCATCTTTTGTGTATCTTCGCGTATACCAGTATGGATATCCTCTGACACTTCCCCTTTGGCCGCCTCGAGCCAGCCGATAAGCGACGATAATGGGGTCGCGAGTTGATGGGCGGTTTCTCGAGCAAGAGAGTTCCATATTTTTTCTTCTTCGCTTTTTCGATAAATAAGGTAACCCCAAAATCCCAGGAAGAGGAAGGCGATCAGAAATACTGTTTCAACGAAAGGTAAAATTTGCAGAGATTTGGTGAAGGGAGATAAGCCATAATGGACATATCCAACGAGGGTTGAATCCGAACCATGGTGTATGATGATCGGAATCGGCGCCTGGTGCTTATTCAGTTTTTCAAGCGCCTTTCTTAGATCGTTCGTCTCGATATTCTTGGATGACGTCGGGTTACCTTCTGCATCGGTCATTATTACCGGGAAGTCAATCTTCCGAATAACTTCTTCAAACAGCAACTCGAGTAGAGACTGTTCATCCATGGATGGGCTCAAAGCATATTTGGCGAAAATTCTCGAGGTCGTCTCTGTTTCTTTCTCAATCCGCCGGATTAGGTAATTGGAATAGATGTAGGTGACGATACCGATAATACCTATTCCAATCAAGAAATATATCGCCAATGTCCGGGAACTGAATTTACCCTTAACATTCATTGCGTTTCTCAGCCTTTTGTTGATACAGGAGTCTATCTGCATAGTCGATTAATGAACCCAGGTTGAGTCCGTTTCTTGGGTATACTGCGATACCGTATGAAAAGTTGCCGGATTTATGTGCGCGATAAATTTTATGTTTATTCGAATAGTTACGGATTCTATCGATGAGCGTCTTGCTGCTTTTCCTGCTGGTCTTTGGTAGCAGAATAATGAATTCATCACCGCCGTACCGCACAACATGTCCGCGTTTGCCAATGGCATCAACGAGACATTCAGAAAACATCTTCAGTACTTCGTCACCATACAGGTGTCCGAGACTATCATTACACTCTTTAAAATTATCGAGGTCAATCATGATCAGGGAAATCGGCGAAACCCTATTCTTTATTAGAGACCTGAGTTTTTCCCTAAGGAACCGGTAATTGTAGACATCGGTCATCTCATCAGTATTTGACAGCCTTTCAATTTTTTCAAACAATTGAGAATTTTCTATAGCCATGCCGAGAAAGTCACCAAATATTTCTAAAAGTTTAACGTTGTTTAATGTTGGCGCGAGGTTGCTCATCGGCATGCCGAGCGAAAGCAGAGCAACTATTTCGCGATTTTTTGAATATATTGGCGAGACAAAGATATCACCCGGGTCCCACAATTCAAGGATACGATTTTTTATGGGTGTTGATTTATACAATTCGTAACGCTTGACTTTCTTACAAATTATTTGCGCATCTTTAGCCGGCACATAATATGAATTTGATATGCGACAACGATTATTGAATAGCTCCATAATTGCCTCGAGTGGCGGGTGTACTGCCCTGGCTTCTTTTAATTTCTTAGCGGAGATACCGACACCGGTTATGCGGCGGAAGCTTTGTAGTTCTGGATCATAAATCGAGAATAGGATGCGTTTGAAACCGAGAAACTCTTGTGCCCTTTGCAGGATTTCGGTAGATAAGGACGAAAGGTCGAGAGAAGATATCATAATCTTTATCAGATCTTGCAGTCCATGGCTTTCTCGTAATGCACTGTTCATTTTGCGAAAGAGTTCAATCCTTTCCAAGGCTAGGCTAGCTTGGTTCGCCAAAAATTTAATACGGGTTAAAACAAGATTCCTGCTTAATGTCATTATGTTCCCGGGGAGCGTAAAGAACCCCCGCAATTCATTTTTTATAGTGAACGGTATGAAGGTAACATCACGGACAGTCTTAATCGGGATTATCCCCTTAAGTGAAGCGACTCGGCTTTTCGGTACGGTGAATATCTGTTGAACTTTGAAAAATTTGCTATATATAGCCTTGGGTAGATTGATGATCTTGAATGAATTTTTGCTGCCGGCAAAAAAATCATCACGGCGGTAGAAGATAAATATATCATTAATTTTGAGCATACGGCGTGCCGCGGATTCAAGATTCCTAATGATTTTATTTTCGTCAAGACTCGTGGTAATATTCAAATTAAGCTGATTTATGATCTGCGTTTCTGTGATTCGATCTTTGGAGACCTGTCTCATTGTTAATGCCATGGAAATTATCGAAAGTAGGGTATTGATGTTAACTTTTTGTGCTTTTGTAAGATGGCGCATCTTCCTCTGTAGAATTAAAAGTTGGTAAGTCTGGTCACCGATGTTCAAAACAAAACTCAAGAGGTCTTTCGTATTTTTCGTTCTCTTAACGAATTCTTTTTTGGTGATACCTTCACAGTACTCAAGATTAGGTTTGCCATTTTTTTGAGAAATGACCGCATATCCGTAACCGCCCAGACCCATGCTCAGGGCACGGGTGATTTTTGACACATTGATATCCCCGAGATCGAGGTTGTTTATTTGACACAGGATATTGTTGACAGGCTCTGATATTGTCTTTGTCACTCTATTATTTCCTTGGAGAAAATCTTAGCAAACTCATAGAATACGTCATGCTGACCCGAGTAAGCATCAGCTCCGACAAGGAGTTTATATGCTTCAGGCGAGCCACTAGATATGTCTTTACCAAGAGTGATTGTATTACCTTGCCAGTCAATTTTGTCGGTATCGTTGACAAACAGTAATGGTCGTTTTTTCTTGTACTTCTTCATTGTACTTTTTATATCCCGAACATAAAAAGTAAAGATTTTTTTGGCATCATATTTTTTGGTTGCAAAAAAACTACATAAAGACTCGACGCTATCTCGGAGCATTATGTTGTAGTAAGGGAATTTGGTTTGGTCATATAAGCAGATCCTTCTTTCTGTAGTGGTCAGATAGGGGAGCGAGATATTGGCTGGTTTGTTCAACTCGATAATATAGTGAAACCGTTCTTGGCTCAATTGTCTTTTTAGTCCATCATATTCTTTTGATAAAACCAAGGGAGGGATGTCATAGAAGATGATCTGGAAGTTCTTAGGTTTGATGAAACTGCATATTGTCTCATGGTGCCGGGGTGCAATCATTACTATATGTCCGATTTTCTTCAGTCCTGTCACATAAGGTATAACTTTTACAAATTCAGCTGCTTGAGTGGGTGCGGAGATCAGAAAATTTCTCCGCTTTTTATTAGACAAAGGCTTGAACGGCTTGAGAAACCTCCTTTTGCTGAAGTTTAAATATATGTTTGTAAAAACACTCATGGCACCGGTCGTTTCTTATACTTCATACACCCTGGGTATACCTTTTGGTATTATTTTTTCCTCTTCGCCATGATATCATCGATTATCTCGTACTCTTTGGCTTCCTGAGCAGACATAAAGAAATTTCGGTCGGTATCTTTGGCGATCTTATCTTCAGTCTGACCCGTGTGCTTGGCAAATATCTTGTTCAGAATCTCTCTTGTTGTGAGTACTTCTTTTGCATGAATGGCAATATCTGATGCTTGTCCTGAAAAGGCACCTTCTGGTTGATGGATCATTATACGGGCGTGGGGTAGGGAAAATCTTTTGCCTTTCTCACCGGCGGCTAATAAAAGCGCTGCCATGGACGCTGCCATGCCAATACATATCGTTGAAACCGATGGTCTAACAAACTGCATTGTGTCGTATATGGCAAGGCCTGATGAAACTATACCGCCTGGTGAATTGATGTACAGCGATATGTCTTTGGATGGATCGTCGGCTTCCAAGAATAACAACTGGGCAATAATTAAATTTGCCACAGTATCATCCATCGGTGTTCCAATAAATATTATTCGTTCTTTGAGGAGACGCGAGTAAATGTCATAAGCGCGCTCACCCCGGCCGGTTTGCTCTATGACGAACGGAACGGGTATCATTGATGTCCTCCTTTGGCGATATTATCCGACTTTTTTTGCTGATTTTTGCATTTTTATAAAGAAAATCAATAGTTTTCTCTTTGGTCAGGGCGTTGTTTATATAGCTGACAATGCTTTCTCGGTTTTCGTCGTTCAGTTTGACGCCCATGGCCGTAATGAGATTCATGGTTTCTTCCTTTTTTACTTGGATATTTTCTTTATCAGCAATCTTATTTATTATCAGATCTAATCGAGCACGCTTTTCAGCCGGTTCCCGGAATCTTTCCTTATTCGATTCTGAATCAGGCATATTTGATCTTTGTAGAATAGTTCGGTATTCGCTCTCAATTAGCGCATTGGGTACTTCAAATTGATTTTTTTCTAAAAGGATATTAGAAAGCGCTTCTTTGGCAATATCTTCAAGTCTCTTTTCTTCGATTTTCTTGGCATTTTTCAGTAGTTTCTTGCGCAGTTGTTCGATACCTTCGAATTTCTGTACTTTGGCAAAATCAGCATCGATATTGGGCAAGATTTTTTCTTCGACTTTCTTTATGTATATCTTATAAGTTTGTTTATCAACACGTACCTGCTTTTTTTCTGTTTTCCTTGCCCCGACCAATACTTTATTTATTTCATCCGGCAAGTTCCGGTCACCAATGCGCACTTTAAGATTTTGTTGATTTTCTTTTGTCTTATCGTTCTCAAATGTTTCAATATCCATGGTGATAAAATCGTCTACGGCCGCAGGGCGCGTAGTTTCTCTGATATTCGCATGTTGCTCACGGAGTTCTTTTATTGCCTGTTCAAGCAGAAAATCATCAGGCAGTGGTTCTTCTTGGAAAACCTCGATGCCGATATAGTCGTCAAGTTCAAAATTTGGGAAGGTTTCAAAACGCAGACGGAATTTAATCTCATCGTCTTCCTTAAGGTTCTTCATTTCAGCCTGTGATGCTGGACGCCATTTATTTTCTGTAATGATTTTGAAAAAGGACTCAGTAACCAGACCATTCATTGCCTGGGCTTTAAGCGTATCGTGATATCTTGTTCTTATCAAACTCTCAGGTACTTTGCCTTTGCGAAAACCCTTGAGCGAAAGGTCTTTTCTTAACTTATTGATTTCGATTTTAATGAAGCGATCTAATTCAGTGGCGGGTACGGTTATATCAATTTCTTTTTCAGTTGTTTTATCTGTAGCAATATCATAGTGCAAAGGGCACCTCCAGAACATGCGAGGAGGGGGACTTGAACCCCCATTCCGTGATGGAACTGGATCCTAAATCCAGCGCGTCTGCCAATTCCGCCATCCTCGCAAAAACTGTGAAAAATTTCCTACGTCCATGCTTCATTATATCCCAAAAATTTTAGTTGTCAAGTTCGTTTGGCTTTATTGAACAAATACTTGAACCAAATTGCTAAAAATATGTAGAGAAACGGTAGAATAAGGAAGCGAAATCGCATATTTTCACTGACCTCAAGAAGATTTCCGGCAATTGTGACGTAAATGATGTTGAACATGGCATAGGTGATGGTTATCAGTTCGACCCTGCGGTATTTGAACAAAATTGCACCCTTGGC
This sequence comes from bacterium, assembly GCA_049647125.1. Taxonomy (GTDB): domain Bacteria; phylum Hydrothermota; class Tepidihabitantia; order SM23-42; family SM23-42; genus JAUVZL01. The sequence continues at coordinate 18,597 of JBARXC010000040.1, read as the reverse complement.
AATTATGAGCAAGCCCCAGATACAAAGTATTGGCACGAGGAAATACAGAAAATTAAGGTGTACTTTACGCTTCCTGTTATAACGGTTTGTATAGTGAGTATTCCAGACCCGACTCAAAATGTCACCGACAAGGTAATTTTCGTAGATGTTAACCCAGGTTCCTATGACGCGGCGATTCTTGTTTCGGATGATCATTGAATCAGAGCAAGGTCTTAAAAAGGCATAGAAAGCCTTAACTACTGATAAGCCATAATAGTGAGGGTATTTTCTTATCAGGTGCCTGGCTGCGACAGAGTATTGCTGTGACACCTGTATATAGCCGATGTGATTGAGGTTAACAAATCCAGTTGACTTGTACTTTCTGTCGAGTACGCTGATACAGGTTAGGGTGTCGAAATTGGCATATTCCTGGTATGTCTCAGGTGTTTGAAAGGGCATAATTGTTGCAATACCAGATAACTCCCCTTTTTCCACCAGCGGCTCTATTTTATCCAAAGGCACAGTCAGTGTCATCTTTGCCAGGTTCATACCAAGCCAAGATGAGAGACCAACTTGTTTAAAAAAGACATAGTTTTTAACATAGACAGCGCCTATAACAAGCATAGGGAAAAGAGCACACAGTATTATTCGTTTAGCGTTGTTACGGTTGTATGCGATTAACCCAATTAATATGATGATGAACCAGATGGGATGGAAAAGTGATCTTGTCAATACGATCAAAGAAAGAGTACAGAAGAATAAGAATAAATAAGTGGATATGTGTTCATCAAGATAATAATTGAGGAAGATGACTGAAAGCACGAGCAGGCAGGTTACTGGATAGGTATAGAAGAGCCAGTTTTCGAGAAGGATTACTGGAGGACTTATCGCGAAAAAAATAGTAAGTGGCAAAGCGATGCGTAAGGGGATAGCCAGTTTTCTAAGTATTAAATACAGGCTCAAGATCATGATTAGACCAATCGCCTGGTACGTTAGAGCAAAAGCAAGCGTCTCACTGTTATTGGCAAGTTTAATGATCGACCCGAGAAACAGGTTGAAAACAGGGGGTTGCGTGTGGAGGTATAAGATACTCTTGAGCAACTCGGTTCTCAATAACTGGGGATCGATGAATTGGAAAAACCAGTAAAGCGGTGTAATATCAAAGCGAATACCTATAAGATAGTAGAATATTCGGGTGATGATGAAGGAAAAGAGTAGAATAAGAAAACCATGTTTCGTGCTATGGATTCTCGGTATTTTTACCATAATCAGCAATGATTAAAGTATAATCTTTTAATAAATTGTGATTTTAAATTTCTTCGGTACTGAGTTTACCGGTTTAATATATTGTGGTAATACTATCGTGGCTGGCAGATAGTGTTCTCCGGCCGGTAGTTTTGTCAGCGTTATCTTTACCGTGATATCTTTTTTCTTAAGACCATGCATTCTATTACTCGGTCCCTGGACGATAAGTGTATCAAGACTTATTTTCTCAGATGACACACGTTGTTCAGGTGTAAAAAGCAGGGTTAGTGCTATATTCGTGAACAACTTCTCGATAGTTGTGTCTACTTTGACTTCAACTTGTACGTTTTCTCTGGAGAATTCGAATAGCTCTGACATTTCTGCGATTCTTGGTTTTGCCAAGAATGATGATCGTTTGTTCTTGACGTCGAGTGTTTCAGTCAATACTTCTTTCTGGTCAAGTAAGATATTGCGTGGCCCTGTAACGCTCACTGTATCAAATACGACGACCTCGCTTATTGAGTAACCTTGTTTAAGGGCACCTTTGAACGGTACATTAACCCCGATTATTTTTGTAATCCTTTTGTCTATTGTCACGGCTATTGATGGGGTATTGAAAGTCAGTTTCAAGTCAGGAAAACCAATTGGTATCAAGAACTCGCTTGTGGGGATCGTATTAGTCCCAATTTTTCTCTCGGCGAGGTCACAACGCGCCCTGGGTGCTGCTGCCCAGGTACTCAAAAGTGATCCACCGCGACCGATAAACGAGACATTAATCGTTGGAACAGAGTCGACGACCATGAAAGAATCAGCGAGGTTTACGTAGATTACTTTGATATCTTTCTGGTACACATAGTTCTTATCGAGGGCAACGAAAGACCAAAGACCAAAGGCGAAAATTATGGCGAATGCCTTTCTAACAGGATTGCTAATTAAGGAACGAATAATGCTTCTTGAGTTCATTTTCTTATTATACCTATTAATTGGTGAAAATCAAGGAAATTCACCTTATAGCCGTTTTTTTCAAAAGACCAACACCAACAATATTCGCTGCTGCTCCAATAGGTGTTATATTACTTCCTATAGTAGTTCCGATGATTGTTCCGAAAAGTAGTAGATAAAGGGGGTACCCATCTGTAAGAGCATATTAGTTATTATGCTTAAATAGGCGCCACCAGCTTTAGGCATTCCAAAAAGTGAGACTCTTTTTTAGATTTTTCTCCACCCCGTTAGAAATCATAATACTTCCTTACTATTTTATTAATGCTTAATAGAAATTATAACCCCGCCGAGAAACAATATATCAGGAACAAAATTCTAACGGGGTCTATCAAAATATTCTTTTTATCCTACTATTGATCAACATCTTTTGCTTCAGTATACGGTACGAATTGTTTTTTTTCTGCACCACAGCATGGGCAGACCCACTCTTCTGGTAATTCATCAAATGATGTCCCGGTTGGTATGTCATTATCAGAATCACCAAGTTGTGGGTCGTAGTTATACTCACAGACGGTGCACAGCCAAATATCCAACTTGCTCATTATATACCTCCTTTTTCGAACTGTCATATTCTATTAAAAAAATAAATATTGTCAAGAGGAAATTCATTGTCTAACCGACCTCACAAATATATTGACAGAGTGTTATTAAAAGGTATAATTACTACATTAATATGAACATATGAACATATGGTGATATATTGGAAAAATTATGAGTGAGTTAAAAAATACAAGGTTAATATTAAAGGTACTTGGAGATGATACTAGATTGCGCATAGTGAATCTTTTACATAAACAAGAGATGAATGTGGCGGAATTGTATCAGGTTCTTAATGCTACACAGTCGAATGTTTCGAAGCATTTGGCGAAATTAAGATTAACAGGTATAGTGAATGATAGAAGAAAGGGGCAGTTTATTTATTATTATCTGGCTAAATCAAACAATCAGTTTCATCAGGATCTGGTCAATTTTATTATAAGAGGATTATCCAAATCAGAAATCTTTGAGCAAGACTTGGAAAGGCTAGAAGAATTTAATAAACAAAAATAGAGATGATACTTAATACCAAGATGAATGTAAGGAAGATGAAAAAACAGCATATAGAGGTATGTATGGTTGAACGTGAAGGAAATATTCCTTAGAAGGAAGAAAATAATGGATAAGAGGATGATCATAGATAAAACAATACCACAATTGAAGAAGGAAAAGATTAAGAGAAAGGTGCTGGGTCCTGTCTTAAATCTTGAAGAATATGTAAAACCTGATTGGTGGAGAACAATATTTAACTCTCTTTACCTTAAGACCGATGCAGATGTTGTCGAAGACCATAATATAACCAGACAAGAGGTCGATCTGTTCTCAGGGATTTTAAAACTTTCACCAGAGGATAATATTATAGATCTTTGTTGCGGTCAGGGACGCCATTCTTTGGAATTAGCTCGGCGGGGGTTTAAATACATAGATGGCATAGACCGTTCTCACTATTTGATACAGAAAGCTAAAGCAAAGGCAAAAAGGTATGGACTAAATGTAAAATTTAGAGAAGGTGATGCCAGAAAACTTTCGTACCCTCCGGATCGTTCTGATGTAGCTATACTTTTAGGAAATAGCTTTGGCTATTTTGAAACAATACAAGATGATTTAAGGGTACTTAAGGAGGTGTTTAGAATTTTGAAGCCTTGGGGTAAGCTTTTAATCGATGTTGCTGATGGAGCATACTTAAGGGCACATTTCCAGCCCAGGTCCTGGGAATGGATAGACAAAAAATATTTTGTCTGTAGGGAACGTTCCATTTCATTAGACAAACAGCGTTTAATCTCACGAGAATTAATTGCCCATGTGGAAAAAGGCCTTATTACAGATCAATTCTATGCGGAAAGACTTTATACTCATGAGAGCCTGAACGAACTCTTAAAAACAGCGAACTTCAGCGATATTACCTTACATGGAGAAATATCACCGGCTTCCCAAAGGAATCAGGATTTGGGTATGATGGAAAAACGGATTATTGTAACAGCTGTCGTCAGGAAAGAATGGACGCCCTTAAAGAGTAAAAAAGAATTGCCAAAGAATGTGGTTGTAGTCTTAGGTGATCCGACAAAACCCGATCTCTTGAAGCCGTTATGCGTTTTTGATGATGATGATTTCTATACAATTGATCAACTTAAGGGTGCATTAAGAAACATGCGGGGTTATCAGTTTACATATTTTAATAATCATGATACATTACTTCATGATTTGATAAAAATGAGATCCAAAATAGATATTGTCTTTAATCTCTGCGACGAAGGTTATAACAACAACCCAAGAAAAGAGTTTCATATACCTTCCTTGCTGGAAATGCTTGATACTCCATATACGGGGTCCGGACCTCAATGTCTTGCTTACTGTTATGATAAATCACTGGTGCGTGGCATTGCAAAGGAGATGAAAATTCCTGTCCCTGAAGCTTTTTTCATCAAGCCGGAAGCATCCACTATTGAACTTCCTCTTGATTTTCCAGCCCTCGTGAAACCAAACTATGGGGATTCCAGTTTTGGAATCACGCAAAAAAGTGTAGTATATAGCCTTGAGGAACTGGTGAATGCCATTTCCGACATGCGCGAGAAATTTGGTTATGATAAACCCATTCTTGTTGAAGAATTCCTTACAGGAAAAGATTTGAGTATAGGAATTATAGGCAATCCCCCTGAATCTTACAGAGTTTTACCTGTTATTGAAGAAGATTATTCAACACTACCACCAGAGCTTCCTAGAATATGCGGATATGAGACAAAGTGGCTCCCAGAATCACCTTACCGGAATGTTAAATCAATTCCTGCTGATTTAGTCGAGGATACAGAAAAATTTATTATTGAATGCTGTTTAAAGTTGTTTGAGAGGTTAGAATGCAGAGACTACTGTCGATTTGATTGGAGACTTGATGCGCAAGGCAATCCAAAACTTCTTGAAGTGAACCCGAATCCAGGATGGTGCTGGGATGGCCATCTTGCTAAAATGGCAGCAGTTGCAGAAATGCCTTATAACGAGATGATCAAAAGCATTTTAATGGCAGCAGAACAAAGGTTAGGAATTCAGGTACTGAATGACAAAAGATCGTAAGAATATATAGAAAATTGAAAAATGTTCTTATGCAAAAAACAGCCTAACAACAATCTATGCTAACTTTGATAGTGTTCATGAGGGAAAGCGTGAAATTAGCAAATAGTAATTTATACTCTTTTTATAGATAGACATGAAGGCTTTAATACTTGCAGCTGGGGATGGTAGTAGATTGGGCGACTTAACTAAAGATAAACCCAAACCACTAATTCAACTATTAGGTTTATCTTTAATTGAAAGAGTAATATTAACTGCAAGGCAGGTAGGTATCAGAGAATTCGTGATAGTTGTAGGTTATCATAGCGACAAAATCAAAACGATTTTAGGTGATGGAGAGAGATTCGGAATAAGAATAAGTTATGTTGAAAATGGTGAATGGCAAAGAGAAAATGGGGTTTCTATTTTAAAAGCTAAAGAACTGTTAAATGATAAATTTATCTTATTGATGGCTGATCATATTTTTGACCAACGCATTCTTAAAGTGCTCATTAATTATGTTCCAAAAAGTTCTGTTATTTTGGCTATTGACAGAAGAGAAGCATTACCGGGTGATACAAAAGTTCTGGAAAAGGATGGGAAAATTGTTGATATAGGCAAGAATATAAAGGAATCAAACTGCATAGATACTGGTGTATTTTTATGCACGCCAAAGGTGTTTAATTATATTGAGGAATCGGTAAGAGAAGACAAAACCGAACTGGCCGAAGGCATTGCAAAAGCTGCTAAGAATAAAGATGCGGAAATATTTAATATTACTCAAATTGATTCGTATATTCCGAGCATGCGTAAGGAAATTAAACCTTTTTGTATTGACATTGATTCAAAAGAGGATTTAGTTAAAGCTAAGAGTCTTTTAATTAACAATGCCGGTAAAGGGAGAAATGATTTGCTTGCAACTTATATTAATAAGTCAATAGAAAATTTTATTGTAAGTAAATTGGTAAATACACGGATTACACCCAATCAAATTACTATATTAACAAATATAATTGCTTATGCATCTACTTTTTTATTCCTCATGGGACATTTATTATTTGCTTCCCTTCTAACCTTTGTCGTTTCGTTTATGGATGGTGTAGATGGAAAGCTTTCAAGAGTAAAATTGGCTTCTACAGCTATTGGAAATTCAGAACACGCCTTCGACTTTCTTTTTGAACATTTTTGGTATATCGCATTAGCTATATACCTATCAAACGTCTATGGAGTATTACCAATTTTATTTTGTACATTTATACTTCTCTTTGATGGTTTTTCTCATTATTGTGGCCAGGCATTCGGTAAGGCAATTAAAAACCGTCCATTATCAGACTTTGGAAAGATTGAACAGGTATTCAGGAAATTTGACGGTAGAAAAAACAGTTATATAATCTTTATCTTAATAGGTGTTTTGCTCAAGGTGCCATTTTGGTCATTAGTTGCAATACTTGTATGGTCATTAGTCAGTGCTATATTTTATTCATCAAGGACGATTTTGCATTTATATCGGGCCGATAAATTAACATCGAAAACTTTTTCGTGAGTGGATAAAAATGAAAATAGCATTTTTGACGTCTCGCTCAAATACCTGTCTTATAAAGCCACTAATGAACTATTTTTCAGGAAGTGATATGAAAACAGAAATAATTGATACTAACACAAATCTTGCAAAGATTGAGGGTGAATATGATCTTATAATAGTAAGATTGTTGAGCCCAAAATACTTATATTTAGTTCAGTTCTTTGAGGAGCAGGGCGTTAGGACTATAAACTCTTTCCGTGCATTGAGTATAAGTTCAAACAAGTTACTTTCAATAGCGAGTATGGAGAATGCTGGCATGACTGTGCCTAAAACAGTATTTGTATCAAGGGAAGAGGTAGATTTATTGAAAGACTTCAAATTCCCGGCAGTGTTGAAACCATTGTATGGCAGATCTTATGGTGTAGAGATTAAGAATAGGTTAGAAGAGGTTAAAATTGTGAAAGAAGACGGTATTTATTTACAGGAATATGTTAGAGGAAATTTAATAAGGATATACAAAATTGGTGGCTTTTTTAAAGCATTTTTGGATATAGAAGGGCATCAAGAAACTACAGTTCCTGATAGAATAATCGAGTTAGTCTCGAATTGCTTTGAAAGAATTGGCATGGAAGTGGGTGGAATCGATTGTATAAAATCAGGTAATAAGTATTATTTCATCGACATAAATGACATGCCAGCGGGAATAAAGCATATTGAAAATTGGTTGGAAATATTCTACAATTCTTCCATTCTTGACATAAAGAGTCGTAAAAGAAATAATATCGATATGGGACTTCTCGGAAAAAGTAGGAAATTTAGATCATTCAGCGATCCCAATATCATCAAAATATCATAGGCATTACCTTCTACGAACAGTCAATAAATAGAAAACCAGAAATACGTGTATTAACTAATCCACAGTCCATTTAAAATAATCATTTTATGCCCTATTTTTTGTATCTTCTTTTCGCTTAGGCAGCAATTCTTTTTGCCTCTTGCCAATTAAGATATCGGTCACTTACCTCTAATTTTGTTGATACATTCAGTAAAGGTTTTTCGAAAATCAGTTCTGGATTGGGAGTCTGATTCAAACCCAGGTCATCTAATCTTAAACAACCCTGTTTTGGTTTCTTGAAAACACTCGAGCATTTTGGTAAAGAATTACTTTCGTTTAATGCGATATTTAAGAAAATTTAGATTATATCTTTCATACCAGGATTTTCTATAAGGAAGTAACTTTTTACTCACAAATTTGATATCTTCTATAGTGTAAAATGCGTTTGGATTGTATCTTTTGATAAATCTAATAACATTTTGAACATCGCGGCGATCTATGATAACATAAATGATTTTAACTTGCCTTTTATTGCCTTTTGCATCAGCACTCGTAACTCCATAACCTGCAGATTTAAGAGTTTTTAGTAATTTAGACGCTTCCCTTCTGGTAATAACCCGAATAATTTGTGTTCCTATTGACAGTTTCTCTTCGATATGCATTCCAATAAAATTACCTGCAGCAAAACCTGCAGCGTAAAAGATGTAATAATAGATATTGTCTAAATTTCGCATAATTTGTCCAATTGCCAGAAGCCAGATCAATATTTCAAAAAAACCAATTACCGGTGCAAGGTATTTAAAGCCTTTAGAAATGAAAACAATGCGGATTGTCCCGAGGCTAACATCTAAAATCCTGGCAACAAAAATAAGTATCGGCAGAATAACCAATGCGTATGTTTCAGGACTGATAAATGATAGATTGACCATATTTATCCTTTTGTTAAATTGTTGTGTAACATTATGATAATTCCTTTTTTTAATATGATAAATGCATTACACGTAACTTTTCATATCCGAACTTAATCTGGATATCCATATTCTTGGATGAGTTGTACCTCTTTTATAGTATTCTTTGAACATTAACCCTTTAACAACCATATTGCAATCGAAAAATAAATCAACAAACCTGTTACATCCATTATTGTAGTAATGAGTGGGCTACTAACTATAGCAGGGTCGAGCTTTAGTTTTGTAAGAACTATCGGCAATAAGCTACCAACTAAGTTTGCACATAATGCAATAGCAACTACTGATATACCGACCACCAAGCTGATCTCGGAATTGCCTTTCCAAAAGTAGCTCCACAAATAAAGAACAATACCGAGCGATGCACCCAATAAGATACCAACTAATAACTCCTTTTTCATGACGTTGAACCATTTCTTCAGAGTGAGATCTCCAGTGGCTATGGCACGTATGATAAGGGTTGCTGACTGGGTACCGGTATTACCTCCAGTGTCAATTAATACTGGTATAAAAAAAGCTAAAGCAATGATTGTTCCGATAGTCTCTTCAAAGGCAGCAATCACGTTTCCTGAAAGAAAACCTGCAAATGCCAAAAGTAATAACCAGACAATACGCTTGTGATATAAATGCCATGCAGAAACAGCACTGTAGCCCATGTCCAAAGGAGCAACACCAGCCCCTTTATGAACATCTTCAGTAACTTCATCCTCCAATACGTCAAGAATATCATCCACGGTCACAATTCCCAATAATGCATTTTCTGAGTCTATGACAGGGAGGGCAACCAGGTTATATTGTTCTATCATATTGATACCTTGTTCCTGATCCTCAGACGCTGAGATTGCGATGAATCTCTTGTCCATAATAGATTCAACCTGTTGCTGCGGGTCAGCCAAGATTAATCTTCGCAATGGTATATCATCTATTAAATGCCAGTTCTCGTCAACCACATAAACCATATTAATTGTTTCAGCGTCGCGACCGTGTTTGCGAATATGGCTTAATGCTTCTGAAATAGTCCAGTTGGCTCGAATGGCAACATAGTCTGGGGTCATCAGTCGTCCAACACTGTCTTCTGGATAACCAAGTAAAAGTAGTGTCTTTTTGCGATCCTCAGGAGATAGTAAATTCAGGAGTTGTCTGGTTATCTTTCCTGGAAGTTCCTCAAATAGTTCTGTCCTATCATCTGGAGCCAATTCTGAAATAATATCCCGAATACGTTCATTGCTTATCTGCTGAAGAAGAATGGTCTGCTTATCAACATCAAGTTCACTGAATACATCAGCTGCCAGTTGTTGAGGTAAAAGTCGAAAAACAATAACCATATCCTCCTGTTCGAAACTCTCTAATAAATCAGCTGTGTCCGGACTTGGCCAGTTGGACAGTACCTGTTTAAGGCTTCGCCAGTCTTTTTGTTTAATTAATTCTTCAATCTCAGGTTTAAGAAGATCTTTTAGCATCTCGATTTCTCCTTCTTATCCACTTCGCTGTTTCAACTCCCCAAAACACTACGGTTGATAAAACTAAGCATATGACAAGTTCATTTAATGTTAATGGCTGGGTTTTAAATATAGAATTTAGAAACGGTATATATATTATTGCCATCTGGAGCACAAATGTCAAAAAGACAGCACCGAGTAGTGGTATATTGGAAAATAGGCCTAAAGAAAAAAGCGATTCTTTTTCGGAACGAAGAGCGAGTACATTACCCATTTGGCTCAAACACAGGACAGTAAATATTATGGTCTGCCACGATGTATGGCCGGTCTTTATTGCCCAAGCCTGAGAGAATATTGAGACACCACCCATTAAAAGACCTACCCAGATAATATCCAGACCGAGGTGGTGAGCGAAGATACTTTCCTTAGGGTGTCTTGGCGGCCTTTTCATTATCCCTTTTTCTTCTGGCTCTGCAGTCAAAGCAAGTCCTGGTAACCCATCAGTTACAAGATTAATCCATAATATATGAATCGGCAAAAGAGGAATCGGAAGCCCGAGAAAAGGTGCGAGAAATATCGTCCATATTTCACCGGCATTACTGGTCATTGTGTATTTTATGAATTTTCGGATATTGTCGAATATCCGCCTTCCCCGTTTAACTGCTTTAACAATTGATGCAAAGTTGTCATCGAGCAGTATCATATCTGATGCTTCTTTCGAGACGTCGGTGCCGGTTATGCCCATTGCAATGCCGATATCAGCGCATTTCAATGCTGGAGCATCATTGACGCCATCTCCAGTCATTGCCACGAACTGCTCTTGATTTTGCAGTGCCCTTACAATCCTGAGTTTTTGTTCGGGCGCAACCCTGGCATATACCCGTATATCCGTGACCTTTTTTTCGAATGCACTATTTGATAGTTTTTCAAGATCTCGACCCGTAACAATTTCCTGGTCATCATCTATTATGCTGAGTTCTTTGGCGATCGCCTTTGCAGTTATTGGATGGTCGCCAGTTATCATCACCGGGTTAATGCCGGCGGATTTACACAATGCTACTGCTTCTGTTACCTCTTTTCTTGGTGGGTCTATCATCCCTACAACCCCCAAAAATGTAAGTCCAGTTTCAATGTTTTTCCCGGTTACGTCTTCAGGGAGAGTATTCCAGTTCTTCATCGCGAAGCCGAGTATTCGCAAACCCCTTTGAGCCATCGATTCACTCATACGGTGAATCTTTTCTTTGTCGATTTCAGATTTTCCATTAATATTCAGCTCATTTGCAGATTTCTCGATTAAAGTTTCGACGGCACCTTTAGTAAAAGAAATATACCCCTTTTCAGGTGTTTTGTGGAAAGTAGTCATACATTTTCTTTGTGAATCGAAAGGAATTTCAGCAACCCGTGGATAATGTTTAAGCAAGTCTTCTTTTTTATATCTATTCTCTTTGGCAATCGTATAAAGGGCGATCTCTGTAGGATCGCCAAGGCATTTACCGTTCTTTTGCCTGGTTGCATCATTATTGAGCGCCATTGCTATGAATAGCTGGTTTATTGAGCGTTGTTGAATGGAACTATGCTCAGGTTTAATTGTCTTGCCACTAATGTATATCTCCTGAACCTCCATTTTATTCTGAGTTAAAGTTCCGGTTTTATCTGAACAGATATAAGTAACCGAACCCAGGGTTTCTACAGCCGGGAGTTTTCTTATGAGGGCATTCTGTTTGACCATTTTCTTCGCGCCGATAGCTAGGGAGATGGTTACGACTGCTGGAAGAGCCTCAGGGATAGCCGCGACTGCAAGGCTAATAGCAGTCAGAAACATCAATAAGGGCGCTTCCCCCCTGATAAGGCCGATACCAAAAACCAGGGCGCATATCGCAAGTATTGCAATAGCCAGTTTCTTTCCAAACTTCGCAAGCCTCTTTTGAAGCGGTGTTCTTACTGCCACCTGTTCTTGAATCATCGTGGCGATTTTTCCAAATTCTGTGTTCATTCCAGTTGAGACGACGACCCCATTTGCCCGACCATAAGTAACTATGGTTCCTTTGTACGCCATGTTTTTTCTATCACCTAAGGGCATCATATCATCCTGAAGGGGATTTGTATGTTTTTCTACAGGTACGGACTCTCCGGTAAGTGATGATTCATCAATCTTGAAATACGCGACTTTGATAAGCCTCATGTCTGCCGGTGTGATGTTTCCAGCCCGAAGTAAAATCATGTCACCGGGTACAATATCAGAAGCAGGGATACTGATTGGCTCTCCATCCCTGATTACTGTTGCTACCTGTGCCGCTATTTTCTTCAGTGCCTCTATTGCTTTCTCAGCTCTGTATTCCTGGATAAAGCCGATTACCGCATTTAGAATTACAATTACCAAAATGGCTATGGTATCTTTGGGTTCACCAATGATACCTGAAACGACCGCCGCGGCAATAAGCACCAGAATCATGAAATCCTTGAATTGATCAAAAAGCATTTGTATGACCGTTCTCTTTTTGACTTGTTTTATTGTGTTCGGGCCAAAACTTATGAGACGTTTCCTAGCCTCTTCTGTAGTTAATCCCTGTTCAGACGAATTCAGGGACTGAAAGATATCATCAACCTCTTTACAATGCCAGGTCATGAATACTAACTTATTGTTTTAAGAGCCAGACCATGATTGCCTTTTGGATATGGAGCCGATTCTCGGCTTGGTCAAAGACAATCGAATGTTTGCCTTCTATTACCTGGTCCGTGATTTCTTCGCCGCGATGCGCAGGCAAACAGTGCATGACCATGTAATTTTCGTTTGCCAACTCGAGGAGTTGGCTATTCACCTGAAATGGTTTGAATATCTCTTTGCGCGCATTGGCTTCTGTTTCCTGACCCATTGATGTCCAGACATCAGTATAGACTATATCGGCATGAGTAACTGCCTTTTTCGGATCATTCACAAGGGCTACTGTCTTTGCCTTGGCAAGGTATTCTTTATTAGGTTCGTAACCCTTAGGCGTTGCAATATTGACTTGGAAACCGAGTAGGGCAGAGCCGGCAACAAATGAATTACACACATTATTGCCATCGCCCAAATAGGCAATAACTACTGTGTCAAGTGAACCTTTCTTTTCAATAATCGTGAAAAGATCACACAATATCTGGCACGGGTGCTCCAGGTCACACAAACCGTTAATAACTGGTATTGTGGCACTTTCCGCCAAATCTTCAACCGTTTTGTGAGCAAAAACTCGAGCCATTATCAAATCTACCCAGCGGCTGAGGTTTTTTCCTGCATCAGCTACACCTTCCCGGGCCCCGATTTTCGCATCATTTGGTCCTAAGTAAATGGCGTGGCCACCGAGTTGGGTCATTCCAGTCTCAAAGGTCACGCGCGTGCGCAAAGACGGTTTTTCAAAAATCATGGCTAAGGTTTTATCCTTGAGCATTTTGTGCTGGATACCTTTTTTTTGCGATTCCTTAAGCTTTTTTGTCAGTTCAAATATTTCAAAAATCTCTTGTTTAGTTAAATCGAAAATTGATATAAAATCTCTTTTCATACTACCTCCACTTTAGTATCATAGCTGATTTTATCATTATGTCAATCACGGAAAAAAGAAAAATAGTATCGGAGTAACGGTGTATCGGAGAATATCGTATTCGTGAATCGTACATCGTACTCGTAAAAAAAACGATAATAACGGAACTAACGGACGAAACGCTCTAAACGTCTTTCAGTAACTTAATGACTCAATGACATTATGACTATTCAATTTTAGTTTTTCGCTCGGCGTATCACCATGATGACTTCAACAATCATCCATATCACGAATATCATGATAATTCCGTTTATGCAAAATAATAGCCAGTTCGCGCCCTTATAGAAATTTGTCATATTCAGAATCATAGCCCAGCTCGTCATTATAACCATGAAAACCATGGGTATTGCTGTGTAGAAGATCGGTTTGCCTTTTTTGTGTAGATAAACAGTAATAACCATGAGTGCAAGACCGGCGAGCAGCTGATTGCTTGCACCGAATAGAGGCCAGAGTACGAGTGCTCCTGTGCCATCTGGTTTTACGAGTGCCAGAGCTAGGGCACAGACAATTACCAGCGCAGTTGCTGTATGGCGTTTAGTTAGAAAGTTGATTTTGAGATCTTTGGCAAGTTCGGTAACAATATACCGCTGTATGCGTGTTGCGCTGTCGAGTGTGGTTGCGGCGAAACTCACAATAAACACGCCTAATACTGTTTGCGCAAAAGTTTTGCCTAAACCAAGGGCGGTCAAGAAAGTAGATGCACCATCGACAAATGCCGTTAACTTGGCGCCGAGTCCAGAGGCAACTGACCAGTCTGCATAGCGTGCTGTCCATGCCTGGACATTGCCGAGTCCAGCAGTGCAGCAGATAATGACGATCGTTGCCAGGGCGCCTTCCATGAGCATAGACCCATAGCCTATGAACCGGGCATGCGTTTCCTTGGAAAGTTGTTTAGATGAGGTGCCAGATGAAACAAGACTGTGAAAGCCTGATATCGCGCCGCAGGCGATCGTTATGAAAAGGAAAGGCCAGATCCGTGGTGCTCCTTTTGGTGCTGCGACAAATGCAGGTGCACTTATTTGTGGGTGGACAAGGACCAGACCTGCAAAAAGCAGTATCATCGCCGCGATTAGCTGGTGTGCATTAATAAAATCCCGGGGTTGTAAAAGTGTTTGTACTGGCAATACTGAGGCGATGTATGCATAAACAAGGAGAATAATAAGCCAGGTTACAAGTGGTGAACCAGCAATGATCCCCGGCATATTGACTGGCAAATAAGTGCCGATAAAAACCGTTATATACATAATTACCAAAGCCGCAATGGACAGTGCGGTTATGTTCATCTTCTTTTTATACACAAGATAGCCAAGTCCAATAGCAATGGGGATTTCCATCCAGACTGGAAAGACCGCGCTCGGATACATAGTGAATAAAATACCAATAATCATGGCGAATATCGATACGACAATGACGAGACAGAAAAAGATAACGAGTAAAAAGAGCAGACGCGAAGTAGGGCTTACAATATCTTTGGTGAGTTCGCCGATCGATTTACCCTGGTTCCTTGCCGAAATGACAAGCGCGCCGAAATCATGGACTGCGCCCATGACTATCGAACCAACAAAGACCCAGATTAGAGCCGGCACCCAGCCCCAGATCACGCCGATTGCCGGTCCAACAATCGGACCCGTACCGGCAATAGACGTAAAATGATGACCAAACAGGATTTCTTTCCTGGCGGGAACATAATCTACACCATCTTCCAGCTCATGCGCTGGAGTTATTGCTTTTTTGCTGAGGTTGAATAACCGGTTGCCGAGGAACTTTCCATAAGTGTGATAGGCAAGTATAAAGCCAAAATACACAAGTAAACACAGTAACAAGGCATTCATATTGGAATTCCACCGACCATATTATCCATTATAAGAACATCTAAAGGCATGTCAAGAATTTAACCAAAGGTTAAATCGATTGCAGTGATTCACGGAAAGATTACAATGATATCCTTAGTCGTCATTGCGAGGCGACTTAGTTACCGTGGCAATCTTCGTTTCTCCGATACTCCGTTACTCAATTATTCCCGCTCGTAGAGCCAAAACCGTTCACGTTAGTGAACCATAACCGCCCCGCACTTTATCAAAAGTGCGGTGGCCAATACCGCTAAACTCTGTTTAGCCATCTGTTCCTTCTGTCTTGACTTCTAATAAAATTTATGTACAATAATTTCACCGAGCCAGGATAGCTCAGTTGGTAGAGCACCGGACTGAAAATCCGGGTGTCCGCAGTTCGATTCTGCGTCCTGGCATTTTTTTTGAATACACTCTTGTCATTTTCTCTGGATAATGACACTTGAACTAATGATGGTCATTGCCCGACAAGCCCTTATGTCTGCCCCGTAAAACGAAGCTGTACGGGGTCATTCCCTGGTTTAACCAGGGAATCCGGTCTTATCGCGTTACAGAGGCCCTAATAACTCATTTACCAGTAAGATATTTGACCATTCCGTGTTAGTGCATAACAGAGTAGAGTTGTAAATATCGCATGCAATTTGGACTTGACAACTCCAAAAATATATGTAAAATGGAATCATGTATTCCAGATTGATTAAGCCCCCAAAAGCTAAGAGCTTCTTTTTGTTTGGTCCACGTGGTACTGGAAAAACCACCTGGGTCAAGCAGACTTTTCCTGGAGCGATCTATTTGGATTTACTGGAGGCTGAACTTTTCAATGATCTTCTTGCTAATCCGCAGCGACTTGAAAATTTGATCCCGACGGATTTTAAAGATTGGGTTATCATTGATGAAGTGCAGAGAATACCATCGTTGCTGCACGAGGTGCACCGGCTGATTGAGAAACGCAGGTATAAATTCATACTGACAGGTTCCAGTGCTCGGAAATTGCGACGCAAAGGACCGAATCTCTTGGGCGGACGTGCCTTCAGATATTCGATGCATCCTCTTATGGCTGTTGAATTAGGCAAAGATTTCAATTTAGAGCATTCACTGAAATATGGACAACTTCCTTGCGCCTATACTGAATCCGATCCAAAGCACTATCTTGAGAGTTATGTGAGAACATATCTGGAAGAGGAGATTCGTCAAGAAGGGCTAACGCGAAATTTAGGCGCTTTTTCCAGATTTCTCGAAGCGGTGAGTTTTTCCCAAGCTTCCGTTCTGAATATCTCTGCAGTAGCACGCGAGTGCGCTGTCGAAAGGAAAGTTGTTGAAAATTACTTCTTTATTCTTGAAGATCTACTCATCGCGTGTCGGTTACCAGTTTTCAACAAACGAGCGAAGCGTAGACTTGTGGCGCATTCAAAGTTTCTTCTTTTTGATGTCGGTGTTTTCCGTGCTGTACGACCGATGGGACCACTCGATAGACCTGAAGAGATTGATGGTCCTGCTTGCGAAACACTGCTGTTTCAAGAAATGAGGGCGATTAACGACATCTTTGATTTTGGTTATACAATATCATATTGGAAAACCTCAAACAATGCTGAGGTAGATTTCGTATTGTATGGCAAGAAAGGGATAAAAGCGTTTGAGATAAAGAGGACACGTCGAATATCGGCATCAATGTTAAGGGGCTTAAAGTCTTTTCTCAAAGATTACCCGATGGCAAAAGCCTATTTTATTTATGGCGGTAAACGCTATATGAGAGAAGGGAAAATCGAGATTCTACCAATGGGGCGTGCTTTTAGAGAGCTTCATAAAATTCTAGGTCATTCTCTGGCTTGACCAGGGAATCCAGTCTTTTCGCCTACTTCGTGCCGCTGTTGAATATCTCGGGGTACACGACGGACTGTATTGTGGGACATAGGAAGTACGCGAAGAAAAGTTGCCCGGGAACTAAATTTGATATCAAAACATTAGTGGTAGACTGAACTCATTAGAAGTTTCAATTATAATTTACAGCGTTTCTTTTCTTTTGACTGATAACCTATCAAAATATACACTCATGTCTGATACAATATGCGTAGATAATGTATCAATGACGAGTATATTACTATCGAATACTGCAAGATGAGTTGCGCTAGGGAAGAAAACGTTGTCTGGGATTTCTACTATATTATCGTTAAATTCCCGTAAACGTTTGATAAAAGTGTCAGAAAATCCTGCCAATTTTAAAAGCTCGTCTTTATTCATAATACTATTCCTTAGTACTAAGTACGGGATCCTTTCTGAAAATAGCATAATTATCTGAAATAAATATTTTGTAAACTGCTGTCTTGTCAAATATCCAGTACATTAACGCCCAAAATCTACGAATTGCTCTATCTAAATCATTGATGTTTTCAGTATGAAGTACTTTTATTTTACAAATATTCCACGCTGCTTCTCTCGTGATTCCTCTACTATGTGTTTTCCATACTCCATGATCACAAAGTCTATAGGCAATTTCTTTTGCCCTTTTTCGCTTTTCGCCATCTGTCACAGGATTACCATTACTATGTGTATTCCAATCACGGAATTTATACGTGAAAAGATAATTTTCAGCTAATTCAATACTATATCGACTAGCACTAAGAGCATTTCCTATTTCTTTTGCATCCATTTGCCTTAATATCTGAAGATCTGTCCACGCAGGATTTTGGCCTTGCTTAATTAATTCTTCACCTTTCGTCCGAATGTCTTCAATAAGTGTAAGAATTGCTTGTGCAGGGATATATCGACCATCTTTACAAGGTACTTGTGGATCAATTGGTCCAATAAAAGCATTAGAATGCATGATTATTTCATTTCCCGATAAGCAGAAAATTGTACCAGCACTCATTGTTGTGCTTGGAAGGAGAAAGGTAACATCCTTAAATCGGGGCCGAAGCCTATCTACAAATCTTGCGACTTGTTCAGCAGAACCTCCAGGTGTAACAACAATTACATCAACAACTTGATCTGTTTTAGGTATTGATGCTATCATTTCTGTAAAAGGAAGATCATCTGAATAATCAATCGAAAGTGATGCGTGAATATCCTGCTTTATCATATTGGCCATGTAGCAGACTATCGGTCGTTGC
>JBARXC010000039.1:0-5087 GCA_049647125.1 bacterium | reverse complement strand
GAACTACTCAATTCACCTTGCATGAAGTCTTTTGGATCTGAACTTTTGGTATGGTTTAACCCCATTTGTTCGCAAAACAGTATAATCAAAGATAATAAAGTCATATTGTCATGCACCGTCCCCACTTCCTTTGATTACTGGGTGAATACATGGTCGGTACTTGTGGTACCGGGATGCAATGTCTTTTTCAGTAAAATAACTAACTCATTTTTAGATTATATGCTCTGTCATAGATTTCGTCAAGTCCGGACCAACTCACCAGGATGTTACAGACAACAAATAGGTGAAAGATTGCTGCAAGTATCGTCTTGATTTTCTAGCTGTCTTGATTATACTGTGCTAGTCCTAAGGAAAAAATGAAGCAGGTAATGAGTATATATGACTTTCCAGATGTATATGACGCGGTTGTGAAAGCACCTGACCAGCAAATAGATATAGAAGTAGAATCATTACTGAAGTTGCTATCTAGACAGAACATCAACAGTGGACGTATTCTTGAACTTGCATGTGGCGCTTGTGCCCATGGAATACGTTTAGCTAAAAAAGGGTTTTCAGTGACAGGAATTGACATTTCACAGAAAATGTTAGAGGGTGCAAGACAGCGTGCACAATCAGCAGGAGTAGAAGTAGAGCTTATTCAAGGTAATATTGTTAATTTCAGCATCAATAATAAACCTTTTGACTGTGCTATTTTTATGGCAGAGACATTTCCCCTTATTACAAAATACAGTGAAATAGAGAATCACTTTCGAGCGGTAAGACGCCATTTAAGGAAAGGTGGAATATATATTGTTGATGTCGATGAACATAAACATGGTGTTGGAACAAAATATGAAGTATGGGGAAAGAAAAAAGTAACCCTTAAAAGTGGATGGGTAGAAGTATGGCACGAAAGTTTCCCAGGTGATTGGATACGTGGTACAAATCATATAAAACTGCATTGCGAGATATATATTGGGGACTCAGTATATGAAACAGAAGATGAGTGGAGATTGCGAGTTGATAGTCCGTGGAATCTAGAAGTTTTGGTAAAAACTCTGAAGGATTGGTCATTGATTGGATTTTTTTCTTGGCGAACTCTGAGTGAAGATATTTCACAAGAAAAGCATTATTTTATGGTTTTAGAGTAAATTAAAGTGATGAAATTTAAAGAAGTAGATGACTACATAAATGCCATTTCGAAACTGAATCCTTTCAGCGGGTCAATATTAATAGCGGCAAATGAGAAAATACTCATAAAAAAGGAATATGGAATGGCAGATTATGAACATAATATCCCCAATACACCTAAGACAAAATTTAGAATCGGCTCTAACACCAAATCATTTACAGCCTTAGCTATTATGCAGCTTCATGAAAGAGGAATTATCAACGTCAATGACTCGTTGGTAAAATACCTACCAGATTATCCTGCTGGTCAGAGAATCACAATCCACCATCTTCTAACCCATACTTCTGGAATTCCTGATTACAATCGCTCCCCTGATATCGTCGAGAAAAGGACGTTACCAGCATCTCTTATGGAAGTTATTGAGGGATTCAAAGATGAACCATTGGATTTTGTCCCGGGCGAAGAATTTAGGTATAGTAGCTCTGGTTACATTTTATTGAGCTATATCATAGAAAAAATGTCTGAAAAATCTTATGAAGATTTTCTGGCAGAGAACATCTTTCGCCCACTTGATATGATGAACACCAAAATTGACCGTCATGATGCAGTAATAGAAAACCGTGCAGTTGGCTACACGCTTGGAGAGAAAGGTCTTATGAATGCCCGTTACACAAATGTATGCAGGTCCAGTGGCGCAGGAGGGTTGTTATCAACTGTTGAAGACATGTATCTGTGGGACAGAGCTTTGTATACTGAGAAACTTGTGACTAGGGGTTCTTTAAAGAAAATATACACTTCTTTCAGAAATAATTATGGTTATGGTTGGTTTATATGTAAATTTCTTAACCGCAAGATGGTGAATCACGGTGGGAGGTCTCTTGGTTTTGTTGCAGATATTATGAGATTCATCGATGATAACACTTGTGTAATTATCTTATCCAATTATGACTATGTTTCTCTTCCAACAATCAGTAAAACCCTTGCTGCTATTGCTTTCGGTGAGAAATACGAGCTTCCTAAACAACCAATAGCCATTGAGCTTAATAATAGTATCCTTGATGAATACTTAGGTGAGTATCAATTCCAACCTCATATAATAATAACAATTACGAAAGAAGATGGTCGCCTTTTTGGTCAGATGAGTAGACAGGCAAAAATTCAAATATGGCCTGAATCTGAGACTGAGTTTTTTCCAAAGATTCCTGATTGGCGAATCACCTTCATAAAAGACAAAAAAGGTAAGATAACAGAACTCATTTTACATTATTTTGGCATCCGCGTACAAGCAAAGCGAATTAAATAAAATTTAACTCACCAGGATGCATTAGTATCGAGTAAATCGAGATGACGTAGATCTTGCCTGTATCGAGTTTATCGAGATGAGTACAACGGAAGGTTATAGACAATTGCCTGAGAAACGGAGACAAGGTGTAATGGTGAAACGGTGAATAAGTATCGTCACTACAAGTGCAACTTTATAATTTTACAATCTTTACCGTACTACACGCTACGCACTTCGCCCTACACTCTATAGAGGGGTGCCGTTTGAGGTTGTAGGCCAAATCAGATAGATTGATGTATTCTATTCTTGGACACAAATGAGTTTAAATTTAATTGGAATCAATAGCACCACTCGAGCTTCCCTTCCATCAAGAGTAATCGGGCTGAATTCAGTGTCTTTCACAATATCCAACGCAGATTTGTCCAATGCTTGATTACCACTTGAGCGAAGAATGGATGTATTTGAAGAACGACCCAGAGTATCAATAATGGTTGATACAATCACCCAACCATCGACTCCTGGCTTTAACGCTTTCTCAGGGTAATTGGGTATTTCAACAACTATTGTGTCGACATGCAAATCAATTTCTATTAAATCGCTTAGCACATCACGCCCAAATACAGACTTTGGTAATATCTCTATATTACTCATCCTTAAATAATCGTAGCTGGGATGTATCTTAATTGTTGTTGCAGGAGGGTCTTCATATACATATACATATTCAATGATGTGAATCGGAGTGGTTTCAACAATGCAAGAAATGCTCTCTTCCGCTGACACAATCTCCTTATATTCCATGTCCCGATGTAGAAAAACATAAGAACCATCCTCTACTAGAGCTACTTCACCAAAAGTTAGAGCAATTGCATGACCAGTCAAAATAAAACTATATAACAAGCACAAAATGAATCGCATAGTTAATTTTCTCCCTTTTTCCTATCTTCAACCAATTTTTATACCACTTCTGCCATTTGTTAATTATCTTCTTCCGCTGTTTCGCACGTTCTTCCGTCCTCATTAGATTTTCTTTTCTTTTTTAGAATAACAATGCCTGATACTATTGACCCTACAAAACCTATAATTAAGTTTACGATTAGAAACACAAGAAAATCATATGAAGTAATATTAAGTAGTCCAGAAAACAAGAATGTACTGAGAAAAACAATCGCTATTATTGATGTAGTAATGACCAATCTGAATACAAGTGCTCTTTTTGGAAACATATGAGTAATACCATTGAGCGCAAATTGAATTATTAATGTTATTAATACGAAGTAAGAAATTTTCATTTCATTTTATCATAGTATATTTACTAATCAGTCTTTTCCCATATTCCGTTTGGATTTTTTCAAATTTTCCAAATGTTTATCAATCTCATCTATCTTCTTACTGATTTTGTACATGTAAACAAAAAGCATTGCAATAGCTAAAACAAAAATTTGCTCAATAGTAGGAATTTGTGCACCCTTGGCATATTCATCCGGGAGAAAGAGGTACGCACAATTGCCAGCTATAATAATGCTTAGAATTACAGCACCTATCACGATATTTTCTTTAAAACTAAGTTTAAGAATTGACCTTTTTTTTATGCAGCCTCCTTGAGCCCTAATTACTGTCAGTTACATCAATCTTTTTCCAGATTAGTTCACTTCCAAAAGAATAAATTGCCTTAACTTCACCTTCAATCAGAGCATGGTCCAAAAAACCCCATAAACGACTGTCAGCACTATAATCTCGATTATCTCCCATGACAAAATATTGACCTCTTGGAATCAATGTAAGTGGAAAACTATCTCGAAACTCATAAACTCTACTCACTTCATTGAGTAAGTCATAATGAACAACATATGATTCATGCAAAATATTGCCATCTATATAGACTTGCTTATTTCTTATCTCTATTGTTTCACCAGGTAATCCAATTACTCTTTTAACATGTTTACTCTTTTGATTATCTGGATGCTTAAAAGCAATAATATCACCACGACATGCCTTTTTGCTATCATAAGTTAGGTTGTCAACAAGAATTCGGTTTCCATTGTATATAGTTGGTATCATACCTTTCCATGGCATGATATAAGCCTGAACTATAAAGGGATGAAGCCCAATTGGTCTTATTACCAAAAAGGCAAGTGCAAATACAGGAAGATAGATATACCATTTATTATATCCTTTGCCTGTGAATTCGAGTCCATGTCTTTGAGCAAGTAATATTGAATCAAGCATTGCAAGAATGTATACCGATATCAGCAACAAAATGATAATGGATAATGTAAAGTAAGGAGTGGATGATTGTTGCATTGCAAGTAACAAAATGAAATTTTTCCCAAATGACACTGATGTCAGAAGACCCAAAAAGATTAAACCTCTAATTAAATGACCACAATATATCTGACCCAATCCTGGTGCTAAAATACTGAATATGATAGCAACCCACAATTTTCTGTTCTTATTCATCAAGCCCACGTTTGTATTCCTGCCACCATTTTTTCCAATCTTCAAGTTGTCCAAAATCTTCACCTGTGATTACCTTTAAATGACCAATTGCTCTTTTCGCGTAACTAATATCATCACGCCATGCATCGAAGAATTTATGATTTGCCATGCTACTCAACTCCTTTTTTCCGTAAACGTTCTTCCCATTCAGCTGGTGTCAGTCCTTCAACATGCCATCGCCACGAGCTTGCAATACCG
>JBARXC010000038.1:0-11453 GCA_049647125.1 bacterium | reverse complement strand
ACCTAATCTTGACCAGACTGGTCGTTTCATTCAAGTTTCAATCCACGCTCCTGCGCGAGGAGCGACACGATATATTTTGGCCAATGCAGCCGGATCAACACTGTTTCAATCCACGCTCCTGCGCGAGGAGCGACGATTTTACTTTCAATTGGACTGACCTATGACACCTGTTTCAATCCACGCTCCTGCGCGAGGAGCGACGCGGCTACGGATATATTTTTAGGTGTATTGCTTGTTTCAATCCACGCTCCTGCGCGAGGAGCGACGGAGTTTGCATCCAAGCGTGGTGATGATAAAAAGTTTCAATCCACGCTCCTGCGCGAGGAGCGACTGCGCGGTCTTGATTCTGTCAATGTGGCGCAAGCTGTTTCAATCCACGCTCCTGCGCGAGGAGCGACGTTCATAATTTTCTCCATTGAATAGTAGTAAGCGTTTCAATCCACGCTCCTGCGCGAGGAGCGACTAATGAATTGCAGAAACCCACTGTCGAGATAGCCGTTTCAATCCACGCTCCTGCGCGAGGAGCGACGTGTTTCGACCATCTTGTAAGCACCTGTGTCCTTGTTTCAATCCACGCTCCTGCGCGAGGAGCGACATGGAATTATGCTGCCCGCTGATGATCCACGCTGGTTTCAATCCACGCTCCTGCGCGAGGAGCGACTTTGATAATGTTTCATTACAAGCTGAGAGAATCCGTTTCAATCCACGCTCCTGCGCGAGGAGCGACCGCAAATCAGCCATATTCTCGGCATCATGATCACGTTTCAATCCACGCTCCTGCGCGAGGAGCGACTTGGCGGATTAATTATCCGACATGCAATGGTGTTGGTTTCAATCCACGCTCCTGCGCGAGGAGCGACCAGTGGTATGGTCTATATCCGAGAACAGGCTGCCGTTTCAATCCACGCTCCTGCGCGAGGAGCGACATTGACTATCTAAATCCTTATGTCACAAGATTCCCTTTTATTGTTATTGCGAAATATCGCTTTCCATATAGGTTTTCAAAGAACGTATGATCAGTAAACCGCATTATTGCTTGTTTTTTCAGGTCATTCTCCCGAGTGCGAACCCTCCAGTATTATCGTGATCACTTAACGTTCGCACCTATTCTCAAATGATTAACGGTCCCTCTAAATCGACTGTTTCTTTCGCGCCCACGTGCTCCACGCGACGTTTCCAATTTGAGCCGAGAAAATAAAATCGCAGGCTATCTTTTTCCAATTCGATCACATCTATCAATTTTTGACGCAAAATCGTCCATTGAGTTGGATCAACAATACATTCAAAAACCGAAAACTGTACACGCTGCCCATAGTCCTTACAGATTTTTGCTACCCGGCGCAAACGGCGCGGTCCTCCATCGCTTGTGATGTTTACATCATAACTCACCAAAACCATCATAATAACATCTCCTGTTATTTCCAGACAAACACGGGATACCCGTCAATATCACCACGCAGATACCGCGCCAACAACAATGCTTGAACATGAAATAGTAAACCAACCTTGATATTTTCCTTCAGATATGGATGCATTATTTCTTCCTGTTTTCGTTTTTGATAAGCGACCAAAACTCCTTTACGAGTATCATCATCCATTGAAACAGCGCCTGATTCCATCTTTTTGAATCCTTTTCTATGAATTTGCTGGCGGTTAATCAATGAAAGAGTAAGCCGATCAGCAAGAAAAGATCTGAATTCCTCCATAATATCAAGCGCCAGCCCCGGTCGTCCTGGTCTATCTCTGTGCAGAAAACCCACACATGAATCTAATCCAACGCTTTCCAATGCGGAACGGACGTCATGCATCAAGAGCGTGTATATGAACGAAAGCAGACAATTTACCTCATCCAATGGAGGACGTCGGGACCTCTGTTTGAATACGAAATCATTCTTTTGGGCAACTATCAAATGATTAAATACATTGAAATAGGTATTTGCGGCTTCGCCTTCTATTCCGCGCAGAACGTCCAATGAATTGGTCCTTTGTATCTGGTCAATAGAAAAAACCAACCGGCTTGATGCTTGCGCGATTTCTTCTGCATTTACTTTTTCTCCATGATCTCTCAAACCTCTTTGCAACACGGTACGGCAATTGGATATTTTCCCGATCAGGATTGACCTGGCGATTTCGGACGAATGGCGTATATCATCTGCACGGCGGTACTGCTCACGCCTTAATAAAACATTACCGGATATTTTACCCTGAACATTTGCCAGAAAATGACCGTTTTCAGTCAGGAAGCTAACACCAACCTTATTTTCAGCACAGAAGCCCATCAGAAATGGACTCATGGATACCTGTCCGAAACACACAATGCCCCAGATTGTATGTATGGGCAACTGGAGACGCACTGCTTTGTCAACCGATACAACTACGGTTTCACCTTCTTTTGAAAGATAAGCCCCCTGGGTGGTAATGAACAGTGTGTTTAAATATTTCTTCATGGTTTGGCGATCTCTTTCAGCAAATATTCCTTAACTGGCATTCTCTTCCCAATAGCCTTTGGCAGACACTCGTCTATAAATGAACAAGACTTGCATTTGGGTGTATAAAGCGGTGATGGCGTTTTACCTGCTTCAATAAAACCGTGCAATTGCTTTGCTGTTTCTTTTGTTTTCCGGCGAAGGCCTTCATCGAATGTAACATCCAACCTGCGTCTTGTCCTACCATAAAACAACGCACCGCCGGTGATCTTTACGCTCATCATTTCCTCAAGGCAGAGCGCTTGCGCGCAGAGCTGAACCCTATCGCTGTCATCCGCTTTTGGTTTACCGCGCTTATACTCAACCGGTAAGGGTATCCATTTATTGTCGCCCGTGGCTTTGTGGAATTCCACGACGTCGGCTTTACCGCTCAGTCCCAATTCAAAAGAGTGCAAGAGCATCCCCCGCACAATCCGGACATTATTCCGGCATTCGATATGCTCTTGATGCACGTGCTCATGCATAATCCTGCCCTCGGCGGTCAACCGGTTTTCTGACCATGCCTGCTCAATATGGATCAAAGCGCACTGCCGTTGACAGAATATAAAATGCTGCAGTGCTGAAAGCTGAATAAATTCGTCTTCAGAATAGCTCATGATTTCTTATCCCCATCGCGGTACTGTGAGCGTGTACGATAGAGCCTTTCCGTGAATCCACCCTTTTCCAGAAATTCCTTTTCCAAACTCCGCAGCTGTTGGTCAAGCAGATAGTTTGCCTGATGGATTAGGCATATCGCAGCATTAGCTGCGATTTCTGGAGGCGAAGCCTCCAAATAAGTCTTATAGGTCTTATACGACCTATCGCTCCTATAGGCCAATGCCCTGACTTCTTTGGCTTTGGCGTGTTCCTTTACCCACAGCAGCAAACCCTTTTGGCACAGATAGTCGGTATAATCTGCCAGCAGTTCTTCAAGGCTTGCCCGGTCAATACCGATAAGCTTCAGTTCGGTTTTCTTTGAAGTGCCGGAAGCCATGCTGCCCTCGGCGATGTTTTGCTTGCCGCTGCGCGCTGCCTGCACCATCTGATCATGGGTGCGGGAGCGCCGGTTGATGAACTGGTTGCAAAACACCACCGTGGCATCATACACGATCTCTGCCATCTGGTAAGATTTCAGATCCCGGTACCCGCCGTGAGGCGGGATGAGGGGAGGGAGGTCGTGTGGGTTAGGCATTTAAATCCCCTCAATAACAACCTTGTTTGGGTTAAATATCTCAAGTACTAATCCGGGAAGATTCATAAGTTTGATCGTATAATCTTCAATATTCTTCGGGTCTGTTATTTCTTTTTTAAGACTAACGTCCAATGACCGATGAACAACAGCAGATGAATATTGTCCATGCTTGACGTTATGCTGCCACCAGAATACCGCTACTACTTCCATACTGCCTTCAGGTCGCGCAGAAGAAGCATCGTTGTCAAACAAATGTTCAAGTGCGTTTTTTATGGCTTTAGCATCATCATCGGTAAACCCCGTTTTAGATGCAAGCTGTGGATTAATGGCGCCGTATGTTACATATACTCCATGATCAACGCGATGTTTCATCCCCATAGTATCTGATGCTTTCTTTGTGCCATCTCCTTCACCGCTAACACTTTTTGTAATCTGAATGCTGGACACGCTTATCGGTGTAACGCTAAACGCAGAATGAATAGAAACCGGCCCACGAATTCCAACAGATACACCTTCACCTTTCTTTTCGCTCCCATATGCAAATACCTGTCCGAACGCACGGACATCTATCCATTTCATGCAAACGGCTTCGTGGAATATTTTTTTATTTTTCCATTGATCTTTTTCTAATTCTCCTTCGGCTCTAACTCTCAAGCTGGGATAGTCATCCAATTTATTGTCATCGGATTGAACAAAAACGTTGTATATATATTCACTCTTGTCATTCTTCATCTCCATTAAACGATTTCTGATTTTTCTTTTAATGCAAACATCTGATAATTCGCCGTAGCCGTCGTAATTCGTCCGTGGACGATTGCCATTTAACGGATCACCATTGGGATTAGCGCCATTTACGCTAAACACAACCGCGAAATCAATTTTGTTTTTTAATATTCCCATAAAAATCCTCCTTTTAATCATCAATTTCTGATAATGTATTTGTTTCGCTTTCAGTGGTATTACTGCTATCCTTTGGCCTGAGCGCTTCACGCTGGCAACTATAGGCAAGCAAGAATTCACCACTGAGTTTTTTATCACTCGTAAAATCTTCGGTATCAAACATATTTTTTACTTCATCAATTATTGCCTGCCTTTTTTGAGACTGAACTCCTAACCTTGCCTTGTAAGGCGCAAGCGAAAGCTCTATAGTCCTCCAAGTGCTATAAGGACGCTCCGCAAAACGTTGCATTAATCTTGCGGCATTTGTTTGCCTATCTTCCCCCGCCTTATTTAAAGCCCATTGCTCTAGACTGTCGGCTAACGCCAACAATCGCCCATAGAGATAATCACGTGTTCTTCTATTCTCATCCAATGCCATATTATATGCCTCCTTTTCGTTTAATTTTCTATAAAGTGCGCAGGCGATGCTGAGAGTTTTATTCCATTCCCATCCCTCCATGCCTGCCCGATTACACGCCCGACGAACTGCTGAATCAACAATATCTCGCGGAATCTTCTGCCCATCAATAATGCAAGGCAAAAGACGTTCAACTGTTGACTTCTTTAATTTATCGTCCACCCTGCTTCCATACGCGGCTTCCGCAATGTCTCCTGGGGCAGGCGCGCCGACAAATCGTAAATGCCTTCTCTTTGTTTTCTTATTATCCTCACCTTTAAAAAATCGATAATCATGAATCCAAGCACAAGTGTCATGCCATTGCTCTAAACGCTCAAGAAATTCCGAACCTGTCAGTTCGCGATAGAAAGTAATAGCCATACGACCGGGTGTTGCTGAATCAAGCCCCATAACTACAACACCTCTCGTATCACTCACTGCGACTTTGTAGCCTGCTATTTTTTTCTTCAACTTAATAGCAAGATTTTGTGCAGTCGACACGGTGTTGGTATCATCACTCATAAGAGTCGCTTCTCCCAGAATCGCCAGAGCATCGTCAAACGGACGCGGGATCTTTGCGCCTGAAGTAGCCCATGCAACAATAGCCTGACTTCCGTTACGATAACCTTGACGACTGATAAGCCAACGTAACGCGCCGTGCGCTTTCTGAGTTACCTCAAAGCCAACGCCACATGCCTGATCTACATTCATAAAACGTCCACGAAATGTAAACCCCGATGTGTCATTAGAGGAAATCAGTTTTGCCTTATCTCCATCATTGCGCAACTTGGCTGGATGTTGCTCTGCGCCCAAGTGTTCTTTGCCTGTAATGTAACAAAGAGTTTTTTCCTGCTTTGTATTTGAGTAATAGTTTATCCAGCTATCCCAAAGCGTTTTGTCTTCCCAAACTTTTGAACATTTGTCATCAGGTATTTCTACTTCCCATCGGATAAACGCTTCAGATTGGTCCTTAAGTACCTTGAAAATATCAGGGGTATCATTGTTCTTTTTTTTGGGCTTTTCAATTAACTCTCCAGCATCACCTAGAATTAATACCTTTTGAGCAATCAAATCTTTAATCACTCGCTCCTTTTTTACATATTCAAATACTGCAATTGCTTTTGGATGCTTGTATTGCGATGTGCACCATTTCTCAAGCTCAGACTCATAGTTCTTAAAATATGAATTCTTGCTTCCACCATATTTAGTATAATCCTTTGCCACATACTGTAATTTATCACATAAAGGATGTGGAGCTTCACCACTCGTCCGACCACCAGAACTCTCGGTACAGGGAATAATCGTTCTTGCATCATCTTTAGGCACCACTCTGGCTCTCTTGAAGTTTCCATGATGGTCAATAACAATCTCAATTTGAGCTTTGTTCGTTGTGTGGCAAACCGGAAGAAGCGGCACTTCTTTTTCAGAAATGACTATACCTATCATTGACTGACAGTTCACATAGGTTTCATATAGTTTTTGTATCCAACTCATTTCTGCCCCTCCCATTCTTCAAAACCTTCCAGCAATCCTGCCTCTTCTAAGCCAACCGATTCCGGCGGATGTGCTTTCATATGCCGTACAGTTTTTCGTATAGAACACGCTTCAGGTCGAATAAAATCAATCTTGCCATCAACCATCCTGGGACGCCAAAAGCGAGCATGAAGCTCATCTTTCCCAAGCTCATCAGGATAATCAAATCCGTGAAACATCAGATCAAACGCGATTTCGCCATAATCATCGTAGTCACTTTTTCCTTCTCCAAACTTGCACGGCTCCACATACCCCTGACATTCGCGCGCGCCTAAGAATATATCTCTCCTGCCACCTTTCTCTATCATTCGTTTGGCAACAAAGAAATGTTTGTTTTCATTCCTATCTTTCTCCAAATCCTTGCGATTCATATTCCATTCAAAGTGCGCCAGAACTCGATAATCAACATCGGCAAGGTAAGTATAGATTGCAAGAGAATTGCCGCCACCATATTCAACAGGTTTTGCGCTTCGTGTCTGCGTCCGGATGCGTTTCATTACTCTGACCCGATCAATAATCCAAGTGATAGTTGGTTTCCAATACACCGAACTCAATACGCCCTTCAACGCCTCGTAGGTCGGGATGTGATAAGAACATTTCTCTCCGCCGATCTTTGTCAGCGGGTCAGTAAAAAGGGCATATTTACCCGAAACTTTGAATTCAACTCTGTTTTCTTTTTCCATGCACACCTCCTTTTTTATGCACCTAAAAACCCCATATCGTTTACCGGTTTCTCGCTTAATCCGAATTCAGTGCTATAATACCGTTCATCAAGATACAGAATTCCTGATCCTTTCTGCACTTCATGAATGGCGTGTTCTTGCAATCTTTTCAATACGTCCGGAAAAACATTTACCGAATAGCGTTGCGCCCACCGGATTAGTTTGTATTGCTTTTCTAATTCATGAACTGAGCAAAGTTGGTTTATTATCTCTTTTCCTTTTTTCTCATACGGCACAATGATTCCGCGTGTTATAGACTCAATCGCCTGAAAAAATTTGGCAGCAGTCATAAAAGCCTGTTTCAATGGAATCGCGGGATATTCACTATTGTTGATTCGTCCGTATTCCGCAACCGACAATGAATTAACTGAAAGGAGATTGAACAAATTATCTTCCCGTCCAATCAAAGAACTAACTGTAACAGGATAATTCATCTTTTTAGCCCTTTGATGGAAGTAATACTGATAATATTGCTCCATTGCTTCAGTGCTTATTATGTTATTCCCAAGTCGTACCGGGTTGTCTTTAAATTCACCAAGTAGTCGCTCGGTCTTCTCCGTGCCAATCTTTATATCTTCAAGCCTATCTATATTTTCTTCCGCAGGATTAATTATTAGCACTTCGCCTGGCGTTTGTCGCTCACGATGGCGATTACACCTACCCGCAGCCTGCGCGATTGAATCAAGCCCTGCGATAAACCGAATGACTGAACCGAAGGAAATATCAACACCTGCCTCAATAAGCTGGGTACTGACACTAATAACAGGCTTCTTATCTCGCAAACAATCTTTTATCTGCCCCAGCATCGCCATACGATGAGCCGGGCACATATTTGTACTTAGATGGTACGTTTCAATATTGCTTATCTGTTTACATTTCAAATAAATCTCACGCGCCAACGTTTTTGTATTCACAACTACCAGAACACTGCCTGATTCAAGAACCTTTTTACCTGCAAGCTCCTGTATTTCATCGTTGCTCCAACCTCCGGCTTTTGTTTCATCTTTAACCTCAACGCGCTTCAGGTCATCAAACAATTGTCTCGTATTAGGAACCATTTGTTGTTCTGTGCTAATAGGCAATGCCCTTGACTTTGGTTCGATCTTATCCAAAAGAGGCTGAGTTGCAGTACAAAGTACAACTGTTGAACCGCAATTATTCACAAGAAAATTTACAGCCGTGTTGAATAACTGCACACACTTTACTGGCAAGGTCTGGACTTCATCAAAGATAATCACCGCGTTTGCAAGCTGATGCATTCTGCGTGCGCCTCGCGTTCCGGAACCAAATAGAGCCTCAAGTACCTGCACATTGGTCGTCAGCACAACAGGTGCATCCCAATTTTCAGAAAGGACCTTTTGCATCGTCGTTTCTTTATCGGGCATCAAATTGGAGTGGTGTTCCAATACAACACGATTCAGGTAGTTGCCTTTTTTGTCCTTTTCTTCTAAGACCCTGCGTATCTCATCTGCGTTCTGATCAATAATGGTAGTGAATGGCAGCACATAGATAATTCTGTCCATCTTGTGATTGTCAGCATGATGCAAAGCGAATCTCAGACTCGAAAACGTCTTACCGCCACCAGTCGGGACTGTTAACTGATACAAACCTTTAGGGCTGTCCGCAAAATCATAACACGCTTGTGATATTTTCTGTCGTATGGCATTAATTCCTTTTGAGTCAAAATCTTCTAACTTCTTGTTTAATTTGTTTATCAAGACTTTCCAATCCTCATAGTCTCCATAATGACGTAACTTTGCTAAGGCAGGCTCTTCAAAATCAGCCGTATTCAACCGATCAGCATCGATAAGACAACTAAAAAGAAAACGAAGCATCAAGCCATATTTAAAACATAGTGTTTCTTTAGAATCATGGACAGTTTTTAATTTTCTAAACTTATCTATAAGATGTTGTAAGAATGTTGTCGCCTGCAAATCTTTTGCTATAAGTTCTTTTGTACTATTACTCAGCTTTCCAAATACTTCATCCATATGCGTTTTTTCTTCCGCTTTGGCTATACGTTTTAAAAAGATATTTATACCATCGGGGGAAATACAATCTATCAAACCGGAATGATGTGAGACAATACATAATGATAATACTTGCGCAACGAACAATGCTTCAGCTCCTCTGTCAGCAAGATTCCGGTAAATCACTTGTGCACCGGCAGTAGAATGATCAACTTTTCCTTTCTTACTGGCTGCATCAACATAGTCATCTTCATCACTATTGATAAGACCAACAGCTGATTTTATGTACTGCTCAAATTCCTGACTTGCCTTTCCCATATCATGTAAAAGCCCAAGCAACTCCCCCTGTTCTTTTAGTCCGATCTTTGAAGCAAACTCGCCCGTTTTTTTTGCAACTGCTTCAAGATGATCAACCAAATTTTGAATTTCCCCATCTTCTATTCTGCGATGAGCAATATAATCAGCGTCACGAAACATATTTTTCCCCCTTCTGGAAATCATGAGGATAGTCATGCAACAGTCCTGCAACGTACGCCCAGGCGCCAGCGCCAAAAGGCTCGGCGAATTGTCGGGCGAGTTCGGCGACATTTTTTAGATGGTCCTCAAGTCTTTGCCATTCTTCTCGAGGTCTGCCTTCGAGACTATGAGCATAGTATATAGTATTTTCTTTCGTCATATACAATTGCTTTTTTATTGATGGACAGTTGTCTGGTTTACATCATGCATCAATTTCTCACTATGAAATCCACCATTACTAATATTATCTCCTTCTTAATTTATTATAATACGATACAAGGTACTGTCAATAGTTGTGTGTAAAATTCAAATATGGCGGACATGGAGACATGGGGTCAAATCATACAAATGGCGTCGCTCAGAGATTTTTGTGATTCGATAGGACCTGTAATCAAGCAGACCGTTTCTTCTTGGGTCGAGCTGCAAAGGCAACTCCAACTATAATAATAATACCCCCGCATATGCCCATTAAGATATAAGGGATATCATTTTTCATGATCTCTTCAGTCGCGTGCGACATATTATAGGTATCAACACAATAGATGCTGACAAAAATCTCGTCGTACAATTTTGCTTAATCTGTTTGTTTCAATCCCCTTATCGGTCTTTCACCAAATACAATTGCACTTTATCTTCTTGTAGTCCATTCCTAATTTTGCCCACATTGCTTTGGTTTCTTTACATAAGGCTACTTCTTTATAATTCCACTTTTTTCGTAAATACGAAATAAGATTGGAATACATATCAAATCTTACAGAGAATTCAACCTTTTTGCCCCAGTTCGAGGTTTCTTTCAAATATATTTTCCACGAGTTATCCTTGGTTACATTTAATGTACTCTGCAGACCACGTAAAGAACCAAAGGTAATCCTTTCAGGTACAAAATCCTCAAAAATCAAGTCCAATAAATCTTTGTAATGTTTTTCCCAATTGTTAATCGGCACCATCGGGTCGATCCTAATTCTTATTTCATAGCCCAAATCTGATAATTTTTTCGCTGCTTGAATTCTCTTTTTAACAGTAGGTGCTTTCTTTTCCCATTTTTTCGCCGCGGGCAAGGCATTTAGACTAAAACTCATAATCACTTGATTGTGTGGATTTAACTTCAAGAAATTTTTTATGTTATTCGACTTGGTTAAGAATAACACTTTATGTTTATTTTGTCTTTCAAACATAGGAACAATAATATTAGAAAAAGCGAATTTACTATTCTCTGCCATTAATGAATCTGCGATCTCGCCAGTATTAAGAATTTCAGGGGTTTTAACTTTAGTTAAAAACGCCTCTGTATGTAATTTAATCTTTTCTAAATTCTTAACAACAGGTTTAATCCCTTCCGGTCTAAATCTAAAGGTCCCCTTCAAATAGCACCATGCGCAATCAAAAGGGCAGCCATATGCCCATTTCAACTCAAGAAAATGAGGACATATTACATCTGTTGATTTTTTAGGTAATGGAGTCTTATCAAACCTGGTAATTATCGATCCATCATTCACACGTTCCACAAGTATTTTCCGTCTACCATCAATGCATTTATAATCTTTATAATTAATTCTTAGCCTGCTTGTAGTCATTGGTGTTTTTCTATCTAATATATCAGTTTACATGTAAATTGAACTTTGTCAACTTAGATGTTGTCTGCGTCCTCTATCGGACGAAACAAACAACAAGAATACATATAGCACGATGACTTACCCCATTTACCTCGGAGTACGTCAG
>JBARXC010000037.1:0-8502 GCA_049647125.1 bacterium | reverse complement strand
CTCGGCACTCTTGATTCAAATCTCAAATCCCAAGCACCAACACACAAACAAATTCTAATTACCAAAACGTAGAATGTGTTTAATGCTTGAATTTAGAAACTGGTTATTATTTGAAATTTGGGATTTGGTTTTTGTGATTTAACCCGCCTTTGGCGGGTTATACTGTCCAGTTATTCAATTTAACGTCGCGGAGGCGAACCGTGAATTTTAAAGGCGGGGTGCGGTCAATTTCAATACCTTTTTGCTGGGCACTCACTGCAAATTCAACTTTTGCTTCGCCATTTACATTGACAAAGGAAACCGGTATGGCGACTTCAACGATTTTGTTTATTTTGTATACTATATCAGGTTGTTCACCGATTTTGATAGTTGTTTCCACTGGTTTGTAGAATTTTATGATGTAATCATAGTCAGCTGGATTGTGATTAGTAATATCCAATCTTATGTAAAGATTTTCGTTATCGAAACCACAGTGGATCATTGAAAACAGACCAGCAAAACGCTGCATCGTACCGCCCATTCTTTTAACCGCGATGTGCCCTGCATGGTACCACTCATAATAGTGGGTTACTTTACCGTCAATATCCGGGGTCATCATATCATTTGGCTGGTGGGTTAGTATCTCTTCAGTTTTTTTTATCGGCGCGAACAGCTCCCGCGGTGGTTCTTCACCGATTTTCTTATACATCCAAATAGCATTGAGCCTGAACAATTCGTCAAAGACATCAGCGACAAGTGAGATATGTTCACCGCCAAACCACCAGTACCAATCACTGCCTTCAAGTATGTACAGCCGATCCCAAATTTCTGGGTCGGTTATGTTTTTCTCGACAAGTTTATCCCGCAGTTTTTTCACAATAAGCCATGCCTTGTGGTCTTCAGCATGACCCATCCATATATTGAAATTGGCACCGATCCAGGAGCCAGGGAATAGCGAACCAAGTTCATTCTTTACTTCATTCGCCTCTAAGAATTCTGATATTGTTGTCGTACGAATATTGCTTTTTGACAGTCGATCATACAGTGTGTCTAAAAATTCAGTTCCGTCATTGGCATAACTTTCCCAGGCATTTTCACCGTCAAGGATTATTGGAATTATGAATTTGTCGAATGTTGGCAGAGTATCTGCGATGTTCTCCAGTCTACCGACCAGATCTTGCGCAGCTTGTTTTTGGTCCCATTGGTTGTAAACAAAACCGATTAGATCAGAAAGAATGTGATCTCGGAACACGATATTGATGTCACCACATTTCCATGGTTTATAAAGCAAGTCAGGACGATTGGGTATGACCATATCTTCTCGTCGGAAAGATGTTTCAAGGCTGCGCGCAAGGATTTCCTCGTCAGTGGCAATCCATTTGATATTGAATTCTGACAAAAGCGGTATTAGTTCCTGGCACACGCTTCCTTCAGATGGCCAGAGTCCTTTTGGTTTCTGACCGAAGAACTTCTCAAATACATTTATGCCCTCAGCTAGCTGCTTTGTCGCATCTTCTATATATGATATTTCAAATGGTATAGCAAGGTTAGGGTTTGATACCTTAGCAAGGTTACTGTTTATCAAAAGCGGTAAAATAGGATGGTATAAAGGTGACGTGCTGATTTCGATTTGGCCTGATTCCATAGCTTTCTTGTATTCGTCAATAATTGAGTTAATGATTTTGCTTTGAACGGCAATTACACGATCTTTATCTTCTTCCTTAAAGTTCTTACCTTTTTTGTACAGGTCTTCAATTTCACTGCGGAACATTGGGTCTACCCATACAAGATTTGCCCAAATTTGAAGGTCACGAAATTCATCAATGGTAAAGCTTTGGACAATGGATGGTAGTTCTTGTTCGACAATATTCTTACCCCTCTTTAATAGCAATGAGAAATACCGGCGGTTTATTTCGATCATACGCTCCCAGTTAGCAAGGAAAAAATCTCTAAGTATGTCAATTTTGTCTTCGACAGTTAGGGCCTCAGCTTTTTTCTTGAAAAGAAGAAATTGTCGGTCAGTGCAGCGGTTGTTCTTATAGTCGTCGATTTGAAGGAGCAAGGATGGCGTGAAGTTGAAGGTAAGGTGAATATCAGGGAATTTTTGGACATGCTTGAGCATATCCAGATAGTCTTTAAGGCAATGCAGTCTTACCCAGGGAAGGGGTAGAATATTATCATCAGGCTTTGAGTATATTGGTTGATGAAAGTGCCAGAGGATAGCAACTGATGTATTATTCATACCTCGCTACGCTCGGTTCGATGACAGTGATAAACGGCAGATGACAGAGATATCATTTTACCATCGCTGTAATCTTTTCTTCATCACCGTAATCGACAATGATTTCAATCATTGAAGTAACCAATGTAGAATTTGGCATCAGTTGCGATTTCTGGAGGAGGATCTTGTTCAAGAAGTTCTTTTAATATTTCTTTGGCTTTTTCTTTATCGCCGAGTGAACCGCTTACACGACCGCGGGCAAGCATCGCCATGAAGTAAAACGGGGATTCTGTATCCTTTGCCATTTTTTCATAATAGCCAAGTGCTGATTCATAATCCTTTAACCCCTCAGCTGAACATGCTGCACCGAAGCGAGCCGAGGGAACAAGCAAGTAGTCTTTCTTCTGCATACTGAGGAATTTCTCAAAACTAGTCAGTGCCTGGTCAAATCTCCCTGTATTGTAGTATATTGCTCCTAGATAATAGTAACCGATTTTTCCGGCTCTTGTATTTGAGTATTTTGAAGTTAGGTCGAGGAGTATATTTTCAGCTTCCTGGAACCTTCCCATAGCAACAAGCCCCATTGACTGGGTATGCAACATATCTGCTTCGGGATTCTGTCTCTCGCGACCTGTTGACAAAAAAATTAAAAAGATCACGCCGACAAGAACTGCGGCACCGATGAACATCGAGGTCTCACGGTGACGCACAACGTACTTAATACCTTTGTCCATTATAGTCTGGAATTCATCTTTTTCGTAATGTCCTCTTTTCATTTGTTGCATAATTTCTCCTTAATTAGATAACTACGTTATCTTTAGATGCAAACAGATTATAGCAGATCCAAACAGATATTATTAGTTTTAAATCTGCAATTGTACCCCACACCTTATCTATAAAAGAAGCGGGATGCTCCCCGATGTTCAATGAACTACGGGGCACGCAATTCCACAATCGCACTACACAATATTTCTTCATCTGTCATTGCGAGCGCAGCGCGGCAATCTCATTCTTATCCGCACACCTTTTCACTTTATGCATCAGCATCGTCGTTTTCATACGCACAAAAAACTTAAAGAATTCATATTATCCTCCAGCATTTCGCCCACAAAGGTGTGGGATGCTCAATATTGCAGCTAAATCAAAGATTTAGGCAATATTGGCATACCCCTGACCCGACTCGAACGGGTGACCTGCGGTTTAGGAAACCGCCGCTCTGTCCTACTGAGCTACAGGGGTGTATAAATACAGTAGGCACTGGGGAGTAAGCACTAGGCACCGTTTGTTCTCTATTAAACGATTGTATCACTGTAATCTGCTTTTTCATCTCCGTAATCGAACGATGAAAGCCTTTTCATCGTTATTATAGTGAATTTTGCGATTTAGTCAATAATGGTAGGGCAGATTCAGGGTGCCGGGAAGGGACTGGGGACGGTGCATGACATTATGACATTTTCCCCACGGGACTATTATTTATTGCTCAAACTAAAAATAATCATCATACCAACCTGGTAGGGTGTCATATTGTCATGCACCGTCCCTCACATCTCAAGACTGGTATCGTTTGAAGCGTTTCATTGAGCTGACGATTGAAAATATTCTGCTCTTTGATATAAATCATACACCTTTCATTCCATTGTAATGTAACCGTTTTTAATATCGATTTTTGATCTTCATAACCAATGCTGCCTATATACAGATTAAGTTGGCGCTCAGCATGAAAAAAACTTATGATAGCTTCTAATGTGTCATCAAGAATTGATCTGCTAATGCTTCTTAAACCACATAATTTAATATACAGTTCTCGTCGCTTCGTGCGATCTGCTAATTTGACATCAAATAGGTAACGAAGTAAATAGCCTATTGTCACTAGCATTGCAGAGATTGCTGCAGTAACTATTGTCGACCAAAGCTCCATTGTACTCCTTTTTTATTAAGAAAAGTAATTCTTCCGAAATACACTGTAGGCAGTATCATTGCTAAATAAATCAGTTTTTGCACATAGACCTCTACTCCCTCCCTCTGATTTAGGATGACCTATATTTAAAGTAATATTCTGCATCCCTTGATCGTCAAAAATAATCTCATATACACCACTAATCCTATTCTCCGAGAATATCCAATCTTGTTCATATACTTCATAATCAGCAATGAATTGACCTATCTGCCACCATGTCTCAATACCCTCTTTTTTAAAGATAAGTAATATATTATCATGTTCAGCAGTATCGTCACGATGAATTTTTCTCTTTATCAATGTACTTAAAATGATGTGCGGAGCCAATCTGGTTATCTAACATAGTATCAAATTCATAACGATTATCAGACTTATTGTTATAGTATTTAATCAAGAATTTATCAATTATCCTTCTTTCACAACCTTGCTTATTAAATACAAGATCCCCATTAATTTTCTCTGCATTTTTCATCTCTTCCTCCTTTTATATAATTTAGAATAGATCATCTTTAAATGGGTCTTTTGGAAACCATTCCTTAAACTCATCATTATGATGATTGTAGTGTGCGAGTATTATTTTCTCACCATCAGGTTGCTTTAATAATTGTTCTACCGATTTTGATAATCTCTTTATTTCCTCTGGTATTTCAAACGTCGTTATAAGAAGTGTCAACTTAGCACCGAATAACTCCGAATACTTTCTAACCTGGTAAATATCGTCTAAACGCATCTTGGTAGATTTGATTTCTACAACAACAAATACATATTTTTGATCACTGATCATCCACGAAAGAATATCATTCTTGATGAACCCGGTTATATCTGGAGCAGCATCGCGTAAAAAATGGAAAACAATATTCCTGTCTCCTTGAATCTTTTCTTTTAGCTTATTGCTAAAAGTACGAGTTGCTGTAATCTCTAAATAATATTTACCATAAACATCCTTCATTAGAGATTCAAGTTTTGCTTTGATTGGCTTGTACAGATCGCTTTCCTTCATAACTACTCCTTCTATTCTGTTCTTTTATGCCAAGAAATAAATTCACTATTAATATCATTTAACTTCTTGTCAAAATTTAAGTTTAGATGATTATTCACTATTTGAGTAGTTCGCCACAAACATTGAAATCCGTGAGCCAGTATAGTCGCTGATGTTGGATCAGAACTATGACTGTAGTATATCTTATCATCTTTCGAGATAAGAACTTCTTCAAAAGGGAGAGGATTCCAGTGATGCCAAGCTGAATAGCGCCGATAAATTACATCGTAGAGTTGTTCACCATCAAGATCCTTCATGATATCAAAAATTTTAAGCTCACCATACCAATATCGAGCATAAGGATCTTTTATGCCTGCTTTACTTTTGGCTTTCTTTTTCAGGTGTATATTCCCATATTCGGACAATTTGCGTTTTAAATATGTCAATCGCTTTTTGTTATATTGCTTCTTTATTTTGATTTTTCGTTGGATTGAGCGCCATTCCTCAATATAGCCAAATGTTCTCCATCGTAATGCACGCTTTGAGCGATCATTGGCTGTCCATAAAAAGAAAACTAATCCCTCCATTTGGCTCCGGTTTATCAACTGAGCATCCATATCATATCCTTTGTCAATAAGCTTTAATATCACCTCACTTTGTTTAATTTGTCTATTTAAAAAACATAGACCCATGAATGCAAAATCATCTTGTCCTTTGATTTTAACAGTGTTACACTTTGTTAAAAAAGCATCTACTAATCTACATAATTCAAACAGTTCTTGATATAAAAACGGCTTATCATGATGTGCTTTCTCTCTTGCATTCATTCTTCCTCCTCTCTACACAGCACGACCCAAACTAACCTAAACGTGCCTTCTCATATCGTCCCGGAATATTGTAGCGCGAAAGGCGGGAGTGTTTAGGTTTTGTTAAGCCTTCTTTTCAGCACTGAAATCCTCAAGATATTGTTCAAGTTCTTTGGGTAATTGACGTCGATGGGCACCAATTGCAATCATCCAATACGGCATAAGAATAAGCAGAAGAGCAAAGCACCATAGTCCTATTTGGGCGGCGTCCGCTGACAGAAGTAACCTAAATATTCCAAGAGTCATAATCACCACCATTACTGAAATTATCCATTTGAACGCCTTCTTAGGGATTAGTCTAGGGTAGAATATCAATCGGCGCATACGATCTATATAGCGTTCGCCGATTACTCTTGGTGATCCAGCACCCATAAGGGTTCCTTTTAGGGCAACCTGCTTCCGAGGAGAAATTGCCGTGTGAACAACACGCACGACACCGCCGTGCTGTGAATCGAGAAATCGAAATCCCAAATTGATTGTTTGGTCATTGGGTTCTTCTACCGCAATAGCATTTGCCTTCTGAGTCTCATAAAGCAACTCGGCGTCCAATATTTCTCCCTGTTCCACCATAATCCGCAGCGGATCGTTCTCAACAAGGTCGATATCGCGAATAGTCTTATTACCGCTGTTCCAGAAGGCGAGATGAGTCAATGTCAGATTCTGCGTGTCTTTATCCTTGTACTTGACCTGCAATTTTGAAACTAAGGGTGTACTATCCCTGAATATCGCGATAGAGCGGTGAGCAAACGAGAGACTCTTGCTACGCTTGGTTTGCCTGTAGAACACAAATGCAAGTACGATGCCGAGTATGCCGATCGCAAGACTGGTCAAGGCGAATGCGGAGTTCAACATGTTTTCTTCTCCTTAACATCACCAAAATCTATCTGTACTAACGACGTAAGAAACACTGCTCGAGTTGACTGTATAAATCTACTTGTTTTTTCTTTTTTCATCTCATTGACTACTTTCACGTTACCCCCACGGGATATTGTAGCTAATCCCAGGGTGCTGTCAATACTTGACACTTCAGGTGGTGGGGGTATAATTGAGAATATAGTAGCCAAGGGAAGGAGGATTCATGAGTTGGTTCAAGATACATCTAACGTTCGAACAGGTGAAGAACGAAGTCGTGTTGAAAATTCAAAATGAATTTGAACGACTTTTTACAGAACATAAGGGGCCAGAAGATGCCGCTATGTTTGATGACCTGAAACCATTAACTGAAGGAGATACCATCTATTTTTCGCCTGGATCTACTAAATTCATGATGGATATAATTAATCAATACCTGGGTGAAGAAACAGAACCACCTATTAGCAGTGATGTTGTTCTTCTTGTTGGCCATGCCGATGCTAAAAAGAAACTGCTAAAATAATCTTAAAGGTGGGAGTATAATCGGAAGGAGGTAAGATGATGGTACACATTGCGATATTGATGTTGTTAGCTGAGACAGAGCCAATATCGTGGGATATGCTAAGGCAAATCATACAGACTCAAGAGTGGCTAGCCTATTATGCCATAACCGCAACATTGGTATTAGTTGCAATAATTTTAGCTGGTACTTGGCTTTCTAATTTTATACTCCACAAACGTGCAATCAAGAAGGCTGTAGAGGAAATTAGTTCCCAAGTAAGAAGTGAATTGAAAAATGATCTTGATGAATTTTATAAGAATTCCGCCGATCTTGCTGTAAATATTGAAAAGAGACTAACTCAAATGAGTATTGATATAGAAGAAAAAACAAAAAAGGAAGTTCATAAAAATATTGCTTTTTTAAATGCTGAGAAATCAAGACTTTTTGCTCTTGTGTGCGAGCAACTAAAAGGCTGGGCTGCTGCATCTGAATGGTGGTCTTCGGCTATTATTGATTATGCAGAAGTAAAGGAAGATAATTTGTTGAGAATATCAGTGGATGCATTAATAAATACACTGGGTTTGTGCACTAAGTTAGATAAAGAATGTAAAAGAAAACTAGAAAAATGTATCCCATCTATACCTTTAATACTCAATGCTGAAAAAGAAAAAATCAAAAAACTTTTAAAAAAGACGATGGACGGTTCATGAGTTTAAACTTTAGGGTATCGATTTTATCGGCTTGAATGGTTTCCATCTTTTCCCCACCTCAAAGTGCATCGGGTCTGACGTTCTCCAGTCTCCACCCCATAAGAAACCGTAATCCTTAAACACCTTGATAATACCTTTGTGCATCGTGCCCTTCGAGCCATAGGGATTCGTGTTCACGTTGAGGTCTATTGCGATCCCCCAGGAGTGATGTGAGAGCTTGAGAAGCAAATGGTATCATCTTGTTAAGACCTGGTGCAAGGGAGACAAAGAGAAAGGGAGAAACGGCGAGAAAATGCAGGGAGTTCCAGTGGGGGACTGGAGACGGTGCATGACATTATGACATTTTCCCCACGGGACTATTATTTATTGCTCAAACTAAGAATAATCATCATACCAACCTGGTAGGGTGTCATATTGTCATGCACCGTCCCTCACG
>JBARXC010000036.1:0-6170 GCA_049647125.1 bacterium | reverse complement strand
CCATATGGTTCCAATGCTGAAGGATGATTATGTGTTTCTACCTTGAAACACACACCGTATTCTTCATCAAAGTCAATGACCCCGGAATTATCATGGAATACAGAAAGACACATCGGGTGCCTTATTTCATTGGTCGCACGCATGATCGTATTCTTCAGCAAATTATCTATCCGTTCGTGATTCATTGTGATTCTACCTAAAAAGGTCTTGTGCCGACAGTGTTCACTCCAGGTTTGGGCGATACTTTCAAGTTCCACATCCGTTGGCATCTTCCCTTCTTTGTTGAAATATTCCCTTATTTGTTTCATCTCAATCTCAGACAGAAATAAACCCATATCATGGCTGATGCTGCTCAGATCACCACTAAGATCAATAGTATGTACAGAAAGTCTATAGGGTGCTGGTTTATAGACTTCTTCCTTAGCGTGTTTTATGTGCTGAACCAAAGGGTTGAACAGAAATAAACAAGCAGTTTGCTGAAGACGTGCCTCATCATACCTGCCTTTGATAATGTAATTAGTACCGGTTTTTGCGGCATCTATCGTGATATTCAAATCAGCAATCGCCTTTTTAATACTGTCCTCTTTTGGATCAGTAACGCCGGGGTTGTACAGAATCTCAAATCCTTCGGGATCACCAATACGATATTGTTCCACAACTGGATCACACAGCAATTCACTTGCGATCCGCTCGGCTTGTTCCTTAGATATATCACCGTGCAGATAATAAACATCCCTTACTTCAATGTGCTCAATGTCATCAATACCAAAAGACGCGAAATCATCTTTTATCAATCTGCCGCGCGGGTCATTCTCTCTTGTTATTTCAACACGAAACATAACCAAGTTCATTAACTCCTTTTGGTTCTAAAGGCACTGATTATTCTAAAAAGGAGAATTACAATCAATAGGCAAGCGATGGCAATTAAAACAACCATTGAATCCTCCTGATTTTCCTGGTTAGGTTCATCGTTCTGCAGCAGAACGAAAAAGGTCTTGCTGAACACTCACCCCCTTTAGCAGATCAACTGCCTCGGCAACCAGCAGGTCATTTGAGACCCTCACACGATAGCCATCTTTCAAACCCCAAAGGTTGGTGTGTATATCTTGTTTCAATCTCTTTTTCAACTGAGTACTGACTGAATCATATTGCTCAGCCGTAAACTCTAAATCCTTTTTCAGTAAGTAATCAGCAAAATCTTTCAGTATGTCATCGGTGATCTTTAAATCCTTGGTGATATCTTTATGTCGTGCCGTATATTGTACCACGAA
Organism: bacterium; assembly: GCA_049647125.1. Classification (GTDB taxonomy): domain Bacteria; phylum Hydrothermota; class Tepidihabitantia; order SM23-42; family SM23-42; genus JAUVZL01. The sequence goes on along the minus strand of JBARXC010000036.1, from coordinate 4,899 downwards.
ATCAAAATTCAATCCTTTTGTGTATATTTCGGTTTCCAATTTCGTCATTTGGGGAGGTTTGATAATAATGTCGGGTGTAATACCACCCCCACCATAGATCTTACGCCTTAACGGACCCAGTGTTGTAAACTCTTTTTTTTCGATTTTCAATGTATCTTGCACTTCAGATTCTCCTGGCTCGTCATCATTGTAACCTTGTTCACTTCTAGGTTTGTCAATACTACGACCCGACGGCGTGTACCATCGAGCTGTTGTTATACGCAATGCTGTACTGTCTTCAAAAGGTCCAACTATATGCTGAACTGACCCCTTGCCAAACGTCGTCGTTCCGATAATCAAACTTCTCTCCCAATCCTGTAAAGCGCCGGCAACAATCTCTGAAGCTGAAGCTGAACCACCATCGACCAGAGTTATCATCGGGAAATTACCGTATGAATAGGACTTCATGGAACGTAAGACACGTTCGCCTTCAAACCTCCCTTTGGTCGTCACGACATCCTTGTTTTTAGAGAGAAACAGCTCGCTGATTGCTATCCCCTCATTCAAGAGTCCACCTGAATTGAACCTTAGGTCAAAGATGATTTTCTCCGCCCCGGTGGAAAAGAGCGAATCCAGAGCCAGTTTGAGCTCAATATCAGCGGATCGGGAAAAACCCGCAAGTTGTACATAGCCGATTGAGTGATCTAACATCCCATAGTAAGGAACCGCATCCAATTTTATTATCGCCCTTTTGATTTCCACATCAAACGGTTCCTCGATCATGATCCGTTCAATGGATAGAACAACTACAGTACCAGGCTTTCCTCTTATCTCCCGGACAACGATATCAACGCCCTTTCCTTCAGTAGGTACATCATTAACCGCAATAATCGCGTCACCCGGTAATAAACCTGCACGGTATGCAGGCGTGCCTCCAAGCGGGGAGATTACAGTAATCTTATCATTACGTTTACCGATAGTAGCGCCGATACCGCCAAATGCGCCTTTTGTTGAAATCATCAAGGCTTCGTACTCTTGTTTTGATAGAAAATCAGTGTGAGGGTCCTCGAGAATCGCAATCATCCCATCAATAGCACCTTTAATCAAACTGTCAGTAAGAACTTCGTCAACATAGTTATTCTCGATCTCCTTGAGAATCTTATTGAAGATGCGCAATTGTGTGTAAGTATCCGCCTTTGCCCACAGACTATTGCCGATAAATACACCACATATCAGGGATAGACCAATTAACAAAATCAACAGTTTCTTCATAATTTATACCCCTTTCTAATTAAGAAAGCCTTTGTATAATCAACTACCTCACGCCTCAAATCATCTAAAGGTTTCTCACCATTGAGAATCTTAATCCTTTTCTTGGCTCGGTGTGCAAGCTTCAAATATCCTTCACGTACTTTTTGATGATACGTTTTACCTGCTGTTTCCATACGATCATCAAAGACACCCCGTGCACGACCTTTTGCTATATCAAGGTCGACAAGAAATGTCAAATCAGACTTAATCCCGGCGGTCGCAAAACGATTGAAAATAGAGATTAGTCGGAGTGAAAGATCACGTCCACAGACCTGATACGCATAAGTTGAATCATAAAACCGATCCGCTACAACGACTTTTTTTTGCTGGATCGCTGGAAGAATTTTCTCGTAAGTCAGTTGGCTACGCGCCGCAAGGAATAATAATACCTCACATTTCTGATGCATTTCTTTATGTTCTGGATTCAAGAGAATGCTTCTGATCGCCTCGCCAACTGTTGTACCACCAGGTTCGCGGACAAAGATATACGGTATTTCTCTTTCACGGAGCCAATCGACCAAACCTTTTGCCTGCGTTGTCTTACCAGAACCTTCGACTCCTTCAAAGGTTATTAAGACGCCGCGACGAACGCCGTGCATAGAAAATCTACTTGCGTGTTCGCTTTTTCTTCATCCCGTACTTTTTTATGAAGTTCTCGGTCTTCTCACGGCAAATATAGTCAGGGTACTGAACAGGAGGCGATTTGAAGAAATAACTAGAAGGTTCAATCATCGCGCCGCTCAGCTTTTTGTCGAGGGATAATTTCGCGCACCTTATTGCATCAATCACAACCCCTGCAGAATTTGGTGAATCCCAGACCTCCAGCTTCAACTCGATATTGAGGGGAACATCACCGAAAGTTCTACCTTCTAAACGCATATGTGCCCATTTTCTGTCTTTTAGCCAAGCCACATAGTCTGATGGACCGATATATATATTATCTGCACCAATGTCATACTTTAATAAGGAGGTTACGGCCTGGGTTTTGGAAATCTTTTTGGAAATCAAACGTGATCGCTCCAACATATTCAAGAAATCAGTATTCCCACCGACATTTAGCTGCGATGTTCTTTCGAGTTTGACACCACGATCATTGAAAAGATTGACAAGAACACGGTGGAGAATTGTCGCGCCAACCTGGGATTTAATGTCATCACCAAAAACCGGCAACCCCTTCTCAATAAACCTTCCCTGCCAATATTTTTGGCTTGCTATGAAAACCGGTATGCAGTTGATTAAAGCACAACCCGCAGTCAAAATTTGCTCGACATACCATTTTGTAGCCTCTTCACTGCCAACCGGTAAGAAGTTTATGACAACATCGGTCTTTGTCTGTTTCAAAAGACCAATTACGTCTGCGGTCGGACCCGGCGCCTTTTTTATGATCTGGGACAAGTAATATCCCAAACCATCGTGCGCCATGCCGCGGACAACTGGAATATTGAGTTTCGGAACACTGCAGAACTTATATGTGTTATTGGGTTTAGTATAGATGGCTTCAGCTAAATCCTTGCCTACCTTATTTCTATCGATATCTATACCAAAAGTGAAGTCAATATCACTAATATGATAGCCACCAAGTCGGGTATGCATGATACCCGGTATAATCGTACCTTCTTTTGCTTTTCTATAATAGTAGACACCTTGGACCAAGCTGGATGCACAGTTACCGACACCAATAATAGCAACTTTAATCTTAGCCATCAAACCTCCTTATGTTTTATTGTACATTTTTTGGCTGAAAAGTCAACTGGTATATTTGTTGTTATCTAATGAATCTTTACTATTTTCTCGATCCGGCTTTGTTGATTGTGCTCGAATTTTACGAAATACACACCACTCGGCACGTAACGTCCCATGTCATCATCACCTTGCCAGGTGATTGGAGATGTTAGATGGTTGATATTAGATGATAGATTAAAATCTTTTATTAAACGCCCGGCAACATCGTAGATCTTTAAGGACATATCTTTGGCTTTGCGTCTTCCATGTTCCACTATCCATCTGATATCTAATCTATTTTTAAATGGATTCGGATAAACTTCTAAACCAAAATGAGTAATGTTGTCCATACTCATATTCTCGTGTAAAGCATAATACCCAGACTTGTACCACCCTGAATTATGCGGGTCATAATGGAATCGGGGCCAATCAAATAAACTGCCATCAAGATCAAATACGTGAAATTTGAAGTCATAGCAACTGACCATAAGTTCTAATTTACCATCTCCATCTATGTCATACGCAGCGGGTGACGAATTTATCCGATTGCCCAGTTTAATGGGAAACCCAGGGACCCGCTGTCCTATCCCGTCATAGGCATGCACCTGCCATTCAGTGCTGCCGCCCAATGCTTCAAAGATATCATCACCATTCGCATCAACGATTATTGGCGGATAAGCATCGTGCCCCCGTGTAGGAAAACCCGGCAGGTAGTTACCAGCAGAATCAAAGACCGCGATGCCAAGATTAAGTCCGTCATTGTAGCCAAAGATGACCTCAATTTCTCCATCATTATCCACATCTCCAAATGCTGGACATAACTCAATATAATTGGCTGATAGCGACTTCTGCCAAAGGATGCTTCCGTTGTGGTCAACCAGGTTCAGTTTATTAGAAGGGCTACCTGTGTAAAAGCATATTTCAAGGTTCTCATCACCGACAATATCACCGAGCACCACAGAATATTCCTGGTCTGGCTCAACCATAACTGGAAAGGGGGGGAAGTAATTACCGTATCGGTCCCATACGTATAGCCGTGACGATTCACTGCCACCACAACATACGATTTCAAGATTGCCGTCACAATTCAAGTCGCCTATTGCTGGAGTGCCTCGTAGAATGCCGCTCAACGAATCCAGTAAGCCACTAGTGTCTTCATACACGGGATGACCATTATGCTCAAATGCATAGATATTAGCCGGTGAATTAGTCACTGCAAAGACTTCTAAGTCGCCGTCTCCATTAATATCAGCAAGCACTGGCGAAGAAACCAAACCACCACCGCCTATGGATTTTGGCCACCCTGGAACCACTGAGACCTCGTCATAAAAAGGGTTATACCTAATGATATATAGATTATCACTGCTTCTCGGAACGCCAAAGGCAATCTCGCAATGACCATCGCCATTAACGTCGCCAATTGCGGGTGACGACCACATCTTCCCAGCATATGCATTAAAGAGTCGACCATCAGAACCACTTACTGGTGACCCATCATAGTGCCATGCATAGACATAGCCATCGTCGCCACAAACCACAATCTCTAAACCCGGATAAAAAGGATCGATGTCGCCAAAATTAGGTGATGAAAAAACCCCTGCATATACGGTTTGCGGCCAGCCCGGGGCATACATACTATTTGTTTTGCCGCATACCGTATCTGAAGGTATACTGATATTCATCGATGAATCATAAGTCACCACATAATAATAATAACCCACACCCGGCTGCACTGTATAATCCTCATAAGAACTCACCACACCTAAATAACTACTCAATAAACTGTACTGACCACTAAGCGACAACCCTCGGTACACACGATAGCCTCTTGCACCACCACTGGGCAACCACTCCAATGACACCACGCCACTACGCCCTAATACACGC
>JBARXC010000035.1:0-8400 GCA_049647125.1 bacterium | reverse complement strand
CAAGCCGTACCATCCTCAGACCCAGGGCAAGATCGAACGCTTTCATCGGAGCATTAAGGAAAAGGTGTGTTTGTTGGTCTACTGTTCGCCCGAGGAACTGAAACAGGGCATCGATGAAGCGATCATGCGCTATGCCCGAACCCCGCATACCGCACTTAAGAATGTAAGTCCATTGGATGTCTATTTGGGCCGACGTGAAGAGATCCTGCAGCGCCGGGCTGAGAAAAAACGCTTGACTTTGGAACGCAGGAAGCTATATAATATGGGGTATAAAAAAGAAGGGGAGCAACCTTAGAATGTCTCTACTAAAAAATGCGCTTTTTCTCCCATTTCGCCTGGAACATAACAATCTTTCATTGAAGCTTGAAAAGAAATAATCCTCCAAAATCCAAAGCAAGAAAGTGTACCTGACCACCCGGCTACCAGAAATTGACTTCATCTGGTTTCATATACTGCATGTTATTGAACCAGGTATTGTCAGTTACACCGATATAGAGATTTACAAACCACATGTCATGTCCGATACTAGGATTTTACAGCTCGTAAACATAACCTAAAGCTTTTAGTCTGGATTTTTTGATTTTCCAGGGACTTATTGTTTTAAACATACCACCAACAGCTTTGATTTTTCTGCCATGACAATTAACTTTAATATTGTATTGTATAAATAAAGCGGTGTTGTTTTTGTACTTAAGCACGTGCTTTACCTCATTGCGTGTCACGAAAATTCTTTCACACCTACCTTGGGTGCCTTTGACTTCCACATGCATAATATCTTTATCCTTGACACATAGTAAATCATAAGATTTCTTACTAGAAACATCTTCGACTCGATATTTCTTTCCCTTATAATAATCTGTTGCACATATCATTGCTCTTTTTTCAACTGCCTTTCTAATCGGACCCGAAATTAAAAAACCTTGCCCAGCTCTTTTAGCTTCTTTTTTTTCAAGAATATCTTGTAATTCCTCCATGAATTCTGCTTCTGGATCAGTAATTAGATTTACACCATCATATGTGTCAATATACTCCTGTAACGAATTGAACCACGGAAGTTTCTTAGCAATCCCATCGCCATTAAGAAAATAGGCAACATTTGCCTGTCCGATTCCTCCAGTCCCAGCTGGTACTTTGAAAGTTCTTAAATATGTTGGTAAAAGAACTGCATCTTTAATTGAAGCTACCATATTGTAACGGAAACTATCGCGTTGTCCAGCATTGTCCTCTTGTTCCACATCAAATAATTTTGCGTTTTTATACCAACCTAAAACTACCTGCCCTCCTTTTTTGGGTTTTGTAGCGATGAAAATAACCAATACGTTACGTAAGGTATTTTCCTTAACAGTAGGATCAATTCGACGTAAATTTAGTTTGTAACCAGGGGTTGTTACGTATCCAAAAAATCGTTTATTTATTTTTTTAAAATTATAAGCTTCAAGACCAGTATGCTTTACATTATATGACCCTCCACCTTTTGGCTTAGGGTCATCAGACTTAGGGCCTTCATAATATGTCATCCAGCCGATTCGACATAAAATTACTTTACGCATATTCCTTCCCTTTTTTTAAAAATTTATAGAAAAATCACTCCGTTTCCTGTTCAACAGCCAATGCCCAGATTCCTATTTCATCACCTCTTGCCAGATGAGGTGTTCGAGTTTGGAACGTAGTTTGACGTTAATAATAGTGGCAATATCTGATTCAATAATTTCGTCAGTTTTTTGCTTGATTCTTTGTAGTTCTGGAAGAACTCGTTTTAAATCTGATTCATTTTTTGGTATTTTTACTTTATCCAAACCAGCTTCGACAAAAATCATCAAATATTCTGCTGCCTCTTCCACTTTGCAATCGACGCTTTTTTTACCTGATATTAATCGGAAACCAAATATTTCTTTCTCAATTTTCAGCATAGGTGTTTTTGGTGGTAAATGAACTGTTCTGGTTGATATTTTTGATTTAATAACGTTCTTGCGGTAGTATTTACCCAAAGTGTCTTCCCCAATCTTTTCTTTGATGGTTTTAATGAACAATTCAATATCAACCCCATCTTTAAGTTTTTTCCCCTTGCCAAAGCTATTTGCTCTTTCAATGCGGGATTTTACTAAATCAATCACTGCCTTATAGACTTCGAGCTGCTCCTCTTCAGTAAGTCCTAAAATATCGCCCATGACTATTCTATCTAATTCACGGCGATCACGTTTGATATTCTCCAAAGACACCTTTTCTGCTGAGGAAGCACCAAGCTCTCGGAATATATTCTCTATTTGTCTAGTAAGCAGTGGTAAAGCCATAATTTTTGTTTTATATTTTTTCAAGATGGACAATTTTGGAAGCAATACATCATCGGCAACATAAACATCAATATCTAACGGACCACCGCCACCGCCTGGTTGGCGTGCGAATATTTCTAAGTTGAATGCAGTATATGTAGAATTTAATATCACTGCAATGAGCTTTGGCAATTCTTCTCTATTGGGTTTAACACCATAAAGATTTTTATTTAAAGTCACCTTAGAAATATTATGGAAAACAAGATGTCGTAATCTAATTCTTTCAGGAAATGCTATAATATCATTAATATCTTCGCTGAGATCGTACCAATTTCTATTTGGTTCACGGGATGCACATGTTGGTCTCTTATGAAAACCCTGTCTTTCACCCCACTTGATATATTTCAAAACATTCGTTCCTATCAGATCTTGTTTATCTTCGTGGATCATTAAGACGCGGTATTTCAAGTCTTCGGGCTTTATGATGATTGACTTACACTCACGGGGTGATTTGATGACGTAATTCGGTACCCATTTGCCTTTTTTATCTTTATGCATCCAGAACTCTATCTCAATTTTCCAATGCTGTATTACTGCTTCAGTGAGATAGAAAAACTCATTTGCACCTGTCTTTATACCAAAGCGTACATCAGCCAATTGTTTCAACGGTACAAGTTTATCCTTTCCTTTTTCTAATATCTTGAAGAAAATTGCCGGTGCTCTTAAGTATTTACCCCATTTTGAACCAATGTATTTTCGTTCTTCTACATTATAGCCTTCATCCCATAGTTCTTCCTGCAATTTAGGATAAATTCGCATATCCTCATTTTCATAGAATTCATCGTGCGCTAAAATGGTCCTCTTGATATTTTCAATAACACTAAGCCTCTCTACCTGTTTTTCCCACATATCCTGTGCTGCGGGGATAAGTTCATTCAATTTCTTCTTCAGGTAGACAAAACGTATCAGATTATTATCCCTTTCTTGTTTATTACGGCACTTCTGCAGTATGACTATACAGGTATTTATGTCCGCCTGTTCAAACCATCGTTCGACTTTCGATTCGATAATCGCTACGATTCTGTAATTCTCCAAAAAGAATTCCTGCAATCCTTTGCCGTAGTCGACATCAAGCCATGAGTTGGATACTATGAAACCAAAATACCCGTCATCTTTAAGAAATTTCGTGCCATGTATGAAAAAATAAGCATGGATGCCAGCTCTCTTTGATATATTTGCAAGTTTTGTTTGACCATCATAGAGGGCTGATTGAATGAGTTTCTTTTTGTAATCTTCTCCAGCAATTTCGGGAATTTCCTCTTGTCGGGTATATGGTGGATTGCCTATTATACAGTCCACTATTTTGGGATAGGGTATCTTTATCTTCTTATCCCCAAGACCCGCAACCTCCTTCTTTCGCGTTTCCTCTTTGAATTCATCTTTTCCACCATAGTGAAGGTTGAAAAAATCCTCTTTAATGATAAAAGGATAATTTTCATCTACGCTCAGGTCATTGATGGCTAAGTTTATGGTCGCAAGGTGTGCAGGGAATTTCGCAATATCAACACCCCATAAGGTCTTTAAAACTTCCTCGTGTTTTAACATCTGGTTCATTATCTGTTTGTGTTTATATGCCCGCACAAGAAACGTACCAGCACCACATGACGGATCAAGCACCCTGTCTTTTTCATGATGCATACAAAATTTGAGTATAATATCAACGACATATGCGTTGGTGAAATACTGGCCTAAATTATGTCTTTCTTCTGCGGGAATGAGCCGTTCAAATATTCTGCCAATTATATCAAAGCCGAGCTTAGAAAAATCATAGTGGTTTAATATGCGAATTAAACCTTTGATTTCATCCACAACTTCCTTTCTATCTGGAAATGCAGTCTGATCAATGAAGTCGGTCGAGTATATCGTTTCATAATCTATCTCGTTCAGGACACAACTAAAATAGCCTTGTAAAATCTTTTGGAGAAGACCTCCTTTTGTAAGGTCTTCTTGAATGCTCAATGGATCTAGTTTTTCAGGTCTTTTTGCCTGCAGAAGGTTATAGAAAAGTATTTTGTTGACCAATAAATAGGCTGCCTGTCTTGCAGCTTTTTCGTAATCAGCTGGCTGATGGAAAAAATCCCATTGCTGTTCAGCAAACCATTTTTCGATTTTGCTACGAAATTCCGTATTTTCATGACAGAAATCATCGATAATCTGGCGATAGTAATTACTCAATCGCTTAATACTAACGTGTATAAGGTATATCAGTATTTCATCCAAAGGATGTTTGGGCTCTGGTTTTTTGCCAGTGTGAATCTCGTAAAGGTCAGTTAGAAAACGTTGGAGTCCGGAAAGAATTCTGTTTTTATAACGAGGTTCTTCGATTAAATCAAGATTCTCGATCTCAGAAAGGGCGTATTTTTCACAGAGTTGTTCTTCGATAGAGAGATTCGCAGTCACCCTTTCTGTATACCACCAGATAAATTCTTTGAAATTTGATGTGACGAAATACTTTGTCTTGCGTTTGATAGCTTTTTTGTGTGCAGGTTCTTTGAGCTCGTTTTCATCAAAGGCACTGAAATAGGGCTGTTTCATTTCAATAACACATAGTATTTTATCACTCTTTGGTGCTTCATAAATTACAATGTCCACGCGTTTACGATCAACGTACGTGGTTGTTTCAACCTCTGCCTGTCCGAATGGAATGTTCTTTTCTTTAATAATGTCATTTATCCATCCGGCAACCTTGGCAGCACAGGTCCATTCGGTTTTGTGCGATGTTGTATCAAATGGACTTGATATACGAGTTAATTTGCCTTTAATCTTACTTTTCTTGCTCACTTATGACCTCTCTTACAATTCTGCGTGCTATCTCAAAAGCTGCTGCGATACGAATGATCTTAACATCACCGAGACCTTTGAATCGTAAGAATTTATCTAAAGGTTGATTTGCCATACCTTTAAATGAACCAAATTTCGCGAGAATTTCCTCAGCTATTTTTTCGGCGGACTTGCCTTTTATCCCTGTGGAAATAAGAATTGAGAGTAGTTCACTATCGGATAGAGATTCAGGTCCGAGTTCTCGTAATTTACCACCTGGGTGTAACCATTGTTTATTTAAAGCATTAATCTTTCCGCTCCGGTTTCTATTCATTACTTTATTTTTCTCCTCTATACGATGTTTCTTTTATTATGTCCCAAAATATCTTAAAGTCAATATTTTTCAAGCGTTGAAATAAAATCAACAAAAAAGGTACTTGCCTCCAAACCAATATGTCGAAGGACACAGTACCTTCTTCCGCCATCCACCACACGCAGAGGCGGACATGCACACCAGCGGACATAGCGTATCAAACCATTTAATTATATAAGAACTCGAATATTTGTCAATGAACTTATCCTGTTTAAGAAATACACTTTTGCCGTTTTAACTCAAAGTGACGCAAAATCAGGAAAGAGAATAAAGATGTTGAATCGCCGCAGGTCTATATATATCAACACATAGACAGTTTTTTCATATTTGTGTAATAAACTACACTTGCGGATTGGTCTTTTGGAGCGTAAAATTAAGTATGAAGCTTGTGAAAGAAATTGACAAAAATGCAGTACACAGTACAAAAATATCTAAAGGAGTTATAAAATGCATAATGAGGATCTAAAAGGCAGGTATCTTGATGCGAAACAGGTTGCAGACAAGTATCGTATCAGTATCAAAACAGTCTATCGCTATCGCAAAACAGGATTCTTGCCAGGTTTCAAACTAGGCAGCAGGGTCTTATTCGACAAACTTGATCTCGACGCGCGAATCGAAGAGATCAAAGAAATAAGTACGCAGAACAAACGCACGGCGCGCGTGTGCAGTACGCGGAAAATTGTTGACTGACAGGCCCTGCTGCATATACTAAGGGTATGGAGGAATAGATGAAAATACCAAAAATATATCTTTACCAGCGTGGTGAAGACGGAATCTGGTATGTTCGCTATTCCTGGCGAGGCAAGCGCTGGCATTACAGCCTCAGGACGACGGATGAAACCGAAGCGGAAAGGGAAAAGAAGAAGATCATCTTCGTTATTGAAGAAAAGATCCATCGTCCCAAACAGCGCGTGATCTTTGAAAACTTATGGGAACGCTATAAAAAGGAAGAATGGCCTGAGAAGCAGCCATCGACTCGCATGCGTGATGAAACGAGTATCAAATTTCTGCGTGTCTTCTTTGGAGGTACTCGGATTGATGAAAGTACGTTCCGTGAAAAAGTGCGTCGTTACCGTACCGCGCGTTTAAACGGTGGCCTGTATATCAAAGGCGTGTCCAAGAAGAAGAAAGTATCTGCGTATTCGGTGAACCAGGAAATCGCCCTGCTCAAGCGTATTGTTAATCTTGCAGTATATGAGTGGCAATTGCTCGATCGTAATCCTCTGGAAAAATTCCCCATGCTCAAGGTGAAAAAACGCAAGCGTCCGATCCCCCCTGATGAATGGCAACGACTGATCGCAGCGGCGAATCCTGAGCTCCGGGATTTCCTGATGGTTGCGCGCTTCACCGGGATACGCTCCGGCGAGAAAGCCCACGGTATCCTCGGGCTCACATGGTCAGATATCGACCTTGAGAACTCGGAGATACGGATACCCGACAGCAAGATCGGCGAGGGTCGGACCGTGTACATAAATGAAACGCTCTACAATATCTTGGTGCGACGCAAGCAGAAGGCAACCTCGAAGTACATTTTTCCAGGAGAAGATGGCCAACGACGTTCTTCGTTCAAGACGGCTTTTCAAGCGGCAAAACGACGTGCGGGTATTACGAATCTGCGCATCCATGATCTCCGGCATCTTTTCGGAACAGATGCTAAGAGCGAAGGTTGGGACCTGCCTTCGATTGCCAAGATTATGGGCCACCGTGATATCACAACCACGATGCGCTATGGCGAGCCGAATGAAGAACACCTACGCAGGCTAATGAAATCCAGGCCGAAAAAACCCCCGGAAGAAAGTGGACCAAAAGTGGACCAAAATTAGGGGTCGTTCCCGCAAAGCTATATGCGCCTGTAGCTCAATCGGATAGAGCGACGGACTTCGAATCCGTAGGCTGGGGGTTCAAATCCCTTCAGGCGCGTGCGAACTTTGCCTACATTTTAATGTAGCTGCAAAATTCAGCATCCCGAGCACAAACGAGGGAGCCTGGCGACGGACTTCTCTCTCACCTTGCTCTTCGCAAGATTCGAGATCAGTGAGAATCCGTAGGCTGGGGGTTTCCCGTTTCAATCATTAGATGAAATAAACATAAAGGAAACGGGATCCTCGTACAATAGTCGAAATCGAAGATTTCGTATTGTACGAGACAAATCCCTTCAGGCGCATCCCAATTCCGTTCAAATTTTACATTTGACTGCGGAATTGAGGACCCTGAGTTTATCGAAGGGTTTCCTTAATGTTCTTTGAAATCTCTGATGTGATTGCGGAATTAAGAACCCTGAGTTTATCGAGGGTTTCATTGTAAGAAAACTATATTCACCCTCCCCTTTTTCAAAAGAGGGGGAATGTTCAGGTGACTTCTCCCCACACTTTAACAAGGGTGTGGGGATCGCAATGACGCTGTAAGATATAGATGGATTCCCCGGTTAAACCGGGGAATGACAGGTGGAACAACAAGAGGTTTATTGTGATAAGAATATATCTCCCTCACCTTTTCCCTCTCCCAAAGGGAGAGGGAATTATTAGTAGGTCTCTCCCTTGAAGGGAGGGGGATTTGTTGATGGGCTATCCCCTTTTTCAAAGAAGAGGGAATGTTCAGGTGGTTTCTCCCCAAAGGAACGAGGGAACTGATTGTACTAAAAAGAAGGTAGTGTTGGGAGAAATCTTGAGATTGCCGCGTCCTTCGATACTCTCAGGACTCGCAATGACCCACTGTTTTGTCATTATCCGGCTTGACCGGATAATCAATTAAAATAATGAAATATCTCTGGATTGCCCGATTAAATCGGGCAATGACAATAGAGGGAGGTGCGTCTTTAATCAAAATAAAATCTACCCCGAGTGATATTACTATTCTTGTTCATAATTGAACAGGGCATTATACTTTTTATGATAGGCTGAGTCAAGTTGCTTTTGTAGTTTATTTATTTGTTGAACC
>JBARXC010000034.1:0-2786 GCA_049647125.1 bacterium | reverse complement strand
GCAAAAACCAGAACAAAGGCATCAGATGGGTATGGCGGAAAGAGACTCTCAAAAAGTGCGTTGAATACCAAAAATGTATACACGAGTAGTGGTTCTCGCGACGATAACCATTCAAACATACGGGTTAAATACTCCCATGAGGTAATCGAAAGATGTTAAAGCCGCACATCAATTTGACATCCAATTTGTGTTGTTGTATCAGAATCTCTATGCATAAGTGAATATTTGAATGTCGTAGTAATTCTTTCTATTGGTTTGATACTGAGAAAGATAAAGCCGTAATGACCACTGTTATAGAGCATACGGTTATTTATAATGCCTAGCAAATCGATTTCATAAACATAAATTCTGGAGGCGTAAGAATCCGTATTGAATAGACCATACCTCACTCTGAATTGTAAATTTTTTAGCTGCAGACCCGCCTCAATAGCACCGAAAATTCCTCTATCTAATTCATTAGAATCATATACATGCTTTTCTTCTAACCTCAGATCAAAAAAGATGATTTTTATTGGTGTGATACGAAGAAAAACCCGCGCACCCGACAAATCCATCATCTCTTTGGTAAATCGCCACCGTATCTGAAACTTTGCATTGATAATACCATAATTCTTTTCGAGGTTAACGCGTAACCCATACTTTGCAGAATCTGTTTCGACCTTATTATCAAAGGTTACCGTCGTTCCAAGATTGATTAATTTGGAATGATGACTGATATCTAAGGTACCACCAAAATAATTATCATCTGCCTCTACCCCTTTTGGCGAATAGAAGCCGAGAGGGAAATACTTCCCAGCGAGGTTGAAATCAAAATAGGGAAAGAACCCACTAAATCCAAAAAGTCCACCAATACGGTTATTAAAAGAGCGCGCCCACTCCGAGAACACGACAAATTGATCACCGTAGTAATTCAGTCCGACTGCAGAAATCCAGAATTTATTTCCATAGAATTGGGCGAAAGAATCGTCACACACAAAGGCAGGACTGTAGACACATCTGTATGATCGGTTTGAAATCAATAGATTTGAGAAGCGATACCTCAGGTCATAACCCAGGATTTCTTCATTAATTCTATCCTTTCGACTCAGCGATGAAGAATCAGTATGGTTCCCAGATTCATAGAATGAGCGGGCAAAACCGAGAGAGTCTATTCTACCATCAACTTTTTGATTGGAATAAAAAACAGTGTATTTTACAAAAAATGAATCAGAAAATGCGGCACCAAAAAAACCACTATTTTCCAAACTTGATGTATACGGTAATATGCCCCGTTCGTTCATCATAACACGAAAGTCTGTTGTGGTGAAAAAAGAACCAATCGGTGAAAGCACTACTCCTGTGCCTAAATCTAAATTATATTTTCCAAAGGCAAATTTCCATTTCCTATCATTAATTATAATACCTGCTGAGTAATAATCAACAAAAGAACTTTCATAGGGATCCTTTTCAGTAACGAGAAAGATATTATAGTTGCTGAAAATGCACTGTGATTTTGTATAGTAGCGTTCTGAACTCTGTTCATGAGGTATCTGTGTCATCACGCGCATTCGTGTGGTAAGTTTCTCGAAACTGAATGCTTTTGGTCCGACTGTCACTAATGGTTTTATTTTTTCGAAAACGTCCCTGTCGATTCCTGGAATACTCAGCAGTTCATCGATTTTACTAAAAGGACGGTGCTCGATAATCTTTAAACATTGTACAGGAGAGAGGTAAGGAATTTTCACCAAGTCCTCGAGGCGAGCAGTATTTATCTCAATTGGATTCTTAATTAAATTTTCAATATCATCAATAATAACCTCAAAATCTCTTTCCTCTTCAGATTCGAATATCGTAGCATCACCGAGTAAGCATATACAGCACAAGAGTAAAATCATAAACCGAAACCTGCACTCAATCTATGCGATAAACCAAGCTGGCGATGATGGTTTCCGGCATAACTGAGACATAAATCACCGAGATGGATTTTTAGTCCATACTCGAGGAGCAGGGGTTCAGTATTCACACCGAGTGCTAATTCAACGATGTTATAGGGGGAATAATGCGTAGCAATATTAAAAAATGGCAAATCTGTTTCAACCCCCCGTATTGAAAAATTAAATAGTACATTATCAGCCGCACGAAATCCGCATTGTATCGAATAGTTTGGCGGAACATAATCGATGTCAGAAAACTTAGGCACGTTGATATTGTTAATCCACGCTCCTAATTCAAAAGGTGCGTGCTGGAAGAGCGCTCCAAACCTCAGTGAAAAACCATAATGGCTGCAATGGTCTTTAATCGAATAATTGAGCAAAAAGATATTAAAACCAACAGCAGCATGTTTAGTAAAAGGAAACCCAAATCCTAATCCGATTATGTTTTCTCTATAAAGTTCATTACCGAACGTTGTGATACATATGCTGTATGATTTAATTTGTGAGTAGAGAGAATATGTTTTCAATTCAGATAAACCAAAATTCACACCCGTGCTCGCAATTATTCCAAATTGTTGTTCGTAGAGTATTGCTGGATTAAATTGATGCTCAGATAAAATGCTCTGCGGAAAGAGAGAAGACTCAAAAACTGTAACGAGACAGAAAACGAACATTAGTTTTATTTCGATTCTGTTTCTTCAACATTTAATACCATTTCTTTAACACTAATGACCTTTACCGTGCTGTCTTTCTTAATTTTTTTCTCACTGATCGCATTCCAATATTCACCATGAACAAACACTGAACCACCATCTTTGATTATGTCTGTCTTAGCACGTCCGATCTCTCCAACTATCCCCTCTTTGCCTGTCC
>JBARXC010000033.1:0-4659 GCA_049647125.1 bacterium | reverse complement strand
AGATCAAAGATGTCATCGTTGAAATCGACCAGACTGCACGCTTAAAGATTATCCTCACGCAAGCACCAATTGAAATGGAACCCATTACTATTATCAGTAAGACCCCGTTCGTAAAAAAAGACATGACTGGCACAACCTATATTATTAGAAAAGACGAACTCGCAGCTTTGCCTATAGACTATACAATATCGCTTATTGCGTTTCAGGCTTCAGTGGCGAATCTTGATACGGCGCTCCATGTGCGCGGTGGCAGAGCGACTGAAGTCCTTTATATGATTGACAATGTTTCGATTATTGACCCCCAGACCGGTGATCCGGCAATAAATATATCAAAGGGTATTATTGACGAGATAATTTTCATGCCCGGTGGTTTTGAT
Organism: bacterium; assembly: GCA_049647125.1. GTDB lineage: Bacteria > Hydrothermota > Tepidihabitantia > SM23-42 > SM23-42 > JAUVZL01. Next base: position 4,282 of record JBARXC010000033.1, on the reverse strand, counting down.
GTGGAATATGGCAGGACAATGTCCGGGGTTATTAATTTAATTACTGAACGTCCTGCCGACCATTTCCAGACAAAGGTCTATGCCAAGACAGAAAGAGTTATGCCATTTTATTATGATTTCGGATACGAGAATGTGCAGTCTGCAGTTCATCTGCCCGTAGCGCAGAAGTTCAAAGGTTTTGTCTCGCTCGACATCATGCATACTGATGACTGGGATCCAAAACTCTACAAACTGCCCCATAAACAAAGGGATGATTATTCGTTGTACGGAAAGTGGTTTTACATACCTTCAGGCAAACTTACGCTAAACATAAGCAGTGTTTTATCACGAACTCAATTTGACCGTTACGCTCCAGGAAAATTCAGATTCCTATATGATAATTATCGCTCAGACCTGAGAAAAGGCAACTTACAGGCTCTAAATATAAACTTTCTGCCTAATTCGCGAACATTTCTCAATCTAACCTTGAGCAGACTGTACACACGACGAATCTTCGGTGTGCGCGAACCTGGTCATTATGGGCTTTTCGAAGATTTTGGATTTCGCAATTACTTCACCTATAAATTCACTACGTATGGCAGCAAGAATCCATTTGGTGTCCATACCAAGCATTGGTTCCAAGAACCCACTACTTACCATACGTACCAGGATAAATCATCCCATACATTGAAAACCCATGCAAAAGCTGTCGTGCAAGTCCATAAATATCACGAAGTTAATACCGGTTTTGAATATGCATATCACGATTTGGAAAACTTTACTTACCTTTTAAGTAATGATACCTTAAACCCAATCACAGACGAATATCAATATAATCCTACTGAGTACGCTGTATTTCTACAGGATAATATTGATTATAAAGGTTTATATGCCAAAGTCGGCTGCAGATACGATTATTTCTCAAGTGATGTAGAGGGGATTGAACCAAAAGTAATTATTTCACCGCGTATTGGCTTCTCATTTATGGTTACTGACAGATTTTTGTTTAGAGCCAATGTCGGACGGTATGCTCAGCCACCTCTGTATGATTACATGTACAGCGGCTATCAACTCCTGCCATGGCTGTATCGCTCAATACTACCTCCACCATTTGGTAACCCTGATATGAAACCAGAAAAAACAATGAGTTATGAAATCGGGCTGCAAGGTGCAATACGCCAGAACCTCAGCGCTACAATAAATACATTTTATAAAGATGTATCTGACCTTATTGGAACTCGTTATGTTCTTGCCCTTCCCAGATCTTATGTACAATATTTCAATGTTGAATATGCTAATATCAAAGGGATCGAAACAATTTTGGAATTCGCAAATCCAATATTCACCGGCAAAATATCCTATACGCTCTCCTGGGCAAGAGGCACAAGTTCGTATGCCAATGAAGTATATGATATCATCAAACTTGATACAAGCTACGTACCTGAAGCAAAAGAATATTACATGGATTTTGACCAACGCCACCGGATTCTCATCCAGGGATTGTTCAATCTTCCATTACAAACAGACTTATATGTTTTTGGTCATATTGGCCAAGGGTTTCCCTATACCCCACCTGGACCTGAAGGTAAGTATGAAGAAAGAAATATCGTAAGACTACCTTTTCGAAGAAGCATTGATTGTGTTGTTTTAAGATCATTCAAAATCGGCAAAATCTCTTTAAATACGAATTTGGAGATCATAAATGTCCTGGATGCGCGGTATGACATAGCGCAACACGGTGTATTTCAATCTTTGGAAAGCATCAGGAAAGAGGAATTCAATGATTATATTCCAATAACTAGTTATTATTATAACCCGGCGGCTGATTTTAACCACGACGGACTGATAACTCCGCCAGAGGAATTCAATGCTTACCGAGCAGCAGTTGCTGCGACTGATGACTGGGTCAATGCCAATTCCGCACCAAGAAGGGCAAGGATTGGTATTTCAGTAAACTTTAAGTAGCGAAGAATTTATATGAAAAAAAGAAAATTAACAATACTTCTGATATTTGGTCTTACTATCTCTTCTGTATTAACTGGATGTTCTGATGCAGAACCTCCAGAAGTCCAGATAACCAGTCCGGCTGACGGGTCAATAATCAGCGGGACAGTAGATATTGTCGTTGAGGTCATAACAGAAGAACACATTGAATATGTAGAAATATTCATTGATAATCTACCTGAATTTACGACTATTTCAGAACCATATGTCTACCCGTGGCAGACTGCTTCTTTTGCGAATAATTCATCACACACTATTTTCGCAAAAGCTTATGATGAATACGGACGAGAAGGTATTTCGGATACGATAAGCGTCATTGTAAGTATCCTCGGTACAAAAAAATGGCGCTATGAAACCGGCGGTATTGTTAAATCCTCGCCGGCGATCGGCTCGGACAACACAATCTATGTCGGTTCATACGACGGATATCTCTATGCGCTCAATCCTGATGGAACATTAGCCTGGCGTTATGCAACAAGCGATGGTATTGAATCTTCACCAGCAATCGGGTCGAATGGCACAATATACTTTGGTTCGATCGACGATTACATATACGCACTCAATCCAGATGGCTCGCTGATGTGGCGCTATCTAACAGAGAATAATGTTGACTGCTCGCCATCAATTGGTTCTGATGGTACTGTTTATATAGGTTCGCGAGATTGTTATCTATATGCACTCAACCCAGACGGGTCACTTAAATGGCGATATTTGACCAATGCTCCGGTCCAATCCTCACCAGGGATCGGCTCAGATGGCACGATTTATGTCGGCTCCTGGGATTGTTCCTTGTACGCCTTGAACCCTGATGGGACATTACTATGGCGCTACCAAACAGGCAGTTATGTAACATCATCCCCTGGGGTCGGGACCGATGGCACTATCTATTTTGGCTCAGATGACCATTATCTTTATGCACTCAATCCAGACTCCACTTTGAAATGGCGCTACAAAACAGGAGACGCGGTGAATTCATCGCCCGCAATAGGTACCGACGGCACGATCTATGTAGGTTCCTGGGACCATTACTTCTACGCTCTAAATCCAGATGGTACACTGAAATGGCGTTTTCGAACAGGCGATATCATAGCATCCTCACCAGCAATTGGCTCGGACAATACAATATATGTGGGTTCACATGACGATAATCTTTATGCATTCTCTAATGATGGCACAGTGAGATGGCAAGCAAAAACATGGGGCAACGTGCATTCTTCTCCAGCGATTGCCACTGATGGCACTATCTATGTCGGATGCTCTGGTGTATGGATACCTTCACTTTATGCTATACAAGGTTCTGGATGCTTAGCCAATACTCCTTGGCCTATGTTCAAGCACGATATTGAGCATACTGGCAGAGTTGGGTTATAACTGACGATGAAAATGATTATGATTTCAAAAAAGCAAACAATAATAAGTCATCTGCAATTTGCAATAAAGGGATTCCTTATTCTTTTCATTACTGCGCTATTCAGTACCAATCCAGGATGCAAAGACCCGTATGAATTTGCTCCTGAACCAGATACCTTGATTCCGCCGCCTAATCCACCAAGACTTGTTTCACCGCCGGATGATACTGGCTACGTTTTAACTAACGTACCCGGTCTGGATGTAATTCAAATCGATTTTATTTGGAACGCAATTATAGATGCTGAATATTACGAATTCCATATATCTTCGGAATCAACGTTCAATGATACACTAACCAGGATATATGAATTATCCTACAATACACTCGACAGCATCTTCACTAGATCCTGCTTAGGAGACCATTTTTGGCGCGTAAAGGCATCGAGTCCAGGATGGACCTGGCATACTGATTGGTCAGAAACCCGCCGTTTTAGAATCTGGTATTCAGGTCCGCCACCATAAGCTTCTAATATCCCTTGTCTTTTCTTTTCCGAAAGTAAACAATCGTAAAAATCGTAAGGAATGCGATAAGTATCAATCCTACAATTATGTTATAATTTTTCAAAAAAATTGCCGCTGCATGCCAGGTCGAACCGACGTAAAACCCAACCATAATCAAGAAAAAATTCCATACCAAAACACTCACCAAACTGTACAAAAAGAATTTCTTTCTATTAATTTTAACAATCCCAGCAGCAAAGCACAGCGGTGCCCTCATTCCCGGTAAAAAACGATTCAATAAAACAATCAAATCGCCGCGTTTGACAAATTCTGCCTTTGCTCTCTCAATCATTTTTAACGGAAAGATCCTACGCAGAAACGTTCTTGACAAAAGTCCGATCAATGCATCACCTCTGGTCTTGCCCATATAATAGAGTATCATCATACC
>JBARXC010000032.1:0-21339 GCA_049647125.1 bacterium | reverse complement strand
TAATAGGTGTTAACATGCTCTACAGCCCAGGGATTGCAGCGCATAAGACGGTCAGCTGCCATTAACGACCCACAGATGACACCATATTTTTTTAACGCTTTTCTGCTGAATCTTGAGCATGATGGCGTGAAGTTACAGACATCGCCCTGGGTTGGTGCCACAACTTTTTGATGGATAGTAATGCCTGTATTGATAAGGATCTTCAGCGGATTGGTTTCTCTTGGGGGCTGCGTGAGAAGCAATATGGTAAACAGTATGGTCACGCTATATTGTAAATGGAATTTTTGGAAAATCAAGTGATAATCGCTAACTATAATCTGAGATTGCTTCGTCCCCTTCGACAAACTCAGGGTTCTCGCAATGACATTTTATTTTTTTGTATTGTCATTATCCAACTCGATTGGATAATCCATAATCCTGGACTTGATTTTCTCACAGGATTCAATATGCTAAGATATGATAAAACAATATATCAAAGAAATCAGACAGCTGGATTTTGAAACGGTTGTTATTATAGTTTACTCTACTTTTATCCTTTTGTTCGGCATATATCTGCGCAGAATGCACCTTGTGTTTTCCGGACGCCAGGAGTTATTCCTTGATAGGTTAATTATTATGGGTATATTATACGGCATTTCACCGCTTCCGTTATTTTTCTTGTTCAAACGCAAACCCAGAGATTATGGGGTAAGTTTGGGTAGGGTTAGGCAATGGCTAAGAGAAGTCGCGGTTTTTTATCTTATCATGTTACTCATCCTTTTGGTTGTATTCAAATTCACCGGTATGAAGTATTATTACCCTTTATACGGCAAGGCGGCAAGAGATATGAACTATTTTCTGCTGTATCAAGGCATACAGTTATTTCACATGTTCACCTGGGAGTTCTTTTTCAGAGGGTTTATGCTTTTTGGTTTAGAAAGAAAACTCGGCAAGACGAGCATCCTGGTTCAGACCATACCTTTTGCCATTATGCATTATAGAAAGAAACCATTAGAAGCCTATGGATCGATATTTGCCGGAATATTCCTGGGCATACTTGGTTTGCGTGCTAGGAGTTTCTTGCCCTGTGCTCTACTACATTTTCTGGTCGCGCTCAGTGCCGACATTCTGGGGATAGTGTTTTGATCGGATAAACCAGTAGAAATTCAGCTGGATTGCCCGATCCCTTCGACATACAACTCAGGACTACAGTAAGTCGGACAATGACCCCGTACAACTTCTTTTTACAGGGCGAGCTGGAAGCGATACTGCTAGTCCTGTGGTGACGATACTGCAAGCCCCGCCATTAAAGAGTGGCGGGGCAATACTGCGAATGTAATGATACTGCTTTTTTACTACTTCGCTATTTCAACTACTCTTTTTTCTCGTATTAGCGTGACTTTAATCTGTCCAGGGTATTGCGTTTCTTTTTCAATACGACGGGCGATTTCCTGAGCGAGATTTTCAGCTTCAATATCAGATATTTTTTCAGGCTGGACAATCACTCTAATTTCTCGTCCCGCCTGTATGGCAAAGACTCTTTCTACACCATCAAAAGAAGACGCAAGCTCTTCCAGTGTATTCAAGCGTTTGACGTATGCCTCAATGGTCTCGCGTCTCGCACCAGGTCGAGAACCAGAGATTGAATCCGCTATTTCCACGATCCCCGCATATGGTGAGGATGGTTTGATCTCTTCGTGGTGTGCTTCAATTGAATTGACAACGATTTCGTTTTCACCGAATTTTTTTGCAATTTCAGCACCTACGTGAGCGTGTGAACCTTCGATGTTTTTATCAGCTACTTTACCCAAGTCATGAAGTAATCCAGACCGTTTCGCAACCGTTACATCCAAACCTAATTCCTGAGCAAGGAGTGCAGAGAGGTTAGCGACTTCTTTGGAATGCTGAAGAAGATTTTGACCGTAACTCGTACGGTATTTCATTCTGCCGAGGTATCTGATGATCTCTTGGGCAATACCGATAATGCCCATTTCCATAATCACATCTTCCCCCGTGTTCTTTATTAGCGTATCAAGTTCAGTGCGTGATGCATTGACGACTTCCTCAATTCTGGTTGGATGTATCCGACCGTCAGAGATTAGTTTCTCCATTGCCATACGGGCGATTTCGCGCCGGATTGGATCGAAGCATGAAAGAGAAATGCTCTCAGGTGTATCGTCAATAATAACTTCAACTCCAGTAAGGTTCTCAAACGACCTAATATTCCTACCTTCCCGACCGATAATGCGTCCTTTCATTTCATCAGAAGGGATACCAACTACCGAAATCGTTGTTTCTGCAGTATGGGAAGTAGCACAGCGCTGGATTACCTGCATGATTATTTCGCGCGCAGTGATTTCGGCATTAGCCTTAGCTTCATCTTTGATTTGATTTATCAATGCTGCAGCTTCGTGTCTTGCTTCTGCTTCAAGGTTCTTCTTTAGTGCATTTTTGGCTTCTTCCTTTGATAGATTGGCGATTTTTTGGAGGGCGATATTCTGTTCTTTTATCATTTGGTCAAAACGCTCTGATTTTGCGTGGATGATCCGCTCTTTATTTTGAAGGTTGTGTTCTTTTGTCAGAAGCTCTTTCTCTTTATCAACGATGAGGTGCTCACGCCGTCCTAAAACTATTTCCTTTTCAACAAAGCGCTTTTCGGCTTTTTCAATTTCTTTTCTTTTGGAAGCAGTTTCTTTCTCAAACCTTAGCTTTTCCTGATACCACTGTTCTTTGGCAGTTATTTCAGAGGATTTTTTGTAGTTCTCCGCTTCTTTTTTTGCCTCTTCGATCATTTTTGATGCTTCGAGAGAGGCATTACTCAATTTGGTTTTACCAAATTTTATGTAAAAATAAATGACTAAAGCAATGGCAAGAAAAGCAATGCCGATGCTGATGACTATTTCTGGTAATATCATGGCTACCCCTAACTTTCATAAATAAAACTATCAAATTAAACGTCCCCGCCTGTGTCGTGTGGGCAAAAGTCTCTGAACCCAGGTTTAAGGTGGGAGCCTGTCGACTACGAGAATTTCCCATAGCCGAACTGAGCTCCCTACAGATGGGTGTTGGCTCAAGACTAAATACCCATCACGAGCACGGCAGAGAACGAATTAAGGAACAGCTTCGTCCAGTTTCAGGATTAGTGATCTAATCCTTTCTTCTGTTTCGCTAATCTTCTTTGTCTGCTGATCCTCACGTTGCAGAAAGTCATCCACCAAATTCAAACAAGCCAAAACAGCGATTTTTGTTGTTGATGGCAGAGGAAACTCTCGGTGGATTTCTTTCATCTTACTATTCACTATTTCAGCAACTTCCTTTATTCGTTCAGGGTTCAAATCGTCAGAAATGACTCGATAATCATTTCCAAAGATTGTTACAACAACCTCCGTTTTTTTCAAAATATCCCCTTAAATGAAAAGGTTGTCGATTTTTCCAATCAACCGATCAACCTTCTCTTTTATTTGCTGATCGCGAGACCTAAGCTGGTTATTTTTTTTCTCAAAATCTTCAACCTTTTGCTTAAGTTCGTTAATTAAAGAAATCAGTGTATCTAATTTCTCTTCAAGTTTGCTCAACTCGTCCAATCTTACTCCTTTTTTCGCAATCTGGCGGCAAATTTTTCAAAGACGTCGTTTTCGATCTTACTAATGAAACTATCGACTTCTTCATCAGTGAGTGTTCGATCTGGTGCTCTAAAATAGAGGCGAAAACCAAGGTTCTTTTTGTCGGAAGGTAGATTCTTGCCCTTGTAATAGTCGAAAAGAATGATTCTTTCCAGAATGGGACCGCCAACTTTTGTAATCAAGTTGAAAATATCTGGCACCTCAATATGTTCGTCTACCAAGAATGAAAGATCGCGGATACTGGCGGGAAATTTGGCTGGTGGTATATAGAATGGTTCTGAGATTTGGGGTAATAGTCTGTCCCAGGATAGTTCAATATAATAACAGAGTTCCTTGCACAATTTGTTATCTATGCAGCCAATATAACCCAGTTTTTTACCTGATAAGATGATATTAACCGCCTGACTGAATCCGTGTTTTTCGGTTGTTTTAAAGTGAGCTTTCTTTATATGGAGTAGATCGAAGATACTTTCCACTACACCTTTTGCGTCAAAGTAATCCATCGCTTTATTGTTTTGATCCCACGAATCCGGATACTGCTCACCACCGAGGACAATACCTATTTTCTTTTCCTGAAAGGGTGCATCGATGAGCAGAATATTTCCGATTTCGAATAGTTTCAGGGACCTATTCCCCTTTGATAGATTGTAATTTACGCAGTCTAAGAGACCTAAAAAGAGCGTTGGTCTGAGTGCATTAAAACGCTCGTTTAAAGGATTTTGTATTCTTACAAATTTTTTGAATCCTAAATCCGAAAGCCTTTCACTGGCTGTTAAAGATAAGTTATAAGTTTCGCTGAAACCTTGACCTATCAGATAGTTACGTATTGCTTTTTCATGTACACGGTGTTTGTTTATTGTTATACGCCCCCCCCATCTTTGAGGTGTTATTTCGGGGATCTGCATATAACCATAAATCCTTGCAACCTCTTCATAGATGTCTTCTTCAATCTTCAAATCGCGGCGATAATGCGGTACCTTTGCAACAAGTGTCTTATCACCAGTTGCCAATATTTCGGTTTTTTTAAGAATAGTTTTTATTTGTCGAGCCGTTAAATCAGTCGATAATATCTTGTTCAAACGATCGGTTGCGAAGTTGATACTTATGGTTTTACCTTTCTTGCCTTCACTGATAAACTCTTTTTCGCGCGCACCAGCATATTTTGTGAATAACTCACCGGTAATTAATGATGTTCTATCGACTATTGCAATATCTGCACCACGCTCAAACCGGATTGATGCTTCAGTTAGCAGTTCAAGACGTCTTGATGTGTGAGCAATGCGTTTCGGATCAAAATAGGCACTCTCCAGAAGGACTCTTTTTGTTGAGTTCGAGATCTGAGCACGTTGTGCTCCGATAATGCCAGCAAGAGCAACAGAGCCTTTATTATCAGCGATGACACAGTCGTTTTTGCTCAATTTCACTTCAGTGCCTTCCAACGTGATGAATTTCTCGTCGGTTCGCGCTTTTCGTACAATAATATGATCCTTTAGTAGATCAAAGTCAAATGGATGCAGAGGTTGTCCAGTCAGCAACATGATGATATTTGTTATATCAACGATGTTATTAACTGGGTTCATTCCTAAACAATGCAGACGCCACTTTATCCAGAAAGGCGATTCTTTGATCGATATATTATCGAAAATCCGGGCGGTATATCTCGGGCAACCTTGAAGGTCTTTGAGTTTTATCCTAAACCCGCCGGTTCGATTTACTTGTTTTAAAATTGCTGATTGAGATACAGATTTTCGAATATCTAAACCAGTTTCTATCTCGCGTGCAATACCCTCGATAGAAAGCCAATCCGGACGATTTGGCGTAGTACTCATATCCAGGACCAAATCATCAAAGAAGTCCTTGAACAGGGTACCTGGTTTACCTTTTTCCAAAGTGATAACCCCAACAGATTTCTCGGCCAATCCTAATTCTTCTTCGCTAATCAAAACACCATGCGATTTGACGCCGGCAAAATTCTTCTCCACTATTTTCTGACCATTAAAGGTCTTGCCAGCTGGAACAAGCAGGATATTATCGCCGGCCCCAAGATTTTTCGCGGCCGTTACAATTCTAAAGTCTCGGTTGGTTTTTACTTGCAAAATACTCAAATTCTTGAGTTTGGGATGTGGAGCAATTGAGCTTATTCTTCCAATAATAACATGTTTAGGTGCGAGGCTTTTTTTCTCTTCAACCTCAAGCCCTAAGTCCAGGGAACATCGGTTAATATTTTCTGGATTTAATTGTGTTCCAGTGAGCTCTTCAAGCCATTTTACTGTAACTAACATTTAACCCCGCTATGCGACGTGGTCGCATCGATGGCAGTGATTAAAAGCCGATTACAGTGATGAGTAATCGGTGTAGTCTTTTTTAGCATCTTTGTAATTACATTAACGGAGATAATCAAAATTGCTCCAAAAATCTAATATCATTGTTGAAAAATACTCTTATATCGTCAATAACATATTTTATCATTGCGACTCTTTCAATGCCCATACCTAATGCATATCCTGAATACTCTTTTGTTGATATCTTGACATTTTTTAGAACCTGAGGATGGACCATACCACATCCTCCGAGCTCAAGCCATCCACTATTGCCACACACTGAACAGCCTGAACCACCACAAACTGCACAGCTGATAACCAGTTCACCAGAGGGTTCAGTAAAAGGGAAAAATGATGGTCTTAGTTGATATTTTGTCTTAGGACCGAAGAGGAATTTCACGAATTTACTTAATAACCATTTCAGTTCACCAAAAGACACACCTTTGTCCACGTACAAAGCCTCGATTTGATGGAAGACAGGTGCGTGGCTTGCATCAAATGCATCATATCTGTAGCATCTTCCTGGACACATTATTTTGATTGGAGGCTTTTGATTTTCCATTACCCTTATTTGTACTGGTGAAGTATGACTGCGTAGAAGAAGATCATCCTTGATATAAAAGCTCGAAAACATATCACGTGCTGGATGGTCTCGTGGCATATTTAGTGCCTCGAAGTTATACCAGTCATATTCTATTTCTGGACCAGTGGCAATGGAAAAACCGAAATTAGTGAAGAACATTATCAGCTCATCAAATATTTTGGAAAGCGGATGGATATGTCCAAGATAAGGCTTTTTGCCAGGTAAGAGAAGGTCTAACTTTTCTTTGTCTTTAGGTTGAAACTTCTGTAACCGCGCATTTAAAGTCTGATTGATGTCTTGCTTTAGTTGGTTGATTTTATTGCCGTAGGTCCTCTTTTGCTCAACTGAAAGTTGCGCAATATCTTTGAAAAGTTTGTTTATTTCACCTTTTCGACCCAGATACTTTATTCTTAAGTTTTCTAATGCATTTTTGTCTCTTGCCTTTTCGAACAAGGTTTGTATTTGCTTCCGTAGTATTCTGAGTCGTTCTTCCATGGATACTTCTACCGGTTATTAACTCTTGCACAGTTGGATAAGATTATTGAACTCATCCGGATACTCATATGCAAGAGCAGCTAAAGTCTTTCTATTCAGTTCAATATCGTGTTTTTTCAGGGCGTGGATGAACTGCGAGTATTTCATATCCTGATTTTGCAAAGCAGCATTGATTCGGGTGATCCAGAGGGTGCGAAAAACCCTTTTTTTCCGCTTTCTTTCCCGGTAAGCTGAAACCCATGCTTTCATAACTGCCACTCGAGCAGTCTTGTACAGCTTGTGTTTTGCTCCCCAGTACCCCTTTGCCGCCTTCAACCACTTTTTCCGCCTCTTTCTTGTATACGGCACATTTCTAGTTCTAGGCATTGTAATATCTCCTTTGTCAAATTATAATCATTTTACAAATTTTGTCAACTGTTGCTAAATTATGCCTTTTACCCGCTTTTTATCACCTTTTGCCAGCGTGGTTGATTGGCGAAGTCTCCTTTTTCTTTTCTTTGATTTTGAGGTGAGTAGATGACCTTTGCCAGCCCTCCTCCTTGAAATCTCCCCACTTTTTCTCTTTTTTACCCTTTTTGCCAAACCTCTCTTTGTTTTCTGCTTAGCCATTAGATCATCTCCTTTTCTTTTCAGCAAGAAATGTAACGTGTAGTATATTATGCTCTTGTTTTGGTGGTTTTTCCACTTTGCCTAATCCCTCAACGTCATTTATTACTTTTTCCAGCACTTTTCTCCCCAAATCAGAATGCAGCATCTCCCGGCCACGTAGACGTAGAGTTACCTTGACTCTATCACCATCTTCAAGCAATTCCTTTATTTTTCCTAACTTAACCTGATAATCGTGTTCACTAATCTTTAAAGACATTCTCATGCCTCGAGCTGAGGTTCGATGTTGATGCTTACGTGCTGCTCGTTCTTGTCGCTTTTTTTCATATAAATATTTACCAAAATCCAGCAATTTACAGACTGGAGGTTTGGTATTTGGTGCGACTTCAACAAGGTCTAATTTCTTTTCTTGAGCCATACGCATGGCTTCTCTTACATTAAACTCACCAAGCACTTCACCATCAGCATTTATCAACTTAACTATCTGAGCCCTTATTTTTCTATTTACTCTTGGAATTTGTTTGATCGTCACCTCCTAGTTCTGTTTTTATGATATTCAAAAAATCCTTTAACTTCATTACACCGATATCTCCCTTACCATGTTTTCTTACGGAAGCAGTATTGTTCTCGACTTCCCGTTTACCAACAATTATGATATATGGGACTTTCTGCACTTCAGCTTCTCGAATTCGATAATTGATTTTCTCGGATTTATCGTTCAATTCTACCCTTAACTTTCGTCTCAGCAATCTTTTTAGCACTTTATCCGCGTACTTACTCTGTTTGCTGGTAATAGGCATAACGACAATCTGGACTGGTGATAACCACAAGGGAAAAGCGCCCTTGTAATGTTCAATGAGACAACCAATGAACCGCTCTAATGAGCCATATATGGCCCGGTGAATAGCAACGACTTCCTTATGCTGGCCATCTCTATCCATGTATTCGATTTTGAAACGTTTTGGCAGATTGAAATCGAATTGAATTGTTGTGGCTTGCCACTCCCGGCCTAGTGCATCAAGCAATTTTATATCAATTTTTGGTCCATAGAATACTGCTTCACCTTCTTCTTTTGTATATTCCAGGTTCATCTTTTCCAGCGCTGAAATAAGACCTTGTTCAGCACGTTCCCATTCCTCATCACTGCCTAAGTATTTTTCTTTATCATGCTGCCCACGTACTGAAAGGTCGATCTTGTAATGGTCAAAGCCGAATTTCTTCAGGATTTTTAAGGTCAGTTTCAAAACTTCACAGAGTTCTTCCACAATCTGATTTGGCTGACAGAAGATATGCCCATCATCAATGGTAATCCCTCGTACGCGCAAAAGGCCATGGAGGGTTCCTGAAAGCTCATTTCTGTAGACTTGTCCCAGTTCTGCGTACTTGAGTGGTAAATCCTTATAGCTTCTTACCTTTGATTTGTATATTAAGATATGCCCTGGGCAATTCATCGGTTTGAGGATATAATCTTCGTTTTCCAAAGGCAGGATAAACATATGCTCGCGATAAAAATCATAGTGGCCTGATTGATGCCAGAGATGGGCACGTGCGATATGGGGTGTGGAGACCATTTGATAACCTGCATCAATATGTTCCTGTAGCCAATATTCTTCGATGAGCCTTTTGAGCAATGCTCCTTTAGGATGCCAGTAGACCAAACCTGAGCCAGCCTCTTCAAAAATCGAGTAGAGTTCCAATTCCGTACCTATTTTGCGATGGTCACGTTGCTTAGCTTCTTCAAGTCTCTTAAGATAATCGTTTAACTCTTTTTTATCTGGGAATGCAATTCCGTAGATTCTTGAAAGCATTGGTTGGTCGACATCGCCCCGCCAATAAGCACCGGCAATACTCAGCAGTTTGAATGCCTTAATATAACCAGTGCTTGGAATATGAGGACCAAGGCACAGGTCAATAAAGTCATTATTTCGGTAAAGACTGACTTCTGGGGCAGGAAGATTCTTGACTAACTCAACTTTATATGGTTCTTCTCTTCTATTGAAGAATTCGATCACTGCCTCTTTTTTCATGGTAATGCGCTCAAAAGGTATGTCTTGGGTGACTATTTCAGCCATTTTTTTCTCAATCTTTCCGAGATTTTCTGGAGAAAAAGGCTTTTTAGTATCAAAATCATAATAAAAACCCTGATCAATTGCTGGTCCGATGGCATATTTTGCCTTTGGAAACAATGATTTGACCGCCATTGCCATGATATGAGAAGCAGAATGCCAGTAGATCTTTTTGCCAATATCTGATGAGAAATCAATGAGTTTGAGCTGACAATCACTGGTAATTTCTTTTGAAAGGTCACAAAGTTCACCATTCATCAATGCTGCAATAGCCTTTTTATCTTTGACCAAATCCCTGATGCACGAGCCTTTTTCGACCTTAAATTTCTTCCTATTCAGCTTGACTTTAACCATATGACAATTATAGATTATTTTTCTAATTTGTCAAGAGTAAGACAGGCGAATTTCGTTATTGGGTTAAGGTTTGGAAGCTAGAATAAAAATCCCGCATCCATACCTAAACCAATCTTCCATATATCTATCTTGACTTCCAGTCCTTCTTAATTATAATCATTTGATGACCCGCCATTTCAACACCTCAAACATCTCATTTTGGATATCTCTATCAGGAATTATTTTTGCTGTCCCGGCGACTATTTTTCTATCTTTATGAAAATAATAATTTACGAAGACAACTTTGAACAGCTTCAGCCGTTGATCAATTTATATCCACAGTTTTTCCTGCGGCTGGGCATGAAAACAATCAGCGAAAACACAGCATACTTTTTCAAACGAGCTTCAATGGGTTATATAACACGTAAACTGTTTAACAACAAAAAAATTGAGATTACTGGTCCAGCCCTGTATATTTCAGCCCGAGCCATAATTAGTAAGCGTATTGCCTTTCTTAGTAAAGACACAAAATTCTTGATTGATTCCCAACCGATTGCTTTTTTCAAACAAAAACCACCTTATCCAAAAAACTTAAAGGAAATCAAAAAAACTCTTAAAGAAATAAAAACGACGCGGGAAATAGATGGCTTTCTCGTAGATAAATTGTGGGATTTGATAAAACTAAATAGTGTTGTTTTCACTCATCAGTTCGAATGCGTAAAAGCAAAACATGAAATCCCCAAACATACCTATATAATCGGCCAAAAAAGCAAGGTATTCATTGCACAAAAAGCTCATATCCATAAGTTTGTTACTATTGACGTTTCCAGGGGTCCTGTATACATTGATGACGACGTCATAATCAAACCTTTTTCATTTATCGCAGGTCCTTCGTATATCGGTCCTGGTTCAATCATTGATCGCGCGAAGATTATAGAATCGAGCATTGGTCCATCATGTCGTATTGGTGGCGAAGTTGAGTCCTGCATATTTCAGGGTTACAGCAATAAGTATCACGAAGGGTTTGTCGGGCATTCATTCATCGGAGAATGGGTGAATCTGGGTGCTTTGACAACAAATTCTGACCTCAAAAACAATTATGGATCAGTACGTACCAGGATAGGTATGAGAGAACTCGATTCAGGTATGAAAAAACTCGGCTGTTTTATCGGAGACCATACAAAGACGGGTATCGGTACGCTAATCCCGACCGGTGCGGTTATCGGTTCTTTTGTAAACTTTTTTGGTGGCGGCATGATGCCTAAGTATGTACCGGGTTTCAAATGGCTAAGTACTACCAAACAAAAGAACTACGACTTGGAAAAAGCCATTGCCTGTGCAAGGAATGTCATGCAGCGGCGGAACCTCAAGATGTCCAAACATTACGAGGGGTTAATTAGAACATATTACAGATGTGAAGTTCGTTGTAGCGATTGACGGTGGAGCAGGTGCAGGTAAAAGCACAACGGCGAAAGCAGTTGCCGAGAGGTTAAATTTTTTCTATCTTGACACCGGTGCAATGTATCGTGCGGTTACTCTAAAATACCTACAGTGCGGAGGAAACATTAAGAATATAGATATGTTGCTTATTGAGAAGATAATAAAGAAGACTACAATTGATTTACGCCGGGAAGATCACAAAACCCATGTCTATCTTGATGAGAAGGATGTTACTCTGGAAATAAGAAAACCGGCGGTTAATAATCTTGTTTCACCCATTTCCGCGCTAGCTAAAGTGCGTATCTGGATGGTTGATAAACAGCGCGAAGTTGCCAAGGGGAGAGATGTCGTTTGTGAGGGGCGCGATATTGGCACAGTAGTATTTGCACAGGCTCAAGTTAAAATATTCATGCAGGCTGATTTGAAGGAAAGGGCGCGTCGCAGAATTAAAGAGCTGGCTGAAAAGAATATTAATGTTACCTTTGATGAAGTGCTGGACAACCTTAAATTCCGTGACGATTTTGATTCAAGACGTGCTCACTCTCCTTTAAAAAAAGCGCAAGATGCAATTGTCGTTGATACAACACAGCTTACTATTGATCAAGAGATTAATATTGTTGAGAAACTTGTGCGTGAGCGAATGGAAAATCGTACTCGTCTTTCGTAACTCGTATTCGTTATCTAAATGGGGTCAAATCTCGACATTGGACATTTCCCTTAACCTTTTTTCTGGATTGCCACAGCTGATTTTCTGCATGTATCTATGTCCAATGTCGAGATTTGACCCCAAAAGCAAAACTATGTATCCCGCATCTGCTTAGTAATATATTTAACAATGTCAGGGTCTCCTGAGTCAAACCACTGTAAACCAGAGATTTTATTAAACCAGGTAACCTGCCGTTTGGCAAAGTTCCTTGTTCGCTGTTTTGCTCGGTGGATTGCCTGTTCAAGAGTCAACTGGTTGTTGAAATATTGGATTATCTCTTTGTAACCGATCGTTCGCATAGCGTTCGATGTTGGATCAAACCCTTTATCCAGAAGCATTTTTACTTCGTTGACCAAACCCTGATTTATCATTTTGACAAAACGTTCATTAATCCTTTGATACAATTCACGACGGGGAAGATCCAGTCCAATATAATGAGGTACGTACTTAGCTTTTTTCTTCTTTTTTTTAAGCAGTGCACTTAGTGGTTTGCCGGTTATTTCATATACTTCCAAACCACGCATAATGCGTTGTTTATCCTTTGGTGTAATTCTTTTTGCTAATACCGGATCAATTGATGACAGTTTCTTGTAGAAATGATCAACACCAAATGTTTCAAAGGCGGTTTGGAGTTTCTTTTTTATCACGCGGTTAGATTCCGGCAGTGCATGGAGCGAATGGAAAAGCGCTTTGACATACAAACCAGTACCGCCACAAATGATTGGTACTTTGCCGCGTTCTTTAATTTCTTCAATCTTCGATTCGGCATCACGGGCGAATTGACCACATGAGTAATTGTCATTCGGATGAACAAAATCAATTAGGTGAAAGGTAGCCATCTGTTTTTGTTCTGGTGTTGGTTTTGCCGTACCGATATCAAGATATTTGTATATCTGCCGTGAATCAGCAGATATTATTTCACCAGAGATTTCTCGGGCAATCTCTATCGATAGATTGGTTTTACCTACGGCGGTTGATCCGACTATTGTGAGGATTTTCATTATAAATATGCAGGGAATGGGGTCAAATCAGTGTTTTTATAAATACACACCCAAGAGTGCAAACATTCCGACAACCTGGTTGTACAAAAGGATAACAACTGCGCCGCCAATGCTCAAAAATGGACCAAAGGGGATTGGACTTTCTCGATTTTGTTTTGT
This sequence comes from bacterium, assembly GCA_049647125.1. Lineage (GTDB taxonomy): Bacteria > Hydrothermota > Tepidihabitantia > SM23-42 > SM23-42 > JAUVZL01. Next base: position 8,027 of record JBARXC010000032.1, on the reverse strand, counting down.
TGAAACGACAAAAAGTATGCCCACGACCGATCCGGATAGCGCGGCAAAAAATATCGCCACGAGGACAAACGGAAAACCTACAAAGGCACCAATCATTGCTGTTAGATAAACGTCGCCGAGTCCCATCACCTCTTTTTTATATACCCAGCCGCCAATGACTCGGATCAAGAGAATCAGACCGCCACCAAAAAATAAACCGATCAACCCCAGTTTAACATTACCATTTAACAACTGGAAAGCAATTCCAATAATTATTCCCGGCATAGAGATGATGTCGGGGATAATTTGGTGTGAGAAGTCAATTCCTGATATGACGATAAGTGAACAAAAGAAAAATAAATAAAAGAAGAATTCTACACCAAGGTCGAATTTAATAAAGAGACAAAGAAAAATTAAGCCGGTGAATAACTCAACTAATGGATATCTTAGAGAAATCGACTTTCGACATCCGGAACACTTCCCTCCTAGTAACAGAAAACTTACGATCGGAATATTTTCGTACCACTTAATGGGTTTTCTGCAGTGAGGACAAAATGAACCTGGTTTGACAATCGATTTGCCGATGGGTAGTCGGTAGATTACAACATTCAAAAAGCTTCCTATAGCTGTACCAAAAAGGAAAGAGAATATGCAGAGTACTATTTTCAAAAGTTTTTGTCTTTAAAACTGAAGTATACTTCAAATGAATCGAGGCATTTGTGTATGTCAAGAATACTTTCTGTAATTATATCCAGTACTTCAGAAACAGGATAGTCGTTTAATTTGGGCAATGCCAAAGCTGCTTTCTTAACACCCGGTACAACAGATGACAATATAATATCTCTTTCTGCCAGGCTTATAAAAATGTCGGCTCTATTCAATGGATCTCGGTAATCATTTTCAAGGATGATGCTGTGTCCTATGTCAACGGTGGATTTTGTAAGACTGTAGAAGAGGTATTTTAATTTTTCAAAAAGATTGCGGTTCGCTGGCGTTTCAAATTGCTTGGGTGTCTTAATCATTTTTTTGATTTTTTCAATATTATTCTGAAGATTTTTATACAATGTGGTAAAAGTCGGGTAATCCACAGTGAATTATACAAACCTCGTTTGCCTTGTCAATGGTATAGTCTAAAAAAACAAAGAAGGGGGAGTTTACTCCCCCTTCTTTGTTTTTGAATTATTTCTTCTTCCTCTTCGTTGCTTTCTTCTTTTTCTTCGTTGCTTTCTTCTTTTTCTTCGTTACTTTCTTCTTTTTCGTTACTTTCTTCTTTTTCGTTACCTTCTTCGCTTTAGTTTTCTTCTTTCTTGAACCGCTTTTCGGCATTATTACCTCCTTTTATGAAATATTATAACCATAATTAAATTTTTGTCAAGACTTAATTTTTAGTATTGCATGGAAATGTCGGTTAATATTTCTTTATTTAAGAAAAATTGTGACTCTTGACTTATTCTTGTATCTGATTATGATTTTGTATGTTTATTTCAGTGCTGTGTTTCTTGGTAGGTCTGAACAGTGTATTGCTGGGTGAAGTAGATGGTGTGATAAGTCCGGCGAGTAGTTCATATCTCGTGCGGATCATTACGGTTGCCGAGCAAAAAGAAGCAATTTGTTTGATTATAAAACTTGATACCCCTGGTGGTTTAGATGCTTCGATGCGGGAGATCACAAAAAGGATTCTTAATACAAAGGTTCCGGTCGTAATATATGTAGCACCGAAAGGAGCACGTGCTGCTTCGGCGGGTGTATTTATTTTGTACGCCAGTCATGTTGCCGCAATGGCGCCCGGCACCAATGTTGGTGCAGCACACCCGGTGAATATGGGTGGCGAAAAACTCGATAGTGTAATGATCGAAAAAGTGACCAACGACGCAGTGGCATACCTTAAGGCAATTGCTAAAGAGAAAGGCAGGAATGTGGCTTGGGCGGAAAAGGCGATTCGCGAAAGCGCCTCTATTGATGCAGAAACAGCAGTTAGGATGAGAGTCTGTGACATAATAGCTGATAATGTTGACGATTTGATTGCCAAACTGCACGGCCGTATTGTGCAGGTTAACGGCAAAGACGTTGTGCTGAATACTGAATCAAAACCCGTTCAGAATATGCCAATGACATTCAAAGAAAGACTATTATTGTTGCTAACAAACCCTACGGTTGCTTATATATTATTGCTGTTGGGTGTTTATGGACTCTTTTTTGAATTACAGAATCCGGGTATGATTTTCCCCGGTGTGGTTGGTGGCATATGTATTATCCTCGGGTTTTATGCGCTTCAACTTTTGCCGGTAAATTACGCTGGTGTGGCATTGATTCTATTATCGGCATTTTTATTTATTTTGGAGATTTACATTACATCACACGGGCTTTTGGCGATTGGCGGGATAATTTCTTTAGTATTTGGTTCATTGATTTTATTCGAGAGTGATGTGCAATTTTTGAGGTTATCATGGGAGGTAATTGTGATAGCGGTTATTATCGTCGCGGCGTTTTTTGTCTTTATTGCAAGCATGGGCATCCGTGCGCAATTTAGGAAGAGAGCAACTGGTAAAGAAGGACTTGTTGGTGAAGTCGGGGAGGCAAAGACAAACATCACTGTTTCAGGAGGGACAGTATTTGTGCATGGTGAATATTGGAATGCAGTGAGTGATGCAACTATTAAAAAAGGAAGTAGTGTAAAGGTCATGAGCAGCAAAGATATGATTGTAAAGGTAAAACAAGCATAATTCTGTAGAACTTCGAACAAACAAATAAAAGAAGTGGTTATCATATTAATAATTAGTGCGTTTGAAACAACGCTCTTTCCTCAGAGTCTCTTTCTTGAGGATCATTTCAATCCGGCATTGGAAGCTCGCGAAGGTTTTCAGCTCGACTTGGGAACCGGGTCGAGGTTTGGTCTGTCAGAGTTGCGCACCTATTACGTGTATTCGACGATCAAATCATATCGTTTGAGCGCACATAGTTTTGGTTGTGACCTATACCGGGAGAATATGCTTAGGCTTGGTAGTTCCTTTGGAATACAAAAAACATGGATCGTTGGTTTCAGCGTTGGTATACTTAATAATTGGGTACAGGATAATTTCAATCGACTTGCTTATTCCTTGTGTCTAGGTAGTATTTTTCAAACTGGCGATGTGAAAGTCAGTGGCTGGGTTGATAATCTTAATATGCCCAGGCTATCGAGTGTTGACTATTTGCCGCCGAGTTATTCTATGAGATTTGATTATACAACAAAAAGCAGACTCGATTTCGCTTTCGCAGTCCGCGGCATGGAGAAAAGCTTGCCTTTTTTCAATTTTGGCGTTTCCTTATCACCTTATAAGATAATCCTTATCGGTGTCGGAGTTAATACGGATCCGATTTATCTTGAATATATCTTGAAATTAAATTTTGGTGATTTTGCGTTATGCTATACTGGAAGCAATCATCAGTATCTTGGTCTTTCACACGCATTCAGCATCGGGTTTTGTCCATGATTATCTTCTTTTTATTATCTGTTTTTTATATTGATGCTGACATTTTTGAAACTGATGAAGGAAAGGATTACGAAATCTTATTAAAGGACTTAGAAATATTGCGCAATAACCCGATAAATTTGAATTCAGCAAGTTTTGAGGAACTTATCAGAATCCCTTATCTTTCAATGACGGATTGTTTGAAGATCATCGATTATCGTGAACAATCTGGTTATTTTGGTTCAGTACGAGATTTGCTCAATATTCCGGGGTTTGACCGTTTCCGCCTTGAACAAATAAAACATTTTATCACAGTTAAATCTAAACCATTCAAAGTAGCTAAGCTAACAACAAGATTGCGTGCGAAAACAGAAATACCCAAGCAACCGGGTTCGCTTGAGTACTTCACCAAATCGCAGGGTATTTTTAATGGATACAATGTTTACTTTATTAATGAAAGAGATCCGTACGAGAGTTCTTTGTTTGATTACTGGGCTTCAGGGATAATCTACAAAGACGGGCACCGAACCTTTGCTTTTGGAAAATACAACTTGGATATTGGTTCGGGCGTGGCTTTGTCACCGCTCGGTTCGTTTTTTAATGCAGCAGATTTTCGGATATTGGTCAAAGAACGTGGTATACTACCATATACTTCAGTACTGGAGAACAGTGGTTTTTTCGGTGCGGCCTTGAGCGATTCGCTATTTATGAATTTCACGCTTTTCTATTCTAATCAGAACCTTGATGGTCGAATTGATTCATCTGGCTACGGACGTTCGTTTGACGTATCAGGTGAACATACTGACTCGGCTTCTTTGGAACGAAAAGATAGAATCAATGAAGAAATAATAGGTTATGACTTGCAGTACAGGCTGAGTGATTTGCTTGTAGCTAACCGAACATACTTATGTTCTTACGACCCAACGTTTATTTGTTCTGATTCAATGATCAAATTCTATGGGGAGACATTTTGGATCACTAGTGTTGGTGTAAAATATTATAGTGATGCTCTTGTACTTTTCTCTGAAGTCGCTCGTACTTACAAAGACCGAGTCGGTGGTCTGTTTGGTTGCACGGGTTTTATTCCGCATTTTGACATAAAACTCGCTGGCAAGTATTTTCCAGCCGGGTTCTATTCGCCCAAGGGCGTTGAAGCCAGAAACAACTATTACGGTGGCATCATAGATATTACCAACCATTGCAAATACTTTAATCTTGGAGTCGCACTCACCCTTGATTCCAAATTGGATGAAGATACTGTCAAGTATGGTCTACGTGTAAAGGTCGAAAAAAGCGTGGGTATGCTCCATGCTAAATTCCAGGTGCGCTGTAGATACACGTCGCAAGCGATCGATCTGTCTGGTTCAAGGGTATTCATGCGCCTGAAGCCGATAAAACACCTGTTTTTTGATTTAAGGCTTGAAGAAAAATATGTTTTTGAACCAGATACGATTGAAAAAGGAATATTCGGTGGTCTTGAAATGGGTATTGAAATCGGCAAAATGCGATTGCGTGCCAGGTATGGTATGTTCAAAACTGATTCATACGCTTCAAGGCTTTTTGTCTATGAAACAGATTTACCAGGTATTATTACTAACCGCATGTTTTATTACCAGGGTAATTGCGGGTTTTTGTATCTTTCCTTCAAGCCGATAGATTTTTTGAAGCTAACCGGTAAGTATTCAACGATTAAACGGGATACACTCAGGCAGCAGCAAATCGGCGCCCAGCTTGATTTCAGACTATAATTGAGAGCTCTGAAAAAGTATTCATCGCTCTCGCGTGATAATTTTGCCATTGCCTTGACAAAACTACAGATTCAATTATACTCGAAGACTGTGCAGCAGAAAATTATAAATAAACTAAAAAATCCAGAAACACCATTCTATTTCTATGATCGGGCGGTAATTGAGAAGAATACGAAAACTCTTTTGAGTAACTTCGAGAAATGTCGGGCAGAAATTTTCTTTGCGGCGAAAGCGAATACCGCATTACATATTCTTGATATCGTAAAAAACCAGAAACTCGGTGCTGAAGTAGTGTCACCCGGTGAGATATTCGTGTGCCTCAAAGCCGGGTTTATTCCTAGACAAATACTCTATAATAATATTGCGCGCAAGACAAGTGATGTTATCTATGCGATAAAAAAAGGCGTACTCTTTTATAATTTTGAGGCAATTGATCAAGCATTAGTTCTTGAACAATGTGCAAGAAGGTTGCATAAAAAAATAAAGGTTTTTGCACGTATTAATCCAGGTATTTTTCCAGCGACCCACCCGCATCTTTCAACTGGCGCACCGTCAAGCAAGTTTGGTATGGAAATAAATCAGCTCAGCGAAATTGTTAAAGCGATAAAGCATTTCAAATACGCGGAATTTGTCGGCTTGCACTCTCATATCGGCTCACAGATACTTAGTTCCACACCCTTTGTCAAAGGTGTACAAAAGGTAAGTGATTTAATAGAATATTTTAAGAGCCATCAGATTAAAATCGAATATGTTAACCTCGGTGGTGGTTTTGGCGTACCATACCATCCAGATGAGAAAGCGCTTGATTTCAGACCCATTGTCAAAACCTACAGAAAACTCGCTGAAACACATGGCGTAAAGATTTTTCTCGAACCGGGTAGGTTTATAGTCAGTAATGCCGGTTATATAATAAGCGAAGTTATCTCAATCAAAAATAGAAAAGGCATGCCGCTCTATATACTTGATGCTGGCATGACTGAAAACCCAAGACCTGCATTGTATAAAGCGTATCATCATATAGAACCGCTTCTTAGAAAAACCGGGAGAAAGAAAAAAACGAGGGTCGCTGGTCCACTATGTGAAAATACTGATGAGTTCGGCATATATCATTTACCTGAGTTGAGAATCGGCGACCGTGTTTTGATTCATAATTGCGGTGCCTATACCAGAACCATGGCGTCTAATTATAATGGTCGCTTACTGCCACCCGAATATGTTATTGAAACAATGGGTTTGAGAATGATAAGAAAAAAACAACAACTCCCGAGCTTGATACAAAATGAAATATATTAAGGTCTACAAAATTGGCGGGTCAATTCTTAAAAAGCCAGGTGATTTCCTCAAGATAGCAGAGAGGATATCCAGGTCAAAGGACAAAAAGATTTGTCTTGTAACCTCAGCGATTAAAGGTCAAACAAATGAACTTGTACGTATTTTTTCAGGAGCAATACCGCAACCTGATTTCTGGAATTTTGAAAGGTTTGTTGGGCTCGGTGAGATTCAGGCAGCTATGCTCTTTGAAGCTGTTTTTCAGTTTATGAGCACTCCAGCAAAAGCCATCCTGCCATGGATGAAAGAGTGGCCATTGCATATATCTTTAAAAAGTAAACCAGTACTTTCAGCAGAGAAAATAAATGAAAAGAGGGATTTTCTGCTTTTGGCAAGAAGTGGTAAGAAAATAAAGGATTATATCCAGGGGTTTTTCAAGGAATACAGGGTGCTTATTATCCCGGGTTTTGTGGCCAAGGATGCTAAAGGCAGAATAGTTACACTTGGTCGTGGCGGCAGTGATATCTCGGCATTCTTAATTGCCGAGCTTCTTAAGGCAGAGGAACTTATCCTTGTTAAAGAAGTTGAAGGCATTCTGAATCTCGATCCCAGGCTGCAAGACAACGCTAAAAAAATCCACTCGCTTGATTCTACTGAACTTGGCATCATTGCATCTTCAGGTGCACAGGTTCTCAACCCGATCTCTTTGAAACATCAAAAAAGACTGAAGAAAGTAAAGGTTATTTCGTTTGAAAAAGATATCCACGAGTCAAGTGGAACTGAAGTAGTTTTTGATAAAGGTATTACAATAAAAGCTTCAGATAGTATTTATACGGTTCTCACCTTTGTCGGAGCCCAGATACCTGAGACATCAGGGATTCTTTCCAAGATATCCAGCGTTCTAGCGAGAAAAAAGATCTCTATTTTCTCGATCACCATATCAGATAAATTAATAGCTATATATGTAGAAGGGGAAAAAGGCAAAACCGCCTATAAATTACTTTCGCCGCTACTCAATAGATCAAAAAACTTAAAGGTTTTAAATTTTAAGAAAAGTATCGGTAAAGTCATTGTAAGAGGTCTTAAATTCATTAATGAACCGGGTATTATACAAAAGATCGTCACGCCTATTTCAAAACAGGGTATTAATATATGGGAGGTTTTGACAGTGCATACGGATATAATGATCTTTGTTGAGGCGGTTGATATTGGAAAAACCTTAAGAGTGATCCGTCAAGTCTTTAAAAAGAGGAAATGAGCATAATGTTTGAATGGCTTGCCGGACGTGCGCCGATTCTTGTTTATCTCTTTTTGTTGTTCAATTCATGTTTTGAGAGCTTATTCCCACCCTACCCTTCAGATGCCTTTGTCTTGGTTTTTGCATTTCTCGCTGGTCAGGGACACTTCAATCCATATTTGCTATATTTATTCGTCGTGATTGGGGCGTTGCTTGGTATGATGATACTCTATTATATGGGCAAGACCAGAGGTGATGCATTGATCGGACTTTTGTCAAGAACGTTTCTGCGTAGGATCTTTCCGTTAAAAATGATTGAGAGAGCAAAGGCAGAATTTGTCA
>JBARXC010000031.1:0-51133 GCA_049647125.1 bacterium | reverse complement strand
TCTTCCTTGCCGATGGTAACGCCCTGGTTTTAACGCCAAAACAACTCATACCTATTCTCGATGCTCTGAACAAGGCATTTCCCCGGCTCCAGAGAATCGGAATATATGCCAATGCCAAAGACATACTCGCTAAGACAAAACAGGAACTCATGGAGCTTTACAGAAAAAAACTCTCGATAATCTATATCGGACTCGAGAGCGGAAGCAATAAAGTATTAAAACGTGTGAATAAAGGAGCAACTGCTGAGGAGATAATCAAAGCTGCCATAAAAGCACAGGAAAAGGGTTTTAAGGTTTCGGTAATCGGTCTTCTTGGTTTGGCAGGGATTGACCTCTGGAAAGAACACGCCGTAGCAACGGGCAAAGCGATAAGTGCGATGAGCCCGCGGTTTTTCTCTTTGTTGACTGTGATGGTCGTACCAGGAACCGTGCTTTACGAACAACAGGACCAAGGAGCATTTATTCTACCGGCGCCTCTTGAAATGCTAAAGGAAATGAGAGTGATAATAGAAAACACTGATGTTCACGCAGGATGCATCTTTCGCACAAACCATGCATCCAACTATCTTGCGCTCGAAGGTCGTTTTCCCAAAGATAAAGAAAGGCTGCTGCAGACCATTGACTCAGCACTTAGCCAGGGCCAATCAAGCCTCAGACCTGAATACTTAAGAGGACTATAAAACCGAACAATCGAACACCTGCTCTCACAATCTCATTCCTCTATATGTTCACCAGTCATTGGAACAAACCTGACCGGAGTAATACTCTTGGTCTTGATTTCACCATCGCTCTTTTCGAGTAGTTTTAGCTCCTGAAAAAGGGTGCCTACCGGAATAATCATCCTACCACCTTGAGCAAGTTGCTCGATGAGTGGTTCGGGAATATAAGGAGGGGCACATGTTACAATGATGGCATCGAATGGAGCATGCTCTTCCCAACCAATATAACCATCTCCACACTTGACTGTAATGTTGGTGTAGCCAAGATCCTTTAAAAGCCTCTGAGATTCCTTAGCCAGTTTCTCTATTATTTCAATCGAATACACCTCTTTTGCCAATACCGCTAAGATAGCTGCTTGATAACCTGAACCGGTTCCTATCTCTAATACCTTTTCATTTCCACTCAGTGCTAAGAGCTCGGTCATCAAAGCCACTATATAAGGTTGAGAGATAGTTTGATCCTCTTTTATAGGTAATGGTTGATCAGTATAGGCGAGCGATTTAAACGCCTCAGGAACAAATTTATGTCTTTCTACCTTAAGCATTGCGTTAAGCACTCTTTCATCTTTAATACCCCTGCTTTTTAACTGGGTTTCAACCATTTTTTCTCTCATTGAGAGAAAATCTACCTTTGGCTTTTCAACTCTAAAATCTTTCGTAGAACCTTTACAAGACAAAGATAAAGATAAGGATAATAGTATCAAACAAAGAGTAAATACCTTCATACTCACCTCCTTTAAAGATTTCGTGGACATGAATTGGTGACCCATTACTTTTTATTGATCTTCAACCCGCTGCCACTTCTCGAGGATCTGATTGATCTTGTTCTCAACTTGGTCTCGTGCAGTAAAACGTTCCCACCCTTTCATAAGAAGCTCGTCATAATTTGTATACTCGTGTCTGATATGTGTTTTTACAGCAAGCACAATTGCCGGGGAGTCAAATTCTTTTGCCATTGCTGTCCTGCCAACTCTGCCACTATATTTTTCACAAGCATATTCAGCAATCCTGAGTGTCTCTTTTCTTGGAGACCCGGGAAAAAGGTTTTGAATCTGTCCCGCAAATTCGCTAACATACTTTTCATCCAATTCAACCCGCCTCATCGCTTCACGTTTACGCCGTTCTTTTCTAAACTCTGCATCAGACAGACATTGTTTCATTGCTTGCTCGATTGCTGTTTGTTCTACTAAAACACCCTGACGTTCATAGCGTTTGCGGGTACGACTCCATTGTAATACTATTACAGATATTTTTGAATTCTTTCTTGCGCGTAAGGTCAATGCCATATCGCCTCGCGAAAGAAACTCAAGATGGTCTAAATCAGCACAAGAAAGACATAATGGGGTTCCCTTTTCTAAATAGAGAAAAGAACCATGCAGTAATTCTTTACCGCATTCAGCACATTGTGAATCTCGTCTGATAATATAAACTAATAAATCTTTGGATTTTTGTTTTTTCATTTTCCCCTGATATGATTCATCAAGAATTCCATCTTCATATATAAATTATCCTGAACTTTGTGAGGAAATCAATACCAATTTTACCCAAATCCATGATTTGGTTGAAAAATTGAGTACCCCTTACCTTGTTTGGCAGATGCATAAATACAATCGAATACATTTATTGTGATGTCTACAGAAACCCCAGGTATGGTTCAAACCACAAGCAAAACAAGGTGTGGGGGATTAATGTCGCAATCTCAAATCTGCAATTTGCAATTAGAAAACGCCCTATTAATCCTGCTTGCCATGTGTAATCTTTCTTTTTTATTACACTGTGGTGAAATGTTCACTATTTCGTTGGGATGCTTTTTATTATTATTTTGCTTCAGCGAAGCGTGTCTTCAATCCGCCCCTCTTTTTGGCGGATGTATCTTCAGAGTATCATGTCTTCAGCGTAGCGTATCTCCCCATCCCCGTTTCTCCCATTCTCCGCCTGCCCCGTAAGATATCAATCGTACGGGGATTCTTAGAAAAGCTTGAGTATAAGGTGGCAGGTCTTGACATTAGACATCTGTGAGATTACCCGATTCTTCATATCGATATTTGCTGATAAAAATTCTATTCAATCATGTCTTTCAACGATTCTGGCAAGGAATTTTTAAGTTCTGGATAAGTTTCGATCAAACGGAATATATCTGCTAAGTCTTTTTGCCGTTTGCTCGCGCGTCGTTCTTCATCCGAATATGCCCAGATCTTACCCTGGAGGACGTCTTCCAACGCCGCTACTTTCATCGTGTAACCCATAATCTCTTTCTCTTGCGCACGTGATATGAATGATTGATACCGCGAATCTTTTTGTATCTGGATACGGAGATCAGAATATTGTGATGAAAAATTATGGCTGTGCGGAAATTCTTCTATGGTAAAAATATCCTTTGCAGCATTTCGTAATTGAACGATCTTATCTATAGTCACAACCACATCAAGATCCAGACTGACAACCGGTTCAACATATGCATTTACGGCTAAACCACCAACAATGCAGTAACCGATCTCGTTTGATTTTAGCAGATCAAGGAATTGTTGCAAGACATCTTTTCCGCTGTTACTTATCGAGTTAATGAATTCTTTTTTTGTCATTATTTACACCCAAGTGTAGTATAGTTGAATCGATGAACAAGTCAAGATTGCAGAGTGGGTTATGTCTGGAAACGGATGCGGCCTATAATCGGTGCCAGACGTTTTTATCGAGAGAACGGTACTGGATCGCTTCGGCGATGTGCTGGACTTTGATGGCTGGTTCATTATCAATGTCCGCGATCGTGCGTGCGACTTTCAAAACCTTATCATAAGCTCGTGCCGATAATCCGAATTTCTGGATCGCCGCTTTAAGCAGATACTGGGACTGGTCATCTATAAGGCAGCACTGCCTCACATCTTTTGAACCCATATGCGCATTGCAGTAAATATGCTTTTTCTTTTCAAAGCGATCGAGCTGCGTCTGTCTTGCTTGATTGACCCGACCTCTTATCTGCTGTGATGATTCACCGAGCTTGCTCGATTTCAGTTCATCGTATTTTAGCGAAGGGACTTCGATATGGATAGCGATCCTATCGAGCAGGGGTCCGGATATTCGCGTATGATAACGCTGTATGTTCTGGGACCTACACCGGCATTCATGATAGGGATCAGTAAAATACCCGCACGGACATGGGTTCATTGCAATTTCTTTACAAAACCAAAGATAAAATATACCATAAAACGTCCCAGAGCACTGCCAGAAGGTTATCCTATGCGACCAAAGACCATAGGTGAATGTATGAGAAAAAGACGTATAGATCTGGGTTTATTTCAGAAAGATGTAGCTCGAGTAATAGGTGTTGACGTAAATACGATTACTCTGTGGAAGAAAGGAAGGTATAAACCCAGTAGGGGGTGTTTAGGGAGGGTGGAGGGGTTTTTAGGGAGTTAGATTCACAGTTTACATGGAGATAAGAGACCGATTGTCGTATCGATTTATCAAGTACAAAGCGAAACCTGTTATAACCACAAAAATACCTATCCATAAGGGTTGAATATTTGTCTCTAATCCATAGATTATCTCAGGGGCATGGTAAAGTATTGTACCAAATCCGGCGCCAATGGTACATGACGCCCATGATTCCCGTGCTTTTTTAGATTTATTGAAAACCTGGTAGTGTAACAGAAAAGCTATTAAATTCAGCAATCCGGTAATCCCAAAAATCAAATGCCTATTCATACTCTTTCCTCCAATCGGATAGCATATTAGATGTCTCTATTGTTTATCTCCAAGCTTTTCTAGATATTCATCAATGTTATCTTTTAAGCCCTTACTTAATGTCTTTTGCTTCAACTTCCGCGCAAGTATCATCATAAAGATACCAGTCAACGCGAATACCCCGATACTTATAAGTATTGAGAGAATATTAACATCGTTACCCTTAATCAATTCATAGGTTAACGTTCCTGCTCGCGGAGATCCGAAAATTAATTGTCCCATTGCCCATGTCTCGGCTGGATGCATCTTCCCCCAGAATGGACCAGGTTTTAACCTCTTATAGAATAGCATAAAAAATAGGAAACTGATAATCCCCAGAATAGACCATGCAATGTCAAATGAACTCATACTGTACTCCTCTTGTCTGATTGTTGTCTTTTGTCTCGCCATTTACGTCCAACGAACTGACCAAGATATCGACCCCCTATACCCATCAGAACAGAAATTCCAATAATCAACCGTGTCCAGTCCCTAAGGGTCTCAGTATACACCCCATTATATAAGCAGGGTCAGAATTGTCAAGATGGCACAAATTCACCGTCAAGACCCTGTGCAAACAGGGTCAGGTCTTGACATTAGACATTTCGCATGAATCACAATTAGCACGTTTGTCCTCTCCCCAATTATTCTAAGTACTGTATACCTTTTGTCCAATGTCCAGACCTGACACCCTTCTGTTAAAAAAGGAAAGAGGGTTTTGTACCTTTAGGTATTTAGGTATTTTTATTTCACCCCTTGACAAATCAGAATTTTTTATTATAATATCACATACCGACCAGTCGGTATGCTTACAATGGAGGCAAATATGACAAGAAGAAAATCTAGAGAAACACGGAAGGAGGAAATTCTTGAAGCTGCCATGAAATGTTTTTCAAAAAAAGGTTATCATGGTACAAGGATGGATGATATTATTAAGGCATCCGGTTTAAGCAAAGGTGCTATTTACTGGTACTTTAAAGGGAAAAGGGATATTTTTGTTTTTTTAATTGAGCAGCATCTGCAAAAGGATAATATGTTATGGGAAAATTTGTCAAAAGAATACGAGCTTGAACCAGAGTTTCTTATAATAGCAGGCCTCGCATACTTAAAAATACATTTTGAGGATAAAAAGCTATCACCCTTTTTTGCTGAATTTATTGCAGAATCATACCGAGATAAACAGATTCAAAAGAAATTACACAATGTTTATAAAGGATGGATAGATAAGATAACGCGAGCATTTGATTCGGCTATAAAAAAAGAAAAAATGAAAAGTTTTGATACGGAAAGTTTATCCGTCAGTTTAGTCGCCCTGATTCAGGGACTTGTTGAAATGAATACGATATTCAAGAAAAAACTGAATTATGAAAAGATCTGGGAAACATTTGCCAAAGCATTATTACAAGGCATTCAAAAGGAGAACTAAATTATGCTGAAATTAAAATTAGCAGTACTTTGTATGGTAATAGTTTTTCCGGCAGTTTATGCCGAGGAAATAACAGGTCGGGATATTATGGACAAGGTTGACAACCGCTATACTGGAGATGACCAGACCGCAGAAATGACTATGACCTTAACCAAATCGAGTGGCCGGAAAAGAGTGAGAAAGGTAAAGGTATGGCAAAAGGATTATGGAAAAAATGATAAATCTCTTATGAGATTTCTTGAACCTGCTGATGTAAGAGGAACAGGATTTCTGGTCTGGGAACATGAAGCAAAAGATGATGACCAGTGGCTTTATCTTCCAGCATTAAAAAAAGTACGCAGAATAAGCACCAAGGAAAAAGAAAAGAGTTTTATGGGTACTGACTTCAGTTATGAAGACCTTGGTAGCCACAACCTGGATGATTATGATTATACACTCTTGAGATCCGAAGCATGTAATGACCAGCATTGTTATGTAATTGAAAGCATCCCAAAGCCTGGAAAGAAAAAATCCTACAGTAAAACTATATCCTGGATAAGAAAAGACATATTTATCGCAATCAAAATTGATTTTTATGACAAAAAAGGAGAATTTCGAAAAAGCCTGCATGCCATTAACATTGAAAAGATAGACGGAATCTGGACAACCAAGAGAATGGAAATGGAAAATGTTCAAAAAAAACACATAACAGTTCTTGAATTTGAGAATGTAAGATATAATATCGGATTAAAAGACAATATCTTTACTGAAAGGAATCTAACAAAGGAGTAACAAATGTGTAAGCACTTTATGAAAATCATTATCATGCTATTTATCATTTTCAGTCAGGTTCAAGCAGTAAAATTGGACGGATTTGTCTCTGAAAATCTTAAAATGAAAGTGTATGAAGACCAGGAATTTATAAAGAAAGAAACCTGGCTAAGATTAAAAGTGAGAAGCCGCATGGAATCATCAGGCTTGTATGCTGATATTGATTTGCGCTATGATCCTCTTTATTGTTCTGAGCCAGAAATCAAGATAAAAGAGGCTTATGTAGACTTGGGCCTTGGTCAATTCGACCTGCGTATTGGTAGGCAGATAGTCATCTGGGGCAAGGTAGATGAGTTCAACCCTACAGATTTCATAAACCCTGAGGATTACCGCGAATTTATCTCCTTGAATAAAGCAGATAGAAAAATGGGACTCTTCTATCCAAAAGTTGATTACTACATTGGGAATTTTAAGATCGAGGGAATATTCATTCCAATCTTTACCCCATCTGACATACCTATGGATACATCACATCCATGGATACCTTATCAAATAAAAGATATTTTAGTGAATCCCAAGATCATTCTCACAGAAGCTCAAGAGCCCGCGCATAAATTGGGGAATTCTGAATACGCCTTAAAACTTGGGGCTATATTGCCTGGATTTGATTTTTCGTTCTGCTATTTTGAAGGGTTTTTTGACCTCCCTGTTATGTTTCGTAAAGGTATAATCCCACCTGATACAATAATAATCTTGCCTGAATACAAGCGATTTCGTGCTGGTGGTTTTGACTTTGCCGCTACTTTAAAAGGTTTGGGCATACGTGGTGAACTGGCGTACGTGGATACAGCATACTATACAACTACTGATTTACTTGATACTGATGGAATAATCGGGAAACCAAACCTCTCTTTTGTTCTTGGTGCAGACTACACATTCTTAGAAGATCTTTATCTCAATTTTCAATGGATAGGAATATATATTTTTGATTACGTACAGGAAATAGAAGAAGACGAGATGGAAAACAGGTTTGTTTTCAGTTGTCATAAAACCTTTTTTGATAAAGAATTGAAACTCGGATTTTCAGGCATGGTCTATAATTTAGATGACCATGATTATATGCTCCACCCTTATCTTGAATATTCAATCACAGATGGGGTCTTTTTTGAAATCGGATCCTATTTGTTTGGAGGCGAGGAAAAGTCTATGCTCGGCCAGTTTGATAAAAATGATTGCTTATGTATTAAGACATCTTATTACTTCTAATGGCATAATATTATGAAAAAATTCGGCGAATTTATACTTAAAAATAGAATCATCTTGATTATTGGTATTGTGATCATAACAGTCTTGTGTTTTTTGTACTTACCTGACCTGAGAATGGAAGATGATGAAACAACGTGGTTTCCAAAAGGAGATCCCATTTTAAAAACACACGACGAGTTCAAGCAAACTTTTGTTAACAGTGAATTTGTTGTAGTTGCTTACGAATCAGATAATCCATTTACCCAAGCAGAGATGGCCTATCTTTCCCGTCTGTCCCAGGAATTAGAAAAAGTACCTTACGTTAATAGGGTTACAAGTTTGACTGATGTAGATGACATAAGAGGAACTGAACAGGGATTAGAGATCGAACCACTTGTCCAAGGAAATCATTTACCTGATGAAGAAATCTCAAATCTAAAACAGAGAATAGATCTCAATCGATTTTTTAAAGGGAATCTGGTTTCAGACGATTATAAGACTGTAGGGATAGTATTGTCTCTGGATATACTAAAAGAAGATGAAAAGAAGTTCAGTAATATTACAAAAGAGATTGTCAGTGCGATCAGCACGGTCTTGCAAAAAGAGCAAGAAAAGACCAGCAGGAGATTTTACCTTGGTGGCAGTATAATAACCGATGCTGAAGCAAGCTCGATGATGGAAAAGGATATGCAAAAATTCTTTCCATTATCAATGCTTCTTGTAGCAGTAATACTGTTCTTGATATTCAGAAACCTGGCCTCTATTGTTTTTCCATTAATTACTGTATTTTTAGGTTTAGTATGGACATTGGGGCTTAAAGGCATGGTAAATTCACCAATAACACCTATTTCCACAACTCTTTTTGCCCTGATAACAGTGATTGGCATAGCAAACTCTGTCCACTTAATCAGCCATTATCGCATAGAAATACCTGTAATTAAAAACAGGAAGCGAGCCCTCATACAAACATATTACAGAGCAGGCAAACCCTGTCTATTCACGTCGCTTACAACTGCAATGGGCTTTGGCTCTTTGAGTATCAGCAATATTCCAGCAATAAGAAACCTGGGCATTTTTGCCGCCTTTGGAATAATGAGTGTTTTTATGCTGTCTATGATCCTGGTCCCTTCAGGATTGCTATTAACAAAAGCAAATCCTAAAACTACAAATAAACAAGGACATAAAGGAATGGAGAATATGCTCAAAAGGATTGGCCGGTTCAATCTCAAACGCTCTAATCTAATAATCGTATTCAATCTTCTCATTGTTTTAATTATGATAACAGGTATTCCGAGAATTCACGTGGAAGGTTCTATGATGCAGTATTTAAAAGAGGGCAGCCAATTGAAAAAAGATGCAGAATTTTTTGACCGGAATCTCACTGGAATATCAAGTACAGAAGTAATTATCCGCGGTGACCAGGATTTTTTCAAGAATCCCGCAGTCTTAAAAAAAATTGATGGCTTGCAAAAACTGGTTGAAGATCACCCCAAAGTCTCACGGTCATATTCCGTGGTAGACTACATTAAGCTCATTAACAGAGCACTTAACAATGGCAATGATACATACTACACTATTCCAGAAACTCAGGAAGCAGTTGCACAGAGTCTGCTTTTGTACGAGATATCAGGCGGCACCGAGATTGATGAATATGTAACAATAGATTATGATATGGCGCGCATTTCCATAAGGACAAACCAGATGAATGAAAAAGAGAGGAGAGTGCTGTTAAATACTGTACAAACCCATATAAATAAAAACTTCAAAAAGATCAACACAGAGATTACTGGATTGGATAATATGGTTCATAAGGTTACTGGGCGTATAGTCTCTACTCAAATTCAAAGTCTGGGATTAGCTTTTTTAGTTATATTAGGATTGATGTTACTCTTATTTGGGCTCAGGGGTGGCCTGGTCAGTGTATTGCCAAACATATTTCCTGTAGTCTTTGTATTGGGGTTTATGGGCTATGCCGGATTCTCTCTGAATATTGCTACAGCAATAATAGCATCCATAGCCATTGGAATAGTAGTAGACGATACAATACACTATTTTTCGCATTTTAGACATGAATTTGAAATAACCGGTAATAGAAAGCAGTCTATGAAAAATGCCCTACAAAATGTTGGCAGAGCACTCTGTTTTACATCACTAATACTCGTTTTGGGATTTGCTATTTTTCTCCTTTCAGAAACAAGAATTCTTATGGATTATGGTATACTTTCAGGCATTGCCGTAATTATGGCTCTTTTAGGAGACCTGTTCATTGGCCCGGTTCTTTTAACAAAATTAAAAGTTTTCAAAATGTAGTCGCACCATTTATGGTGCAAAAAGTAGCGGGGTCGGTGCTGGGTAAAACAATATAAAATATGGGTAACAATATTACTCCTTTAAAGCACATACTTTCTCTGTATCACATTTACGATCTAAAATGCTTCTCCAATTGCAAAGTGCAATGTCCCGATTGATTCATCTGCCTGCCGGTTTAGTTTAAAGCCATAATCCAATCGGACACTGCCTAAGGGCGTTTTTAAGCGTAGA
The DNA here is from genome assembly GCA_049647125.1 of bacterium. Taxonomy (GTDB): domain Bacteria; phylum Hydrothermota; class Tepidihabitantia; order SM23-42; family SM23-42; genus JAUVZL01. The sequence goes on along the minus strand of JBARXC010000031.1, from coordinate 40,732 downwards.
CCGACGCCCGTTCCCCACCTCAACCTACTGCTCATATCATTAAATTCTTGCCATACATTGCCGCCGTCTATGAAAACAACACCACCGAGTATTTTATACAGAGGAAATCTCATTTCACCGGATATTTCTGCAAGAATCCTTCCGCCTGCCGGATTATCATTATCATCGACTGGGCCTATTGACCATTCCGAATATCCTCGCACTGATGATACACCACCGCAGTAAAATCTCTTATAAACGGGCACTTCAGTAGTCGGTGATATTTCCTGAACGACCCCTGTTTTAAACGACACCGCCCCGATGAATATCGTAACCCGTTTGAATAAACGATAGTCAAAGGTGGTCATGACATAATCAATATCTGAAGGAAATATGATGCCGCTCGTCTCAAGACTAATATTAGTATAATTACCTTTTGTGGTATATAAAGGATCGTTCCTCTGATCTCTGAGCCAGTTGAATGTCAATCCCTGTAGCCAGTCATTCTGTGTGCTGTCAGTATCAGAAAAGTATGTACGGATACTCTCGAGTTCGTATTTTGTCGAAAAAACACCCTCAAACACATCCAGATGGCTTGCTACATACCCGCCAACACCTTTTGTCGCAAAACTTATCTCTTTTTTATACTGGTAGAAAGCTCCGATGCTGTATCTAAGTGGGAATAGAACAAACCTCGGAAGAGCTAACTGCGAATTGATGTTATATTCGGCAAAGCTCCACTTACCCTCGATCTTCCCCTGCCAGGCTCGGCCGAAAAGGTTAATGTGTTTTATCCCCGCGCCAAGCCGCAGATAATCACGTGTTCCATAGCCAATCCGGAAGAATAAATTTACTGCGTTTCTTTCGCTGATAGTGAACTGCACGATTTTTTTATTATCTGTATCGGAGTTCTTAATCTCCGTTCTTAACGATTTAAAAATACTTAAATTATATAAATTACGCTGGCTTTTTAAGACAAGAGCATAGCGGAATACTCCATCGTTTTTCAGAAGCATCTCCCGATGCAGAACATTTTCACGGGTGCGCTGCAACCCATAAAATTCAATACTATCAACATACTGCCGTTCGTTTTCCACGATCAGATAATCGATACTCGCTTTGTTGTCGATAATATAATAATCTGCCTGCACTTCCACATCTGCATACCCTGAGTCATCGTAAGCGGTCGTGACCATATACGCATCCAGATCAATTTTTCTTCTGTCAAACGGATCATGTAAAGATGAAGTAATTTTTTGTTCTAAATAGTCATCCCCGAATATTACATTCCCCCTGAAGGCGATATGGTTAACAAAGGTTTGCTGTCCTTCTTCAATCGCAATTTCAATTTCCACTTTGTTAAAAGTACTGTCATATATCAGTTGGTGGTCTACTATGGCATCAATAAAACCGCTGTACTTATACAAATTATTTATTGCAACTATATCTCCTCTAAAAATTTCATGATTAAACGTACCTTTCCGAAAAAGACCAGGAGTTTTTGTCAGCATAATACGTTTTATGTTCTTTGCCGTGAAATATTGATTGCCTTCAATGGTTACTTGCGCAACCTTGAATTCAGATGTGGCGATAAATAGGAGGAATAATGTAATCACTTGAGTTTAAAATGAAAATCCAAATCAACACTTGAATTCATATTTTCTTGGTCGTGCAATGTAAATATAGACAAATTGTCAGTTAGATCGTAGTTCATACCGATCCTGCGTAGTTCCCAGGATTCAAGCCCGGTGCCATAAATGAGTGTGAATTTCTTAGCGAACGTTTTTTCAATACCGATATCCAATCCCCTCGGATTAAGTAGATCACCGGTAATGGTGAATTTTTCAATACCCAATTTCTGCTCGGCTGTTTTTTCAATAGTCGTACGTGCAACGCCAACCGCATAGTCTTTGGCCGTTCCCTTGAGATCGAGTCCCTTACCACCTTTTGTTACCTGCATACCGGGTCTTCTTCTCCCGATAACGAGCAGACTAACTATGTCCTGCTCTGGTAAGGAAGGCGATGAGGTTAATTCAAGACGCCATTCCTTAACCGTGCCGCTAACATGAAGGGATATTTCATAGTCACCGTCAATCGATGAGATATAATTGACCGCATTGAGGTCAATTACCGGATTAATTTCATAAGGGTTATCAAATTGGATTTGTGCATTTGTTATATCGAATTTTTTTCCGAGATATTTAACTGTACCTTTCCTTGAGGTTGCGATTGTACCGTAGACGTTTACTTTTGAGAGATAACCCTTGATCTGAAGATCTAAGTCAGCGGCAATATCGGCGATATTGTTCATGATAAAAACACCTTTCGGAGCTGATACCCCGACATCGCAAAATACTTTTTTTAAGAAATCCGCCTGTTCGGGAGGAGGTTGATTAACCTGGGTTAGCGTTTTAATTATCATTTGATGGTTGAACGGTACGTCGTACACAGCTCTACCCAGGGTAATCTCACCGGTAATTTTAACTGAATCTTTTTTTGCTGAAACACGTAGTATGCTGTTGATAATCGCCGATCCATAATCTTTATTGCTTACGTCGATCTTCTCGGCAGTAAGGATCATAGATGCATCTTTAACACCTTGTTTCGAGATCTCTGCATAACCGTCTATATTAAAAAACCCTCTGTTTATTCTGCCTTTTATTTGCTTAATATCGATATGATTATTATGGAATACAACATAGCCGTTAACTGAATCAACAGCAATATCTGGTGCTGAATAGGATATATCTTCAAGAGACACTTGGCCACTTATCTGCGGAATCCTGAGCGAGCCCTTAATACCAATATCAGCAGCAAGCAGACCCTTGATATCAGGCGCGTCTGGTATGATTGCAGCAAGATCGGCGATTTCTATTTGAGATGTTACAACGTTTATGTTTACATAACCGTTTTTAATATCCACAGGTATTTGACCACTGATTGCAATACTCTGATCGTGTATATCAAGAACGCATGTTCTTATATCAATAATTCCTTTTTCAAAAGCGATATTAACGTTACCCACATTATGTATGACACTTTGCGGCAAAGCAGCGAAGATCGTATCTATCCGCACCGAGGCATTTACGTCTGCGAGGGCAACTGCTTTACCCTGAAAAGCGATCCCGGCTGTTATGTATGCCTCAGTAGCTCTTGTATATTCTCTAAGGTCGAAGTGCTTCAGATTCAATTGAGCATCGAACGTGAAGGGTTCAGGTATTTTTACCTCGGCAGCAACTTCCAATGTCATATTGTTATCCAGCAGATAAAGATTAATCGTACTGTCTTTGATCGCCGCCGTAAGGTCATAGTCACCGAATTCCAGCGTATCATACACGATATTCCTTAAAAGCAACGTGCCATTCCCATAAGGGTTTAACGCATTTCCTTGAAGATTTATATCAAAACTAAGATCTCCACTGAGCGGGATTGTATCCCGGTCAAAGATTCCGGGTGATCTGAGCGTGATCTCATCGCTCTTAACGTGCAGTTTAAAAGTGCTGTCAGCAATTTTAAACATACCATCTAGTTCAATCACGCCGCGCGGGCTTCTAACGACTCCTGAGTTAAGATATACTGTGGTATCTTTGAACGCGACTCTGAAAAGGGCATCGGTAATTCTTTCAGTAAAAGCCTCCACCCCTTGCAATTCTACCGTACCCGTCACAAATGGTTCCTGTAGCGTACCCTTTGCTATTGCTGCAATATTGATCTTTCCGCTCACCGGCTGTGGTGATGCAAGGAATGCATTGACCAAACCAATGTCATCACATGAGACAGAAATATCTGCAGTAATTTTTTGCGGTTGAGTTGTCAGGACCGCCGCGTCACAGGTAGCGTACAGCTCTCGGTTTGTGAGCTGACACTTTTTTACAAGAAGGGTGTCGTTTCGATACGTGATATTACCTTGTATATGGGGCCTAAAATGCATGAACCGGAACCTGCCATTGAAATCGGCATCGAATTCAGGATTTTCCATATCTCCGGTCAAACTACCAGTAAGCCGTAATCTGCCGTAGATCGAAGATATCTCACCCTGCAGCTCACGACCTTGTGCATCGAGCGTCAAATGCCATTCATCTTGTTGCTTTTTATTCTTCTGCAGCGGGGGTGTCCTGGCATCAAGCCTGGCGCTAAGTGCGAGGTTATCCAAATCCGGTGTCTGCCAGACAATAGCGATCTTGCCGGATAGGTTATTGTCATCATACATGACATTCAGCTCGGTCTCGTTAAAAAACCGCGGGGCAGCTATTTGCCCGGTCACGTTACCACTGCTTGCGACGGTACCCTTGACCCCGTTAAAATTGAATTCATCGAGCAAAAGGTTCAAACGATATGTTATATCTAATATCTCATCATCATTTAAAGGTACTCGCCCGCTGCACGATATAAAAGAATTGTCCGTTGTCATCGTCAATACATCTATGATTAATATTTGAGGCTGCATCATGCCCTCCATCTCGAGAAAAACGTCTATCTCTCGATCGCTCACATGCCCAAGTATTTTGCTGTTTACCAGGGAGAAATCTTTGATAAGCAATTTGAATCCTTGCTCGTCCTGCTTTTTATTGTCGCCATTACGAACGGCAATATTCTGTATTAACGATTCTGCGCGGTTTACATTGACAATGAGTCCGTCGATATCGAGATGGTCAACTGCTATTTCCTTTGACATAATTTTCAATAGATGGTATGAAGTACGCAAACTGTTCAGCTCTACAGCTTTGCCTATTTTGACGTCCGTCACTTCTAGCGAATAGAACAAATTACCTTTAATTGAACCGATATTAACAGGAACGTTAAGCTGTGTTTGAACTGAAGATTCGACTTTTTGCTTTACGAAGTTTAATACGAGTTGTGTTCCGGCAAGAAAAAACACTAAGAAAAGTAGCGTGACAGCTAAAACTGAGAAAATGACGATTTTCCTCATAAATTAGTATAATAAAAATCATATTCTTGTCAATCTTGACAACGACGACCAGACCAGGTATACTTGTAAATAACTAAGTCTCATAACTTTGATATAATTATGCATGAAATCGAAAGTGCAAGATGTGTCTATCGCTTCTATACCAAAGGCTTTGCAGAATGAAAATCATAGATAAAAATGCTAATTGGTCTTCAATGATTGATACTATTCTACTATTCTATTTATTTTTACCGCGGTTCTATTCATGACCGGATTAAGAAGACTACTTAGATCCATTCTCATAGATCTAAGGGATGTATGAGGTTGGAATCGCCGGAGTAACATGTTTTGTGTGCGCGATAGTAAAAGGAGGTTAAAGACATGCGCGGCTTTATAAAAAAAAGGTCAAAGAAGAAGGGACTCGCACCAGGGACCCTTGTCTATGTTGGCGAACAAAAAACCGACCGGGTACGGATTTCACTCATCGATTACAATGAAACAGAATTCCAGGAAAAAGAAGTTAAAAAAATAGAAGAGTGTTTTCCTTTTAAGGATAAGCCGTCCGTAACCTGGATAAACATTGATGGTTTACACGACATTGATCTAATAGAAAAAATCGGAAAGCACTTTGGTTTACACCCTTTAATTTTGGAAGATATTCTCAACACCGAACAGCGACCAAAAATAGAAGATTTTGAAAAATACATGTTTATAGTGCTGAAAATGATCTATTATAATGAAAAAGAGAACGAAACAAAAGCAGAACAGGTGAGTCTTATCCTGGGTACGAATTTTGTCATTTCTTTTCAAGAAAAACCGGGCGACGTTTTTGACCCGTTACGCGAAAGAATAAAAAAGGCTAAAGGTCGCATTCGAAAAGCTGAAGCCGATTATCTTTTGTATTCCTTACTCGATTCGATTATTGATAGCTATTTTTCAGTTTTGGAAAAATTCGGCGATAGAATTGAAAATTTGGAAGAAATGGTTGTGACAGAACCAAAGCCGGGATCTCTTAAAGCAATTCATGAGCTAAAAAGAGAAATGATCTATTTGCGCAAATCAGTTTGGCCTTTGCGAGAGGTAATAAATAATTTCGGAAAGGCTGAATCACCACTTGTGCATAAATCCACGAACATCTATCTAAGGGATATCTATGACCACACTATACAGATCATCGATACGATCGAGACATTTCGTGATATGCTTTCCGGTATGCACGATACGTACCTTTCAAGCATAAGTAACAGGATGAATGAAATTATGAAGGTCTTGACTATCTTTGCTGCGATATTTATCCCTTTAACATTTATTGCCGGTGTCTATGGGATGAATTTTCAGTTTATGCCGGAACTTAGCTGGCGTTGGGGATATTTTGGTGTCTGGGGAGTTATATTAGCTGTTGGATTGTCAATGCTGTTCTATTTTAAGCGTAAGAAATGGTTGTAAAAAACAGCAGGGCAAAATCCTCTTATTAAAAACTAACCAAAAAAGGAGAAAGGAAAAACCCGCGAAGACAACATCTAAAATCTCGACTGGTTTTTTTGATTAGAAACCGGTGCCGCAGGTCTCGAGCATGTCGAGAGGCAATTTTATAATGTGTAACTACATGTGTCTGTATTATCATTGTAATCTGTTTTTTTATCACTGGTATCGAATTCCGTAAGGAATAATTTTTTCATCTGTGCCTGCCCCGTATAATGGCAAAGCTATTATACGGGGTCATCGTCCGACTTGCTGTAGTCCTGAGTTATATGTCGAAGGGATCGGACGATCCACATTCTTTACCATCACTGTAATCTGCTATTTTATCACTGGTATCGAATTCCGTAAGGAATAATTTTTTCATCTGCGAAGCAGTCATTTCTCATCTTCAATGTTTTGATCCTTCACTTTTTCAATCTTAAATCTCAAATCCGCAATTTGCAATTAAAAAACGCCCTATTTATCCTATGAAATGTTCACTATTTCATTGGGACGCTTTTTCTCCCTACTCATGTTAATTCCCTGATGTCTTTCATCCTGATCTTCTGATACCCTGATGCCCTTCACCCTGATCCTCTGATGTCCTGATTTCCTGACCCCCTTTGTTCTATTTAGGTATTTAGGCATTTTGGATTTTAGGTATTTGTCTTTCATCCGTTTCTCAGAAAAATTTTGACCCCATCCCTTTACTATTGATATAACTTTTTTGCCCTTTCCTTAAATTCGGTTAATCTTGCCTTATTTCGTTCCATCTCTTTTTTAGTCCGTTCGCGTTCTTCCTTTGCTTTCTGAAGTAGTTCAAAGTATTTTTTATTGGTTTCGATTATCACTTCTTCTACAATTCTTTTATGTTCTTCAAGATTATCATCGAGGTTTGCTACAATAATTATTAAATTATCCAAAGTAAACATTCGTCTATTAGTGGGTGGCTTTGTACTTCCATACATACTTACGCATATTCCTATCCAGGTTTCATCTGGACTGCATGATAATATAAAGGGAAGCTCAATATATTGGGGATTTGTTGAATGTTGTTTGATTTTACTCACATCTATACCAATGACAGTCACTTTATCTGTATTCATAAAAAACTCCTTTTGTCTTTATAATTATATTAGCTAATAAATTATATTTAATAAAATAGAATTGTCCAGTGGGTATGTATATTTTCCTCCACAATATATCTTTAAATATTTCTTCACTTCAATTATGCTTCTGTTTCGCGATGCCAAAGGTCTCACCGTAGGTTTTGACCCCACATCAGTTCTCTCTACGCCTTTACTATTTTTACCTAAAATATTAGATTTAGTAGTAAAAATCAGTATCTCGAGCTACCAATGAGAGAACGCTCTGTTTCTAGATTTAACCTCATTTTTTTTCGATTTTGCCAGTAGAAATTTTAATCACAAACTCACATGTCCGGGCTCCGGCAATGATCGATTGCAGGATTTTCACCTTCACTGGACGGCCAAGGGCGGTTTCAAACAGCTGTTTGTACCATCCAGTCGAACACTGGCAGTATGTTAAGTCTGGAAATGGTGTACGCGTTTTGCTGACCATACCACAATAACAATGGTCATAGCCACCAATAATTGTACTTTTATCTTTGAGTATTAATCGACCACCGCCAATGTGTTTTTCATTAAGTTTTTTTATGAAGTCCTTCAGCGATTTTGATTCCTGCATCAGCTGCTTGACGAGTTTACGGGAAGTAATTCCACAGCACATCATACCACAAGAGACAAATATGTCCTTGGTGTTCGATGTACCGAGGATGCGTTTCATACGCTTTACCATTTCTCGCAGGTAATTCGCTTTCGAAGGATAATCACGTTGTTTAAATGTTTCAGCGCCACCCATTACTTTTCTAGTTACGGATACGCCAGCCTTGGATATCATTATCTTTGTAATTCTACCGATCCTACCAGATGTTGGCAGTTTTGAATAACGAGCGATATTGCGGACTTTTTTTGCCATAAAAACCTCCACGAATTTCACTCACATTTGTGCTGCAATGTGACTGTGAAATTCAGTATTCTCGCATTTCAGAACAAATGCGGGATTTTCTTTATCATCATTATCCTGAATTTTATGCTGAAGTCAATCATCGCTTTATTTATCCTGCCTGCTCCGTTACTAAAAAAAAGATCTGACCCCCATTACCTAATTGCTTGATAACCGAAGTCTATTAGAATAACTTAATGACTAATCTTTTCAATTTCCTTAAGTTTTTCAACCGCATTATCATTATTCGGATCGAGCTCGAGTGATTTCTTATAGTTTTTGATCGCCAGCGCTATATTTCCGGCTGCCAGATATGCTTCACCAAGGCTATCGTATGCATTAGCAGAGCTTGCGTAAAGATATGCATTAAGTCTGAATACATCTATTGCCTCTTTGACCTTTCCCTGTGTAAGTAATCCATAGCCGCGGCTATTCACTGTCCTTTCGCCTATCTTACCCATTTTTTTGTTCTTCTCGTACACTTTCACTGCTGCATCATAACCTTTTTTAATGGCTTCATCCAGAATCATCTTGGTCAATTTTATATTTTTCGTGCGCTGGGTCTCGCCCACTAAAAGTTCCTCAATGAATAAAGTTACCTCGGCATTACCATTATCAAAATTTGATAACACAGCAACCGTGTAGCCAAGGTCTGTAAAAATGCCAAGGTATCCATTGATCCCAGGAAATCCTCCAGTGTGACCGACGATATGGTGACCATTTTCCACTCGATCTCGGAACCCATAACAATACATGATGTGCGGCTCTGTTTTGACCTTACCGCTGAGCGCCAAATCTGTATGCAATTTCGACAGAAGTTTGCAGTCCATCAACGCGTTGCCAAAAGAAAGTAAATCCTCAACAGTCGAGTATCCCCCACCCGCAGAATTGCCCTTCACAACGTGCAAGAATAGGTTATTTTTTATTTCACCGGGTCTTGCCGTCATCTTAGTGTAACCGACTGCAAGATTGGGCACAACATAATCGTTTTCATAAGCGTCGGTATTGTGCATACCGGCAGGTTTGTAAATGTTATCCCTTACATAATCAAAATAACTCTGCCCGGTGACCTTTTCAATGATATAACCGAGCATCATGAAACCAGAATTACTGTAGAGGAACTGGTTTCCCGGTTCGAAAAGCAAAGGGTCATTCACGAATAGCGGCAAATAATCCTTGACCTCACGATATAAATCCTTAGAGCTCTTCATGAATTCATCTGTCCAGTAGTTACCCAGACCACTTGTGTGTGTCAGTAATTGATGGATCGTCACTTTGTTTGCCACATCCTCATTCGGATAATTTGGTATATAATCAATTATTTTGCCATCGAGTGCCAGCTTATTTTTCTCAACCAGTTGGAGGATGGCTACACCCGTGAACATTTTGTTCATTGATCCCAGGTTGAATTTAGTATCAATCTGATTTGGAACATCGAATGACCGGTTGGCATGACCATATGCTTTTTTAAGGATCGGTAGACCATCTTTGGCAATGAGAACTGCTCCTGAAAATTTTTCCTGGGAGTTAAGTTTCTCCAGAAAAGCAGTGGTTTTTTCTATGACTTCTTTTTCATTGAAAGCATGTGCAAAGCCCGAAAAAAACACAACCCCTGCACATAATGTAAGCACTGATCTTTTGAATAGATATTTCATGATACCTCCTTTCAAAACCCCCTCGCCTATCTGTAAATTTATACCTTAGTTATTATTTCTTTAGTAACAACAAAAATCCGATGATCATGAATGCGATGCCGCTGAGTACTGGTGCAAGTGCTGCAGTAGCAAATTTTGTGACCATATAAAAACCTATAATAAAAACAAGACCACTAAGGATCGTTTGTGTTGTATTTTTTAACTTCATGATAAAATCCTCCTGATTTATTATCCTGAATTCCAAGTTGAAGTCAATACCATTTCTACCCAAAGCTATGATTTATACCAAGGGGGTAAGGTCTGGAGGGCGTGTTGCCCAAATCGAATTCAGGCATGTGGAATTCTAAAATGTCATTACGCCTGTCCGCCTTTTTGTATGGCGGAAGGAGCGAGATTCCTCACTGCGTTCGGAACAGGCTGCGTAATCTCATGAAATATAATGAGATCCACCAAGGCCACTTGGAGGCATAGGCGGAAAGAAATCACGATACAAACCAGTTTCTAATATATATTCACGACCATCTATTTCAATCTTTTCTGGAGCAGATGAGAGAAATCGCCCAAATACTTTTACGGATAATATTTTTCATCTAACCTTAACTACTTTCCTTGTTAATTTACCATCAATCTCAATAAAATAAATTCCTGGTCTTATTTTGTTGGGAATTACTACTCGTCCTGCGATATCGAAAATCCTGCAGTTCTTGCCTTCTGGCAAGAGCAGAAGACCGCTGAAGATGCTTGCACCATAGTTTTTCCTTACAGCAATTGTCGTTTTCTTTTCTTCAACACCAACATCAGGTTCCGTTTTTATGAGATAAACATCTTCTCCGCCAGCTCCATACGAATTTGTAGAACCCAAAATAATATAACTGCCATCCGAGATTATCTGCATATCAAAAGCAGCCTCATTAGAATCCTCAGCATATACACCTGCCCAAATACTATCACCCCATTCATCCAATTTCAGCAAGTAAATGTTACTTCCGTACGTACCTCCATATGAATCTGTCCACCCTGCAATTATATAGTAATTATCTGCTGTCTTCTTTGCCACGTAGGCCCATTCAGTATATTCACCACCATAATTTCTTGTCCATATTGTATCGCCATTGTCATTAAACTTAACAATTAGAAAATCGCCGTAAACAGCCCCAAATGATTCCGTATAACCAGCGATTATATAGCTTGTATCATCAAGCGGCTCAACATGCGATGCCAGATCAGACATAACTCCACCATACGATCTTGTCCACAAGGAATCTCCTAAGCTATCTGTCCTGATTACATATGCGCCAGCATTACCAAACGAGCTAGAATAACCAGCGATAACATAACCTCCATCATAAGTTTCACAAATAGCATAAGCAACATCAAGCAGCGGTCCTCCATACGTTTTCTCCCAAATTTGATTGCCCATTGAATCAGTTTTAATAACGTACACCTCGTCCCCTTGACCAAATGATGACGACCTGCCAGCAAGTATAAATCCATTATCCAATGTTTTACAGAGTGAATAGCTGTAATCAAAACCATGGCCGCCATATGTCTTTGTCCAAAGAGTATCACCTAATGTATCCGTTTTTACTAAGTACACATCAGCATTTCCTGAACCAAAAGAGTATGTATGTCCAGCAATAACATAACCACCGGCTGCAGTCTGCACGGTTGACCATCCAGTCTCATCGTCAGTACCACCATAGGTTTTTTCCCACACAAGATTACCGGCTGTATCGACCTTTATGAGATACATATCACTGCCACCTGCACCAAATGATCGGGTCCACCCAGCAATTATAAAACCACCATCTACTGTTTGCTCAACTGAATAACCCATATCATTTCCTGGTCCTCCGTAGGTTCTTGTCCATAATGTATCAGGTACCTGGGCAAATGCAAAAGGCATAAAAAATAGTAATATAATCGTAAAATATATGTTTACTTTCATAATTCCTACTTACGCATACTGTTACCATTCAGCCGAAATTGGAAAAATCTGCAATTTTTTAATAAAAACTTTTTATTGTAGACTTTCATTTCTCACCTGAAGATTATATCTGTTATTCGCTCCAAAATCAAGGACTTGGTTTTGATTCTATTTCTATAATCTGCAGTTCCATCTGCGTAATCATGCGAGCCAATTCACTTGCATTTAATTTAACAAGAAGATAATGGCTGGCTTTTCTATTTTTCATTTTATCCCCATCTTCTTATACCCCATATTATATGGTTTATGACGCTCCAAAGTCAAGTGTTTTTTCTCGGCCCTGCGCCTTATTTATCCCGTGAATTGAGGTACTTCACTGGGACGCCCGTTTCATTACGCGCTGCGCTTTTTCCGTCTCTCCGTTACTCCCCTGCTCCGTTACTCAAAAAAGGTTTGACCCCAATTCTTTATTTGTTCAATGATTTACCCCCACTTGTTCCCCACGATTAGTTTCGAAATTCGAGAGTTGACCCCTTTCCTTTCTTCTCCTCAGATCTGTTAAGGTCTGATCCCCTATCTTCGAATAAGTACCTATTCTCTTGAATAATGTGCAGTGTCCTTGTCTATGAGGTCCTCCATTCTCTTCCACAGAGCACCAACATTCTGGGTCATAACCACAAGGTCATGTTTATTGCCATGGAGATCAACTGTGTGCTTTTCCAAAATCTTCTCCTCTTCGAAGCCAAGATGTTGAAAGGTTTTCCTTACATTTTGCTGGTCTGCAGTTATTTCTGCAATGAGTTTGCTCATTTTCTTGTTCAATGCGAGATAGTATATTTCTTTCGCGAGCCTCGTGCCTAATCCAACACGGCGAAAGTCTCTGTCCGTAACAATCCGTATTTCTCCTACATTTTGAGGCAGGTCAATTGTTCTCCGGTGCAACGTGGCATCACCGATAATTCTATCACCTTTTTTGGCCAGGATTGGTACAATGTGATCGTAATTCATGTTCTGTGCCCATGATTTTATCACGTTAGGGTCTACAACATTGCTTTTTAAGCATAACCTGTCCTCTTCTGGAAGTTTTAAAAAGAATTCATGTAATTTCTTCTCGTCTTCCTTGACCATGAGATCCAGTATGACCTCTTGTCCGTTTTTCAGGATAACTTCTTTTGGGTAATCTTCTAACATTGACTTATTCCTCCTTTTTATTTTGAATCCTTATAAATTTTACTCCATATACACAGAATTTCAAGCGATCAATTTCAAAAGAGAGTTCTTACACGTAAGTAAAAACAGAACAGTCCGCTTTTGTTACCCTCTTTTTCGGTGAAGATTTCAAGTAATTTCATTTTTTCTTTATTCAAACTATGGCAGCTCGGTTTTAGTGCCCATCTGGTAAATCCCATGCGTTAAGTTGTTGTCCACAAACACAAATCTTCTGATACCACTTTATCTCAGCACCACAATTTTTGCATGACCATTCTTGCTTCTGGGCCTGTAGCCACTTTTTTTTTGCCATTTTTCTTGATGTATTTAAGATTGGTTTCCATGGCATACCAAGGGTACCAAGGGGGTCAGGTCTGGACATTGGACATTTTTTCCTAAATTGCAACCAACACGTTTGATTGTCCTAGTTTTCCCTCTGTAATGCATACGATTTGTCCAATGTCCAGACCTGACCCCCTTCTGTTCCAATACTTCCTTTCATTATGCGATTAGATGCATGCATATCAATTAGTTTCAAGTTTCGAGATTTGACCCCATGTCTTCCTCATTCGCTGCGCCATCCAGCGGAACCAAAATCTAATTCTTTGAGAATCTTTATTGCCACTTCAAATTGGTCCTCTCGGATCATTAATATTGCTGGGTCAAGTAATGGTACATGCATTGCTTGAAAACGCTCACCTTTAAAATAGTAATCAATCTTTGCATCATCAAGTATTGATTTAATAACTGCAATTTCTGCGGTATTAAAGAGTGCCTTAAGTTGCTTATATGGTGGTTTTGGCGGCAACTCTTTTTCCTCTGGTAGCTTATCAACTAGCGGAACATCACAATCAGCACACTTAGTAATCCCTGGATTGTATTCAGCTTTGCATTTAGGACAAAACATATCGTCTAAATTATCCTGAACTTTATGAGGAAGTCAAGCCATTTAGGTATTTCGGTAATTACCAAAATACCGAATATCAAACCTATGCCCAAGTCAATATCGCTGAATTTCTCGCGTTGCCAACGGATTCGAACTATTTTTTCTTTTTTTACACGCATGTTGCTCTACCTTCCTTTTATTCTTCAAACACAGGGTCATTCCAGAAACTTCAATCCCTGGTGACCATTTTCTATTCACTATTCAAGCTGTTAGTATCGAGCCCGTCGAGATAATTTGACCCCATGTCTTCCCCATGCATATAACGACCGGGCCTGTGGAGAGTAAAGAATCGAGTATAACTGGATTACCATCAACATTAAACAGAACGAAATTTGGCGCCCGCGAAGCATCAAGGTCAATACTGCAAACGGATATGATGAGAAAGGTTATAAGTACCAAAGTTGCTTTTTTCATACTTAGAATATATACCACCGGGTATTTATGTCGATCATAACTCCGTGATAAGTTACATAATCAAATGGCTCAACATACTCCGCTTCAATTTCAAAATTATACCCTACGTCTACACCAAATCGGATCCGATCTTCAATATAATAAGCCAATCCAAATTCCGGAGTAATGTCCAAAATACCAGTCGCGGTCGTGTCACGGTTTACCGTGTGACCATAATAATTATCGAGTCTTGCGGTAAACACAATGTTGTCTATTACTCCGTGAGAATACGTGAAATTCATGCGCACCTTATGGAACGTAACACTATCATACCAATCAATCTGGTAGGAAACATAACCCAAAATATGGCTCTTCAATGACAGTGGATTCCCATAGTCAAATACTGCTCTTATGCCAGGCACATAATAGATTGAGTCGAATAATGGAAAACTGCTCATTGCGTGATTGTTATACCTTTCTGAATAATCGGTGATATGGGTCCCTAAAAGATCAAGGCTCAACCTGGTCCCGAATTGCCGATTCCAATACATCACATCACTTGGTATACCCGGGTAAAAATGATCTATGATATCAAATATTCTAAATAGCGCATAAGCTGAAACGGAGTTTTCGCACACCGGATCTTCTTCGATAATATTCTGGAGTTCGGAGAACATGTGTTTTTCATAACGATCATGTTTAATAATATATCCCTGTTTCTTTGCGATCAACTGAGCTATTTTTAATAGAGTCATTTTATCAAGATCTTCTCTGATGATATGTTCTTCTTTGAGTATTTCATTGATATGCAAGGCTACGCTGGCAAAATATCCCTCTCTTAAATGTCCAATCCCGCAACCGATCTCCAGGTCTCCATAGCGTACTTTTTGCCAAAATTCTGCGTCCTCATGGAAGTAATAGCCGTTCCATGACCAAAAGTCGACCAGCCCATGTAAGAAAAGGTTGGAAAAATAATGACGCACGTCGACGTCTGTCTGAAATAAATAGGATGTCATTTCATAACTTCTACCTGCTGAAATGTATCCACTCCAGTCAAATTCAGAGTTGTCATTTATCGATCTATAACGAGGATAAAGATCTATATCATACCATACATAATCATCAAAATAGTATTTGCTTAAATCAGCAGATAAAGAAGTCCTGAATACTTTGTACTTTGAAAGCCGGAAATCACTGATCTTCAGCTCCTGCCCCTGTCCTTGTATGATCCACAAAGTACATAGCATTACCACCACAAATATAACTTTTCTACTCACACAATCCTCCCTATCCAAAAACCTTAGCAATTATCGTACTTAGTAATAACAGAACAATTAACTTAGTCATTTTTTCAATTCAGGTAATAATTCTCTGCCTAACAGAATATCAATGACTTCTCCTTTTATCTCTTCATAATCGTGGAGATTATCATACAATTTATGCGTCTCTCCTTTAGAAAAAGTGAAAAACACCTATTTTTTCGAGGTCCCCAGCATTTGCTTCTACTAGAGCATAATCATAATCTCTTCCACTCTCACCCATATTGGGGGCGGGCTTCTCCAAAGTAATAAGGAATACTATATCAACAAAATCAATCCTACGTACAGTTTTACCGTCCTGCATAATATCGAAACGATAGATTACATCAGATTTTTTGTTGTATCTCTGTGGCGTGTAAGAAACTACAATATAATTAGCACACTTAAAATCCTCTTTTGGCTCTATTTTCGTGTATGAAACTGTAGTATACTTACCCTGCCACTGTTTCTTTGCCACACAGTTCATAGACAAACAAATGCTAACCGATATTAATAACATATATGTTGAAAAGTTTTTTATCTTTCCTCCTCTTATCATATTATCCAAAATTCGCAGCAGAAGTCAATGGTTCGTTGCTCTACTCCCTTCACCCTATTTATCCCGCCTGTTGTAAATCTCGAGTGTAGCGAGAGGCCCCGTAGTGATAAACAGCGGGGTGAAGTCTTGTACTTCACTGGGACGCTTTTTATTATTATTTTGCTTTAGCGTAGCGTATCTCCCCATCCCCGTTTCCCCCATTCTCCGCCTGCCCTCGTAGCGACAGCGTACGGGGATTCTCAGAAAAGGTTTGATCCCACTTCAGTCTTCTGTTTTTTCTACTTAATAAACAGTATTTTCTTTGTTTCATTGTAATCGCCTGTCTCAAATTTCAAAAAATAAACACCACTCGATACCGTCTTACCACCATAATCTGTGCCATCCCAGATTATTGTATAATAGCCAGATGCCTTTGGTTTATTCTCCAATACACGTACTAGACTACCTGAACTATTGTATACCTTTATCGTTACGTCATTAGCAGAAGTTAAACAATATGTTATCTTCAGTGCTTCACCAACTGTAGGATTGGGAGAAATATCATATAGAATCACACTCGCCACATTACCCACAACGTCTTTCTCAGATATTCCAGTAAATGGAACATACTTCACCGTGAAATAATCAAAATTGCCGCCTATATAAGATTTCCCTGTTACGATGATGTTATTAAAATCATCTACTGCGACACCATGAGCAATATCATCGTTGCCATTATCTAATGTATCTTGCCAGAGAATTGTTCCATTGGAATCATACTTCACGGTAAAATAATCATAATCGCTAAACGGTTCTACAGAACTTCCTGTCACGATGATGTTATTAGAATTATCGACTGCTACGCCGAAAGCAGAATCAAAGGGGCCATCATCTAATGTATCCTGCCAGAGAATTGTTCCATTGGAATTATACTTCACGGTAAAATACACACAATCGCTACCTATATCACAATACCCTGTCACGATGATGTTATTAGAATTATCGACTGCTACGCCACGAGCAATATCATAGAGGCCATTATTATCTATTGTATCTACCCAGGAAATTATTCCATTGGAATCATACTTCACGGTAAAATAATCATAATCGCCACCTATATCACAATACCCTGTCATTATGATGTTATTAGCATTATCGACTGCTACTGCCTCAGCCAAATCTTCCTCTCCATTGTCTAGTGTATCTTGCCAGAGAATTGTTCCATTGGAATCATACTTCACGGTAAAATAATCATTATTGCCACCTATAAAAGAACATCCTGTTACGATGATGTTATTAGAATTATCAACTGTCACGCCGAAAGCACCATCCCAGTCGCCATTATCTATTGTATCTGCCCATTGGATATAATAATCATCCGCAACCAGAACAAGTGGAAATGCAAAAAGACAGATACATAAGGCTATAGATATACATCTGAGCCTCATAATAACCTCCTTTTTGAGTGCTACTTAATTAAATATAATTAAGAAAAAGAAAATGTCAACGGTTGGAGGTTAATTCATCGATACCAATTGTCAAAATGTCAAGTCGTAGATCCCGAATATGGTTAGGGTCAGGTCTGGACATTGGACATTTTTTCCTAAATTGCAACCAACACGTTTGATTGTCCTAGCCTTCCCTCTGTAATGCATACGATTTGTCCAATGTCCAGACCTGACCCCCTTCTGTCATGTACTACGCACCACCCGTCCGTCGGTCTAGTTTGGTTATCAGAAATGTCCAATGTTCAGTCGAAGATATCGAGTTTATCGAGATGCTGAAAGTACTGTCGGAGATCCCGAAGTACTGAGGGGAAGAATTGAAGTGACCTGCCACCTTTTTTTCCCAACACTCTGCTCATTCTCCGTTACACCCATACACAAATACTCCGACACACAAAAAGGGTTTGACCCCAATCCTTGTCCAAATCCTTATATTTCACGCAACTTTTTTCTTCTTTATAGGTATTACTTAGTAAGTGATAGGAGGATAGCTATGTTCAAACAGTTTGAAATTATATTAACGATTGTATTAATGACATTAAGTACAGTCTTCCTGTTTTTCATAATATGGCGATTGCGAAGCATCTTTATCAAACGAAAAGTGAGAATACCTATCTGGAACAAGAAGGTGGGCATACTTAACAGGGCGGCTAAACTGGTTCTTGTTGTAGTATTGTTCCTCATGGTGCCCGGTGTCATATACTTCTTTTTTATCGTGACGCTACCAACAGCAGTAGCTAGACCCTATGCGAAAACGTTGTTTGTCATCATCTTCAGTGCCTGGTCTCTTCTGGAGATCTTCTTGTGTGCGTCTATTTCGGAAAAACTGCTGAAAGGTTCACTGTTCAGGCGCGCGGTGTTCTCAATATCAGTCATTCTCTGCATAGCAGTTAATGTGTACTTATTCCCCGTCCTCATCAAATCATTACCTTACCCGGGGGAAGAAGAATGCGTTATCCTGGAGTTACCGGTGCGTGGGACGTGGCTGGCAGGACATGCTGGCGCCAGCGATATTACAAATGGACATTTAATTAATCGTTATGCCATCGATATCTTGAAACTTGGATCAGATGGTCGGTTTTTTAAATTCGGAGAGAAATCTGTTACCGACTTCTATTCTTATAACGAACCCGTGTATGCGCCTGCTAATGGACAGGTTGTTCAGGTTGTGGATTCTCTGGAAAGCGATGTACTGGGTAATCAAGATATCGATAACCCCGGTGGTAACTATGTCATTTTTGATATCGGAGACGGGAAATATGTATACTTTGCTCATTTCAAAAAGGGAAGCATAATAGTTGAGAAAGGTCAGTTTCTTAAAACCGGTGAAATTATCGGGCGCATAGGAAATTCAGGATACAGCACTCATCCGCATTTGCATATGCACGTGCAAAACAAAGCCACAGCCAACCGGGAAGGAAGAATCACTTATCCTTTCCGTTTCCACAAAATGTTCAGGAAAAGGGTATTGTTCTGGATTGAAATCCGTAATGGCTATTTACTAAGAAATGATATATTTTGCGGTTCAAGGTCTTCCCAGACCTGATACTATTTATACCAAAAACCTATTCTTACTGTGCATCGACGCCGAAGGGGTAGTTTCTAGTTTCCAGGTCTGACCCCGTTTTACCCCTGTTACAATGAGTAAAAGCATTATTATCTTCATGTCTGATTATACCGTATCACTTTGAAGTGTCAAGAATAGGACGTTTTGCCTGTTGTATGCTATCTTTTGTGATATTGCAAGACCTGACCCCACAGTTATTGTGGTTTTTCTCTTTACTCCTTTTCTCCCTACTCACTACGCTCTACTCCCTTTCTCCATTTCTCCCACACTCTATCACACAGAAAGGTTTGACCCCACGGTTTTTTCCCATCTTATAAACTCTTATTTCCTGCTAGTCTAGCTTAAGATCCCAGGGGATAGTAACCCAGGGACTCGTTGAATCTGCAAGTAGTCTTTCATGTGCCTTTAGAAAGTACCAGCCATTTTCCTTGGTTCGTGCGTAAGACCAGAATTCACGTCCTATAAGATAATTTTCACCCAAATCCTCCCATGAGTCAAAGGTTTGCTGCAGTAACTGAGCCACCGGCATGATAAAATCCCAAGCTTCTTTCTCATTTATAAGCCCAAGCAAGTAACCGCGCCGACACAGATGTATATACCTACTGTAATCCCAACCAATAAGACTCTTTTTCCCCAGGTAATGCCAGTTGCGCAAAACAACATTCCACTCATTTATTAATTCAGGATCTTCGATCTGCGCAATCATTTTATTATATTGTTCCTCGGTCCGCGCTATTGTCGGCAAATAACTGCCCATCTCGTCGAAATGCTTTCGGTGACCACTCTGTTCAATCCATTGCAAACTGCTGAATAAATCTTCTCGGGTTTCGATTCCCCACCATCTGACCAGTGACAATTTTTGTTCTTCAAGCTCTTCCAGCGTTGGTTCACAACCGGCAAGCAGATCATGTCGATCCCCATTTACTTCAGCCAACACACCTGCCGCTGCCAGCGCCCAGAGCTTCTGCTCATCAGTCGGTCTTCTCTCGCAGCTCAAAAAAAGAATACCACAAAACAGTAATACGAATGCAAGTATACCAGTAGCGATCTTACTCATTTTCCCTACTCTCCTAATTAATTATCTGAAAACATACGAAAAAGTCAAGCCAATGACTATTCTTGTTTTGTTTCACCGTTACACCAATACTCCCCTACTCCATTACTCAGAAAAGGTTTGACCCCATCAGCTAATTATTTCTTTGCTATTCATCGTGCAGACACTCCACACCAGCGGAACTCTTTCCGAATTTAGCTACCCTCAATATAAACCATCCTACTAAAATACTAAATAAAGGAGCCCAGTATTCTTCTAAAAAAACGAGATATCGTCCCATAATATCACCTGGAATTTCCCAGTTCCACAATATAACGTATCCGATGTTTCCAAAAATATCGTCACCCAGTATAACGGCGCCTAATGCTACCCACGCTAATCCACTCAGCATAAACAAGATTGACATTCGATACTTGGACTTGCCGTGCTGTTTAGGTGGAATGTCATTGTTTTTTATAATAAATATCAGAATCATTATGCCAAAAATACCTGCAAAGAATGGTATGCAAAATTCATAAATAACCATAATAATCAAGGATTCCCATGACCGTAAAGCTTGAGCTTCAATATAATGCCGTATACCAATCGATAAATCAACCCAATGATTTATGAAATTCGGAAATGCGTTAATGCTTATAAGTATGAAAATAATTCCTGTACAATAACTAAAAACTCTTGCAATATTACCCCATCTTCTGACCCCAGATTCATCTGCAAGTTGAGGAGCGTGTATAAACAATGCAGCTCCTAGCATAGTATACGCTAAGGTCGGTAAAAGTCCATCCACAAGAAAAAAGCTCAAAGACAAACGAAACCAAACATCCTCAGGAAAACCATCTAAAAACACCCAAGATCCCCTGCATGCCCAATACATAATATAAATAGCGTGCAGAATACAAAATATACTGGTTATTCTTAATAGTACAATATGTAACTTTCTCCCCATATGATATAATTATCCCAAATCTCAGGATGATGTCAACGTCCTGCACCCTTCCTGTACATCGTTCCGTGCAGGAATATGTGGTCCCAATCATTGGCGACTGGTTTCCCATCATACCAAAATTCCACACCATCGATCCATTTGCCTGTATAATCTGGCTGTAAGAACGTGTTAACCAAAATATAGGTGGTGGAATGTCCTCCGCATGAACCTTGAAAATATCCGCCTTTCCATGCCATTGTGTCTTTCTTTGTTTCCTTCAATTCAATTATTGCGATGCTATTGCCGTTTCGTTGTTCGATTGTTTTTAATGTGATTATTCCACGTTTAAATTTGTAATTCATAAGTAAGTTGCTAATCATTTTGAGTTTTTCAATCACCGTACAATATCCTGGTACAGCAAGACAAAAATCGACACCTTCAACATCTGCTATAGCATCAACGGTATAAATCTTTAATAGGTCATCTGGTAACCTATCTGGCTTTGCAGCAATCTCATCCTCGAGTCTGGCGATCCGGACTTTAAAATTTGCAATGGTGGTATCTTTTCCTGCGATTTGTTTATCATGCGATTTCTGTTCACCTTTCTTTTCTGAATAATGATATAAATACATCACTCCAGCAACAATCAACGCAGTTACAATAATTATTAAAATGATGTGAAAAATTTTATTTATTTTCATTCCTTATCTTCTAAATCTAAAATCTCCAATCAGCAATTAGAACGGTTTGACCCCATTTCTTTCACTAATTACGTCTTTCATTACAATCAGAAGATCAATATTTTATCATTTTTCTATTTTGTCAGTTGAACAAATAGGAAAAATAGTGGATTGGGCATTTCTTTTTATCATCTCAATTTAATAATCTTAACTGGTTCAAAACCCTCAGCTTTTATGAAATAAACACCAGATTTAAGATCTTTGCCAATCGCAGTGTTCTTTGTTGCCTGTATCAGTTTCCCAGTAACATCGTATACATGGATTTGTCCGGTGAAGCTTGAAGATCCCTTACCTTTGGGTATTACAGTACAATAGTTTGTAAATGGATTAGGATATGTCTGTAATTTGTTGTTTATAATTTGTAATTCACTGTTTTCCATCTCCCATACACTAGTAGGGGCATCCTGGATTGCGAGTGAGTGCCAACCTCCTGCAGAGATTAGATCAATATCTGTAAGATTATGAGTCTGTACAGGTTCATTCCGATTAGTTATTGTATTGTCGCCGAGTTGCCCACGGTTGTTTCTACCCCATGCCCAGACAGTACCATCTGTTTTGATCGCAAGTGAATGCTGAGCTCCTGCGGCAATTACGGCAACATTAGCAATATGAGTACTGCAGGGCTCATGACGTTCGGTATATGTACCATCACCAAGCTGTCCATCATTGTTTCTACCCCATGCCCAGACCGTGCCATCTGACTTTAATGCAAGTGAATGACAATCTCCACCGGCAACTTGGATAACATCTGTAAGATTATGAGTCTGAACTGGTTCCCAGCGGTCAATAGTAGTGTTGTCACCGAGCTGTCCAAAATGATTATATCCCCATGCCCACGCGGTGCCGTCTGATTTTGCCGCGAGTGAATACACTGTTCCTGCGGAAATTGAGATAATACCTGTTATAATATGAGTTTGTACTGGCTCCCAGCGATTAGTGTTAGTATTATCGCCAACTTGTCCATGAAGGTTATACCCCCATGCCCAGACAGTGGAATCTGACTTTAATGCAAGTGAATGCCAACATCCTCCATCGATTTCAATTATATTTGTTATAATATGAGTCTGAACCGGTTCCCAACGGTCAGTTGTTGTATTATCACCAAGTTGTCCAAAGCCATTTCTGCCCCATGCCCAGACCGTGCCATCTGACTTTAATGCAAGTGCATGATAATACGCCGTGGCTATTTCAGTAACATTTGAAATATGAGTACTGCAGGGTTCATGATGATCATTGTTAGTATTATCACCAAGCTGGCCATAGTTATTTCTGCCCCATGCCCAGACCGTGCCACCTAGCTCTGTCGCAAGTGAAAAATCACATCCTCCATCTACTGAAATAACAGCTGTTAGATTGTGTGTTTGGACCGGTTCCCAACGGTCAGTTGTTGTATTGTCACCAAGCTGGCCATAACCATTATTCCCCCATGCCCAGACCTCACCTACTCTGGAAGGTGTAGTTATTAACAGACAGGTTATAATAAGTACATTCATAATATCTCCTCTCCTAACTAATTATCCAAAATTTTACTTCGATGTCAATACCCATCTCGTTCGTATTTTTAGTTCAGAATTCCACAATATCCCATAAAATGTCAAATTGTCAAGTTTCGAGCCTGTCCTGAGCGAAGTCGAAGGGCCTGTCCTGAGCAGAGTCGAAGGGATTTGACCCCCTATTAAATTTACCAAACCTAACAAATTGTATAGATTATTTTTTAGATGTCAATACCATTTTTACCCAGCCAGGCAATTTGCCAGCTTCTACTAACTGTTCAACAATATTGCGCATGCTGTCAAAAAAGGGGGACGGTGCATGACTTTATGACAATTTCCTCGCGGATTCATGATTTTGTGCTTTAAATCAAAATCGTTCATAATAGCACCATAACATAATGTCATATTGTCATGCACCGTCCCCATACGTTTACTTGCATCCATTATGTGTGCACGAAACCGGTACATGTTCAGGTCGCTTATGTATGGAGCGGAAAGAAAGAAACACCGCACCAATGGCTACACCTATACCCAGAATCAGAGAATAGATCGGCAATCTGTGAGACATGAAGCTGGTTGTTGCATTTTCTGGACTTACATCAGCAACAACAACGCGGGGAGCAGTAAGAAAAATGGTATCCATCAAACCGCTCCAGGCTTCGTCTTCGAATTCATAGCGCGGCGCTGTGACCACAACCTCGGGCAATTGGCCGACATACTCGCCTGCTTGTTCGGCAGTTGCACTGCCTGCCATTTGTGCAATTATAAAGAAGATCATATTCAAAGCCAGCATTACTGCCTCCTTTGTTTTATCTCATAGTTTTCTAATTGCTTTATTTGCTGTCTCTTTACCCATTCGTGCAATAGTTTTCTGTGCTTTTCTCTTGGTCTTAGTTCATGATTTAGGTGGACTATTTTTGTAATAGCAACTATTCCCCAAGTAAGAGTGAATATTGCAATTAGGATGTACACTGCATACTTGTGAAGATGCCTAAACAAGGATTGATAGGAGGTTCTGTAATCTGTATATGTCTGAAACAGAACATTTTCATTCTGTGGTGTATATCTTTCTCCAAATACAACAATTTCAGGCATCATACCGATAGAATCCGCTTCTTCGCCTCGATATCGTGGCGCATTAATTTCAATTTCTGGCAGTTGTCCTATATCTTCGTATGATTCACCGGCAGTCACACTGACTACCATTTGTGTAAACATAAATAATGCTAAAATAATTGTCTGCATTTTAAACCCCCTTGTTTTTGAGTTTCTTATTAATATTTGTTATCCCGTAGAGATATATCTTTGTGAGCGTTTTGGCATACCTGTTAAAGAATGCATCATCTAGAAGAACTGCATGATCATCATGTTTGAAATGCTCCTTGACATAGTCTGATGTTTTTGACTCCTGTGCGATTCGATCACAGCAGTAGCGAGCTCTAAAGAAACCACCGATAACTTTGTCTAAGAAATCTCTCAAAACACACATCTGAACAGCATTTTCTGGGTCAAAACCGAGCAATTTAAACCAATTATTTGCTGCCTCACGTGTACTCTCGAACCACTTTATTCGATAATCAATGATTTCAGGAATGTCAACCGGTATCGCACCGAATGCTGCATTGGCGAGTTCGGCATTCTTTCTGTAAAATGTGATGAGGTTGTGGATCATCATATATACCCGATCTTCCAGAGGAGTATTCTCATCACCAACATCGTTGATAGCCTTACCATACTTGACATAGCACTCGTCCATTATTGCCTTCAACACGCCAATCTTACCATCAAAATAATAGTTGACCATTGACACTTGAACATCCGCTGCTTTTGCGATCTCTCTGATCCCCACGCCTGTATAGCTTTTACGCGCGAATAGAGAAATAGCAGCATCAAATATTCGTTGCTTTGCATCTTTTTGCTTTGATTCAGTCATTTTTGAACCTCCAGTTTAAATCGAACGATTGTTTATTTCATACGTTCGCTTAGGTCAATCGTCCGATTAATTATAATGAAAAATTCTGATTTGTCAAGGGGTCAATTTTCTCTTTGCTTTCAAGGCTTTGCTGTGTCACCATTTGCAAATCGTTGCTAAATAACGGTCTTAGAGTGCTGTCTCCATTGAACGTTGAAATATAAGAGTTTCAGGTGCGGTGGTCGGCAAAGCCTTGTTATTTAAGGATCAAGATGGAACTAAATAATGAATGAAATTTCGAGCTTTAATCTATATTGGATCTACGCGTCCAGGAAGAAGTGAAAAACTGGGATCTATTTCTTCTTTCCTCTCTTTGAAATTACTCCCCTAACGCCATCAAAATAGAATCTTGCCAGTGTTTTCGCATAACGCGCATAGAATACGTCATCATATGCCAACGCAGATTTACCGGCCGCCTGCTCCCATGAATACCTGCCACGAAAATGCGTGAGAATAATATTACTTAAGAATCCATTAAAAATACTAACTTGCACTTCATTGTTGATATTCAAGCCAATTCCCGCGAAGAGTTTTCTCACCAGGTCCATCTTACTTTCTTCCCATTTCTGTTTGAGAGCGATGATTTCAGGATCATCATACGGAAGTGTATCAAATGCCACCAGGGCAAGTTCAGTGTTGCCTCTGAAGAATTTAATGAAATTTTCAATAACTGCCTGGATGTGGTTTTCAGGCTCTTGGTGCACGTCGGCACTGGTGATTACGGCGGAATGTTTTTCATATGCCGTGTTAATTATTGTTTTAAGTATGCCAACTTTTCCTCCGTAGTAGTAATTAATCATAGCTATATTTACTTGTGCTTTTTTTACTATTCCCCTTGTGCCAACGGCGTTATAGCCCTTTCGCGCGAATAGAGAAATAGCAGCATCGAATATTCGTTGCTTTGCATCTTTTTGTTGCTTCTCAGTCATGGTATACTCCAAATCACGATATACGAGATTTTTCCATAATCAACCACTTGGTTAGTGTTACCAAAAAAATCGCTCTGTCAAGGGTTTTTTGTCACCGTTAACAAGAGAACATAAGGAAGAGTGTCTTTGAATTCTATTTTGTAAGAATCTAAGAGTTATTCTGTTTGGGTAAATCGTGTCGGCATTCAGCGAAAATTGGAAAAATCGGCTTCTTGTAATAAACTTTTTATTGTAAACTTTCATTTTTACCTACCATATTATATGACTTCTTCTTAAAAAATCAAGTGCTCTTTTTTGGCATCACCGTAATCGAATTCCGTAAGGAATAATTTTTTCATCTGCAAAGCAGTCGTTTCTCATCTTCAATGTTTTGATCCTTCACTTTTTCAATCTTAAATCTGCAATTTGCAATTAAAAAACGCCCTATTTATCCTATGAAATGTTCACTATTTCATTGGGACGCTTTTTATTATTATTTTGCTTCAGCGCAGCGTGTCTTCAATCCGCCCATCTCAATAAATTATCTTGAATTTTCGGTCTAAGTCAAGCAAATGACTCAATGACCAGTAACTCAGTAACTACTCTTTTAGCCTAACCTGACCCCCATTTTATTGAAAATATGTCGAAATTTAATCATATATATACAACAATTGTCTAATGTCAAGCCGGTGGTATTGAGTTTATCGAAATGACCTGCCACCTATTTCTCAAGGATTTCCGTCTTGATCTTTAACAACCATTATGTTTTTCTTCATTTTTCCTCCGTCAAGCTATCTACCCAATAATTACGGTTAAAGACTATGTATTCAGCCCAGAGTGAATCTAATTGTAACTTTTCGTTTAATTCCATTACCATTTGGGCTTCTGATATCGGTTTTTTGAGAATTTCCTTTATAGCATTAATAAATTCTGTCTCGCCTCTTCTTACACATCCATATTCTCCAAAACCACCATAGTTTAAATATAGAAACATCCCGTTTACTAACAGATCCTTTATTCGATTATATTCATTGTGAAGAATTTCACCCTGGGTAGAAACTACTCTTGTTGTATCTTCCTCAATCTCACTCCACAACATTGCTCCAATACTTATATATTCACTCCCAGGTTTACTGAACTCTTCTTTCAGACGCGGGGTTGGATTCTGCATTAAATCTAAATGTCTATAGTCGAATACAATTTGTGCAAAACTACCATCAGATGCAATGTTAAACGATTTAATTTCGATTAATTTTTGTGTTTCGATGTATTGCTGTAAACTGTCTCTTGCGGTTACAGCACCAAATTTGCGCCGCCATCGCTTTTGCTTTGCGTAACAGGAATCCAAAAATATATCAGATGTCTCGAAATACCACTTACCTAATTCAGTATGCTCAGGTACCCATTCAGGTGGCTTTTGTAATGGATCAGGTGGTGATGGTAAATATTGAATATCATTAATCCGAAAAGTGTCATTTTCGAGGTGAAAATGGAATGGTCTATCTAACAATCTTCCGTGAAGAATTATCCAACCACTATTTATTAATGTATCAGCAAAGACCATTGACGGCTTGTTTCTCTCTTTTTCTTGCCCGGCACTTAAATTAAATCCGATGACAAATACTAATAATAACATTATCTTCATTTTAATTCTGGTTCTATTTAACATCGTAATTTTTTCATAGATGGCCCAGTTGTTCTTCTCACTACTGTCCTTTATGGTTTGACCACATTTTAGCACCATTATTTTAAATTATCACTTTCGCGGAAGGGTTATTTTAAGTAGTCTGGCAATCCATCCACCTAAGCCAGCAAAAAGCATACCGATTCCACAAAGAATGCCAAGGTATAATCCGTGTTCAAACCAAGGTTGTTCAGCAGTACTAAAAATCAGTAACATCGAAGCAATAAACACAAAAGCGAGAAATACTGGGATTACTGCAATGACAATTCCTTTTTTTCCAGCAATAATGGCAGTAACAAAACCAACTGTTAGCGAGACTACAAGTGAATACAGGATTGGCACATAGATATCCACTGCACTAGTTGCTTCTGCTGGATTGATGTGCAAAGATTCATATACAATAGCCCCTACAAACCATAACATTAATCCCACCGCTATGCCTAACAGAATTCTATTCATAGATGATACCATCTGCTTCTTTTGTAGCATTTGTCAAGTTTCGAGCCTGTCCTGAGCGGAGTCGAGGGGATTTGACCCCATGTCTGTCACTCCTAGCACGGGCGGTCTTTTTTACCTTCAATCAGGGAACGGAGGAGCTGAATTTTTCCAATATGCAGAGCGGTATGCGCTACGGTAATGAAAAGCCAGTGAGCTATACTAAAATTCTCCTCGGATGATGGTGGTATTTTGTGGAAGTCATCATCAGTCAGAGAAGTTATATAATCGTGACTTTTCTTTCGTACATCTCGAACCCAATCAAAGACATCCTGTGTATTGTTAATTGATTTTCGAAGGTCTTCAACAGATCGCCATTCTGTTCCGAAAATCTTATATTGTGGTGGTATTAATTCTCTTTTAAGTCCCTGGAGAATTTTTCCAATGTGGATACGTTCTCTGTGCGCAATATGTCCCACGTGCCAAAAAATACAAAGACTCTGTGGGTCAGGAATCCAGAAAAGCTGTTCGTCAGTTAGCCCCTCAATATCACGGAGTTGATGTGAGTACCAGAAGCCTTTGCTTGTATTCACATCTCCGTACATCCATTGTGCAACCTCTTGCCATTTTGACATGAATCCTCCTTTAAAAACAACTGAATACTTTTATTCTCTAAATCTATTCTCATTATACCATTGGATGGACTATTCACTATTCAAGCTGTTAGTATCGAGCCCGTCGAGATGATTTGACCCCATATCTACCCCATTCTTTACCATCACTGTAATCTGCTATTTTATCACTGCCATCGAATTCCGTAAGGAATAATTTTTTCATCTGCGAAGCAGTCATTTCTCCGTGTCTCCCTTTCTCCTTGTCTCCGTTTCTTAGAAAAGGTTTGACCCCATGTCTGTCTAAACCCATACGGCTTTTCAAAAAAACCATCTAAGAATTGCATCAGATTCAAGTGGAGTAGATAGATTTTTTGTTCTTATATCGATTCTGAATCTTTCACCAAAATATAGAGATCCGCCCATGGTATAGTCGGACATTAATCTTGAAGTACTTGAGTCTGTTATAGAAGTAGTATAATCAACTTCAAATCCCCCGCGAAGCGCAAGATATTCCGCTAGATGCACTTCGTACCCAGTAACAAATGTAGCACCCATAGTGCTCATGTCGACACTTAGGCCAACCGTATCCATCACTTCATATAAATATCTCATGTGAAGACCTATTACCAATATGTTGTCATTGGTAAACGAATCGCAATAACCGATACCTGCTTCAAAGGGATACAAAGAATAATCGTACCCTGGATAACTGCCAGAATACAAAGTTAGTGAATAAATCTCCTGTAGACTCTCGGGATGGCGTGAATTAACAAAGAGACTGAATGGTTCATAACTATACCTTACTTCTACTATGGGTCCTACTAACCAACCTGGCGGATACTCAAACCCGTATTCCGCATATTTTAGTTTCGAGCTCATCCAGCCTACATTCAGCAAGAGATTTTTAAATCCTTCATAATTCACTTTGCCAACGAATAATTGCCGACGGTATTCATCTATCGTATCATAATAGGATGTTGTGTATTCTATATTATACAAGATACCGAATTTCTTTATGGCGATTCCGTGCCTGAAATTTAACGCCGTATTACCATAATATATTTGGTTGTCATGATAAAAATCCAGCGTCGCCATAGAAAAACATGGTATGTGAGCAGACAATCTAACAAAATTCAAATATGTACTATATTTCCCAATTCCGATGAAATGAGATTTACTGTTATCAATCATCGCTGGATAAGTTAGAAAAGTTGTTTGCTCATCCAGGTAAAACGGAAAACATCCCGTGCTAAAACCCTTTAGATTAATAGAGGCTGACGGTACATAAGAACCAACAATAAAAATAAGTACAAGTGAAATCACAATCCCTCCTTTTTCTCGTTTAACATAAACCCATACGGCTTTTCAATCACCTCACCGTTTGCTTTTACCAAAAATACTTTCAATTTCAATAGTTTCCAGCCATATTTCATTTCTTTCTCTTTTTTCTTCTTTCTCCGCCTCGTAGTTTGTCCAGCAGAACCCAGTCGCCCTTGTTGTCTCTGTATTTCCAGTGATGCCAGCCGTCGCAAGATCGACCTGTTACTGCTTTTCCTGCACCAGAAGGTGATTCGTATTTCTTCCCCTTAAATCGTTTATAATCAGCAGATCTGAAATCAAAAGTAATCCAGCCATCTTTTCTTACATTAGCAATATAGAGTTTTCCTTTGTATCGAAAGCGTATATGGAATCTTTTGGTTGCATAGGGTGCTAATGTTCCAAGTCCTTTTTTAACCTGTTGTTTCTTCTTATATTTCTTATTTGGTAGAGCAAGCTCAATATCCTCACCCATTAGGGATTTTCGTTCAATTCTTTGCAGTTCACGGATTCTACTGTTGACAGTCCGCTTTAGATTTTTTGCCTTGAGGAATTTACCAACTTTAGTGTTCCCTTTGGGCTTGAAGATACGCAGAAACAGTGATTCAAGATCCTTAAGGTTTTCACCGGACGTGGTAAGATATATGCTGAATCTATTCCAGGTTTTCTTGTGACGATCGTGCAGATGGTGCCCCAGTCGCTGGCGTAGATTCGACGCTAATCCAACATAGTAGA
Organism: bacterium; assembly: GCA_049647125.1. Classification (GTDB taxonomy): domain Bacteria; phylum Hydrothermota; class Tepidihabitantia; order SM23-42; family SM23-42; genus JAUVZL01. The sequence goes on along the minus strand of JBARXC010000031.1, from coordinate 9,443 downwards.
TTCTCTCATCTTTATAAAGTGCATAAATACCATGTTTCCCACGAGCGATATCCCTAATAACCTGGCGGTATTTTTCCAGAAGCTTCCGTGATATTTTATCTACATACTGAAAAACTAATTGTCCTTTAAGCTTTCTTTTCTTCTTCATCACTTATCTCCTGATTTATTAATAATTCAAATTCTTCTGTAAATACATTATTTACTGAAGATTCCCGTTAATCATACTTCTAGAGTATGATTCTTCTGCCAATGAAAGCAGATAGTCGATAAGACACAGGAGTTGTAATACTCGTTCCTTTTGTAAATTTGGCACCAACCGATGGTGAACGGGATTCCTAATCCAACCAAATACCCCCCGATACAGAAGATGTAATCCTTCTTGTTCAGATTTGCTGTCACTTAGCTTCAATTTGGGATCATCACTCCCAAAGGCATAAGTAGCTAAATCTGGACCCATTTTATCTGCAGGAGCATTGGTTAAACTACGAATGCGGTCTTCTAAAATACGTGTGGCTTCTGTTAAAACGGTATCATAACGGTCAGAGCATCCATTTTCTGTAAATCTATTGTAAAGGTCCAAACAACGCTTACGTAATACGGGATCAATAATATCAACCTCGTAAGTATGAATTTCTGTTGCATATGATTCTCTTAATATCGTTTTTCCCTTATGAGGTTTTTTCACAAGGAGTGGCCAAAGTTTCGCATCCTTAAAAACGCCCATGCTTAATTTATTTCTTAACAAAGTTATTTTATACTCTAAGTGCTTTAAAGTATTTTCAGATAATTCTTGCACCAGTAAGTCTGCCTTCTCCTCCTTAAGTTTCTCTATAAACATCATACCAACTGCTTTAATAATTCTTATATCTTTATGAACAATTTCTATGAATGTAATTTCATGACCAGTTTGCCAATTTGCTATTGTCTGTTCTATTAACCCATTAAGCTCCGTTATATAACCTTCTTCTTTATCAAGCGCTGAGCCAGAAAGAAGATCTTTCCCAAGTGCTGACTTCAAATAATCCTTATTATCTATTTTTTGTTTTTCGCCATTAATAATCGAAAGATAATATTTCAGAGCTTCACTATAAAATTCGAGAGTATCTTTCTGAATCATTATTTTGGAATACTCGTTGTCATTCTTTTCTAAAATATTACTAGTCATAAATCTCCACATCTGCACCAAAAAAGGCTATATTAGTAAACAGTTTATTCATTTTTCCTCTAAATCTTCAGAAATTGCTCTAAATTGCTCCAATGCGGATTCGAGGTTTTCGGCGATGTCGCGGTGAAGAATTTCTTAACGATGGTTTTCATAGATACTCATAATTTTTCAAAATATATTACTGCACAATATTTTGTCAAGAAATGACAAAAACATTGAAAGACAGTGTAATCCTGACCAAATAAGCAGAACTGAATAAATTAATACAAACAATAGAATTATTAGACTGGCAGCTTGTTCTACTCTTATTATTTGTCCTGCACAACTCATCTGATGTGCAACCTTTTTTTTATCAATCTCCAGTTGCACCTCTTTGCCATCAGCAAACAAAGCCCCGCGTGATACAATCTTCAGAGGTTTACCGAGATACTTCTCTTCCAACTCTCTTGCTGAAAAAATCCAATATTTATAGTAATCAAATCCCCTCTTTATAATAAAATACCATAAGAGACATAATACCAAACCAGCAATCGACATATATATTGACAAGAAATATTGTTGACTATTTATAAAGAACCCTATACTTGCAATAAGTATACTATTAGCTAAAAGCATAGCATTGAATTTTGACCAAACTGCTTGACCATCAGTCGTCCAAAGTGTGGTAGCAATTTGATATCCAAGGTATGCATTTTCTCGCTGAGTATTTTTCTTTTCTCCATTCACGATCTTCTCCTTTTTTACAAAATATTTAAACAATCATTATGTTTCGTTCAATTTTTATTTTCTAAGACACCGCTTAAACCAATCCTTTATACTAAGGTCAAGTCTATCTTCCTCATCTTTGGCTAAGTTACAACAATGTGCGATAGGTCCACGCAATGCGTTAAAGATTAACATTATGCGATTAAAAGCCTTTTTACTCTCAAAAATTGATTCAAAATCCTGCCAGTTTGCATTAATGATTATACTGAGTTGCCCAAAAGTAGTATAATCGATCCTTTGCGATGAACGCAATGTAACACCCGCGTCTTTTTCGCGATCTATTGTTGTACTAACATCCTGCCTGATGTTTTCATCAACACATAATTCCCACCATTCTTTTCCATGAATTCGTTCCAAAGTATTTGTGATTAAATCACGGATAAAGTTCTCTAGACAATAAAGAACAATGTAGTATTTTGATATTCTTTCTCCTCTCTCACGAAGGTCGTCTGGAAATTGACCGTAATATTTATCAGATGTAGATTCCGAAGTAGATTGTTTTTCAGATAATGTAATCATTATTGCGTTTTTACTGCCATCATAGGAATATGAAAACTGCTTTACCTTTTTAAAAATGTGTTCAACTTCAGTAATTCCTGATAATCTATTTGTTTGATCCGCTGCATGTCTAAGCCAGTATTCTAAGCCATCAATTATAACCCTAACCATGCGGTTTTTATTATGTACCTTATCTAGGTCAACCAGTGTTTTGCTTATTCCAATGCATCGGTTTGAAAATACTCTTTGACTTGTGGTAATATTCCTAGCCATGTTTCCCCCTTAAGGTTACATTTTAATCCATAACTATCTAAATAGCCATCCCTAAACTCCCATATTTAAATACCTTATACTTCTATATGTCTTTTCCTTACCGATTCCATCACGTTAGATAATTTACAATACTCCAGAATATCATGTAAGTTAAAAACTGTTTTGAAATTTTTGATTAGTGATTTGACTTGAGCTGTGTGATATTTAACATCATTAAGAGATGGTCTAAAACCCTCTTTATGTGCTACCGCATTGCGAATTTCATGGATTTTCAATTTCTTAAGATCCATAAGAATATTACGTTGTTTTTCATTTACTATAGCTTTAATATTTCTGTCACTCGGATATTGGATAGTGTTATCGGTTAGTTTATCAAGATAATCCGGAATTTCTTCCTGCGTAGAAAAGGATTTATCATTTAAGTATACATCAAACACTATATTACGAAGCTCGCAATAACTGAATTTCTTGAATCTTTTATGGACTCTTTCAAAAAAATTATCAAATAGTTGGTATTTCTTATCATTCCAACCAAATACACCTTTTCTATATGGTTCCCATAGTAATTTAATATCAATGCATTTCATGAAGAAAGCTTCACATGCCTGACATAGGTTCAAAATACAATACATATATTTTTTTTGTTGAATCAATACCTCGCAATCATTGAGAAAATATTGATATTGCTCTTCCACATTATCTGTTGAAATGACAAATGATTTATGGCAGTGGAAACATTGGACTTCCTTACCACATGCTGCACCAATTGATTTTATATCAGTAATACGGTTAAACACATTCCATTTTTTACAAATTTGACACGCCACCTCATAATTCTCATATGTTGCTTTGAAATTGTCACCATCGAATTGTGGAAGGTTTTCGCTAATATCCTGTTTATCTTTCATGCTGCTTCTGCCCAGTCTTTACATATCAATGTTGCTTGTTCAAGTACTGTCAAAGTGGCTTTTTTCTGTTTATCTGGTGGGTAGCCATATTTGCGCAAAATGCGCTTCACCATAACACGCATTTTTGCCTGGATGTTTTCACGTAAAGTCCAGTCAATAGTTACATTATTGCGAATCACCTTTACAAGTTCACGTGCAATCGTACGCAGAGTCTCATCTCCCAAAACTTTTACTGCGCTATCATTGACCTCTAAAGCATCATAGAAAGCCAGTTCTTCCTCGGATAGATCCAGCTTCTCACCACGTTTGCTGGCCTCACGCATTGCCTTGGCTAATTCAATTAACTTTTCAATAACCATAGCAGTTTCGATGGCTTTGTTTTTATATTTGGTAATTGTCTGTTCAAGCATCTCTCTGAAAGACCTACCTTGAATAAGGTTTTTCTTCCTTCTGATTTTAATTTCATCACTCAGTAATTTTTTCAATAATTCGACCGCAAGACTCTTGTGCTCCATCCCTTTTACTTCTGCGAGAAATTCATCAGATAGAATAGAAATATCGGGTTTTTTCAAACCCGCTGCTTCGAATATATCAACCACCTCGTCAGACACAACAGCGCGGGATATTATTTGTTTAATAGCTGTATCAAGATACTCATCTGATTTACCTACCGAGACTGCGAATTTCGCTAAACGAGACCGCACTGCTTGGAAAAATCCCACATCATCCTGAATTTTTAATGCCTCCTCATGAGGAACAGCAAGTGCGAAAGCTTTGGTGAGTTGGGAGACATATTCCATGAATAATTCGCGCCCTTCTTTTTGGTTTAAAACATGTTCTTCTGCAGCAGCAAGTATCTCGAGCTTTACCTTAGGAGAAGCTGAGAAAAATGCTTTGTAATCAAAACGGTGAAAGAATGCGGAAGCCATTTCGAATTTTTCCAACATTGCTGCAACTGCTTCTTCTTGATCGAACGTTGGTTTACCTTTACCGCCACTTTCAGTATATTCAGACAATGCCCGCTTGAGATCGTCCGCAATACCCAGATAATCAACAATTAACCCACCTGGTTTGTCTTTATATACACGATTAACCCTGGCAATTGCTTGCATCAATCCATGCCCACGCATTGGTTTATCGATATAAATAGTATGCAGACAGGGAACATCAAAGCCTGTTAACCACATATCTCTAACCAATGCGATATTGAATGTATCCTTGGGATCTTTTATACGTTCGCCAAGGTCATGCCGCCGCTGTTTATTCCGTATATGCTCTTGCCAGGATACAGGATCGCTCGCCGACCCTGTCATGACTACTTTTAACATACCTTTATCATCGTCTTTATGATACCACTGAGGTTGGAGTTTCACAATTTCATTATGTAGTTCAACGCATATACGTCTGCTCATACAAACAATAAAAGTTTTGCCATCCATTACATTTAACCTTTCCTCAAAATGCCGTATGAAGTCCTGAGCAATTTGTTTAATACGTTTTTCCGAACCAACAACAGCTTCAAGACGCGCCCATTTTGTCTTTAACTTCTCTTTGCGCTCAACTTCCTCGCTTTCTGTTACTTCTTCAAAATCTGGATCGATCTTTGGTTTTTCAGCTGGATCAAGTTCCAGCTTTGCCAAACGGCTTTCATAGAAAATTGGAACAGTTGCACCATCTTTAACTGCCTGTTCGATGTCATAAACGTCAATATAATTCCCAAATACTGCAATTGTATTACGGTCACCTTTTTCAATCGGCGTACCGGTAAATCCAATAAAAGAAGCATTCGGCAAAGCATCGCGCATGTGCCGTGCAAAACCATCAATAAAATCGTACTGGCTGCGGTGTGCCTCATCAGCAATAACTACGATATTCCTTCTATCAGAGAGCAGCGGATATTTATCTCCTTTTTCTTCAGGGAAAAACTTCTGGATAGTGGTAAACACAATACCACCTGATGCAACTTTCAAGTAGTCTTTTAATTGCTCGCGTCTTTCTGCCTGAACTGGAGTCTGTCTCAATAAAAACTGACAACGACAAAATGTCTCGAACAACTGATCATCAAGGTCATTACGGTCGGTGATGACAACAATTGTTGGATTGTCCATTGCCAGCACGAGTTTACCTGTGTAAAATGCCATAATCAGACTTTTCCCTGAACCCTGTGTATGCCAGACTACGCCACAGCGCTTGTCACCCTGGGGGCTTGTTGCTTGTAAGGTAGCTTCAATAGCTTTGTTGACCGCATGATACTGATGGTAACCTGCCATCTTTTTAAGCAAACCACCTCTATCCTGTTCAAAAACGATGAAATGTCGGATTAAATCCAGCAGCACCTGTTTGTTGAACATACCTTTTAGAAGAATCTCGATCTGGGGGATTACATCCGGAGCTTTTTCAATACCTTCTATTGTTTTCCATGCCATAAAGCGTTCTTTATCCGATGTAATAGTACCAGCACATGCTTCAATACCATCACTGATTACTAATGCCTCATTATATCTAAATAAAGAAGGGATTTGTGCCTTATATGTTTCAAGTTGTGTACGGGCGGTTTCAATCGTTGCATCTTCATCAGCAGGATTTTTAAGCTCTATTACTGCTACGGGTAATCCATTTATAAATAGAATAATGTCTGGACGGCGATTATTGTTTTCTTCAATAACTGTGAACTGGTTTACAGCCAGAAATTCGTTGTTCTCGATGTCTTTACAATCGAACAACCAGATTTTATCACCGACAATTCTATCATCTCTACGATATTCAACATCTACACCATTAACCACCATGTTATGGAACTGCCGATTATTCTCAGCAAGATTCTGGCCGAATAATCTTAATACCATTTTCAGCGCTTTTTCTTTTGCACCAGCTGGTATCTTGGGATTTATCCTATCAATTGCATTTGTTAGTCTATCCAACAACACTACATCCGAATAACTCTGTCGCTCAGGTCGTGCTCCATCAGGTGAAATATCTGGACCATGAATAATCTTATAACCAAGATTTCCAAGGATTTCCAAAGCTGCCAATTCGATATCAGATTCGGTGATGATGCTATGCATACAAGTACCTCACTGGCATTTTAAATAATTAATGGTGCTGTGCATGTTCCCTCTGTATCAGTCCTAAAAATATTAGTGCTATAAGTTCGGTATCTTTGTAACGCAGTATTGCTTGGAACATTTTCAAATATTCCTGACTTAGTAGAAATGATTGTATCTCGTGGAGATGCTGATTTCATGAAATCCAAATTAGCCCCATTCCTTGAACCGTGATGACTCGCCCTGAGAATAGTACAAGCTGACAGTTGATAATCATTGTTAACTTCATCAAGCTCTGAATCAGAAGCATCACCGCAGATAAGAAAGGCATTTGCAGGGGATGATATCCAAAGAACAAGTGAGGCATCGTGGCACTCCCTTGTCTCCCGAACATTTACATCTTTGCGGGGACCAAGCACAGTAATAGTGCAACACCCAATTGTTTTTTTTACGCCTTTTGAGGAAATGTATCTATAGTTGATATTGGGCACAACTTTTGCTTTTAGATCACAATACTCATTCCATTCATCATTGGATAATGAATTATCACCATGTCGTCGTTCATATGGAGACCCCCAAAACTCGTCAACCGTGATGTTGTCGTACAAATCCGCAAGACCAAGATAGTGATCATGATGTGGATGCGTTATGATAAGTAAATCAATATGTGTGTTCTTGATTACGTACTTTAGATAATCATGAATATCTGTTGGTTTTGAGACGCCATTGCTAAATCGATGATAGCCACAATCTATCATAACCAACTCAGACCCAATTTCAAAAATCGTGCAATCCGCACATCCGACATTGAGAAAATGCGCTTTATAAGCCATAAGGAGCCCTTACTTCATTGTTACGATAGTTTCTTAAGTAGTTCATAGGGGTCGTTGCTAAGATATATTTCAGGAGTACCACCGGTACCTTGGAAAAGTATCAGAATATGATGTCCCTTTCTTGTACTCACCGAATATCTAAATTCATCTTTGTCATCAATATTAACATACATACCGCTAGCACCATCAGCAGTTTGATATCTACTGTCTATTTGGCCATCGGTTTCTGCCATATGCCTTTTATCTGAAATAACTACTAAATCAGGTTTATCACTTTTACATACCGTATATAAATCATCAGAAAAACCTGATTCCAAACCGTGATGTGGAGCAACCAGAACAGAAAGCTCATGGTTGTATAACAACTCTTTCAAGGACGGTTGACTGTTTGTTTCGAGATGCCATTTTGGATGATTGCGTGTATGAACCATATCAAATATTGTATATCGCTTCTCCAGTCCTTTATTTTCTTCCAGCATGTGACTTAATACTAAAGGTGTAATATCACCAGGAATAAGTAGGGTGTGTTTACCATGACGGTAAAATATAACCAAACTGATACCATTACCATAGTCTTGGTCATTATTAGGATGTATAGCATCAACATCAGGTGGTCTTATATAAAAGAGACCATATTCTAAATTTGGAACTGATCTGTTTGAGTCATATGTTATAGTCTGTAAAGGTAAGCTACGTTCAGCATAAAGCTTTTTATAAATACTAATATGTTCCTCGCTGCCTTCAGGGTTTTTAATTCTATTCCAATTAATAGCTTCAGGTTTAGCTGAACCTTCAGTTTTATCATGAGGGCATGTATGTAATGATGAATAGAATATTGATTTTCCACTTTCATAAGCTACTAAGCTCTCTATATCAGAGATATGATCAGCGTGTGGATGGGATATTAATATTTGCGCAAGATGACAATCTTTGTATTTATCTAACATAGGAATTATATTCTCTTTTAGAAAATTGGTAGGTTTGAAATCGTCACTACAACCAAGATCATAGAGAATGCCTTGATTAAGGGGCGTCCGAACGAATATTGAAAGCCCACGTCCAACATTGAATACCCATATATGCGTTTTAAACGACTCGTACCACTTTTTATTCATAATTATTCATCCCTACCAATTACTGTACGTTAAGGTACCCGCAGCGTTAAATTTTTCCATGATCTTGCGAGCAAAGATAGCAAATAGATAGTAATAATTGAATGATAAACAAACAGATTCCGCTAAGCAAAGCAACGTCGACTCGATTAACCAATATAAAAAGGAATAATCCAAGTATTAGGGAATTCATCAACGAAATTATATAGACTAGCCAAGACTGAGAACTCGACCAGTTAAAATATTTAAGTTTGGCAGGATCAACTGGCATTCCAGATTTATTTGCAAATTTGGGTGAAATACGTGAGAGGAAATAACCTCTTTGTTCATTAACATAGCGCATGCACTTAACAAAATAGACACGGTTACGTACTGCAAAGATTAGGATAATTATCCCAAATAGCAGAACTACACATAGAGCGATAATCAACGCAGACTTTATATCGATATTTTTTTTGATACTGTATTGGAAAAGTCCCCATACCAAACCACAAACTGCGGTGTAAAAAGTAGTAATGAATTTAAGAGTATTCACAATTTGTGTGTTATAATGACGGGTCTGTTCAAAACATTGGTTGAAATCTGCTATTAGAAAGGCATCATTATCTTTGTCTCCCGGGTGATTTCTATTGTTATCCATTTTTACACCTTTTTTCATTTACTCTAATGCGACCCGTCATGAGTTTTAACACAAGAAAATCACGGATTATTCGTAATTTTTCTATTTCAATGAGGTTGTTTAATATTTTTTCAAATAAAGGTTCTACGACTTCGTCAAATTTTCTTAATATATCTTTCTCTGGTTTGTTTATTCTGATATTTGAAAAAGAGGTCGTATTTATATT
>JBARXC010000030.1:0-7368 GCA_049647125.1 bacterium | reverse complement strand
TGTAACATCAATTGAAATAATATCGCTATTCCCTATACCCCTCTGTATAACGGGTATAATAGGGTTAAATCGCTCAATATGTCCAATCATAAGCGTAACGCCATTTTTGTCAGCACTCTTTATTATTCTTCTCGCATTCTCAACTGTATCGGCAATTTCATGCACTACATCCTCATTTACATCAGCAACACTTACAAGTTCTACATCTGATAATCCAGCGTAAACCCTTGCATGATGTTTACCCATTGTTCCGACACCTATTACACCAACTTTAATCATGTTATTTTTTCCTCCTTAATACTTTTATGGGCACCCCTGCAACAACTTCTTTGTTTTTCACATCTTTCGTTACAACCGAGCCAGCGCCTATAATCGCACCTTCTCCGACTACAATTCCAGGTAATATTGTTGAATTCGCTCCTATTTTCGCTCCTTTCTTTATTATCGGCCCTTTGAGCTCTGCACCTCTATACATCATATATTTGTCATTTGTTGTGACGGCACACGTACCCATAAACACATCATCCTCTATTACCGTATATGTGGTAATATAAACATTTGTCTGAATACTCACCCTACTTCCGATTTTACAGTTTCCATCAACAACAGAATTTGTTCCAACCAAAACATCATCTCCTATTTCTGTATTCTCTCTAATCAATATATTATGCCCTGTTCTAAGATTCTTTCCAATCTTAACACCTGAATATATCACGGTGCCGCTTCTTATTATTGCGTTTTCACCTATTTCAATTGTCCCATCGTCAGAACTTCCAATTATAACATTATCCTGTATCACACTGTTCTTCCCTATTTCCTTCTTTCCATAAAATAACACGTTTTTTCCTACCTTCTCACTCATAAGCATTCACAACCTCCACTACATACTCAAGCTCCTCTTTACCCAAAGCTGGATGGACAGGTATAGAAACAACCTCTTTACAGGCATGCTCAGCTTCTGGAAGCGTTAATTCGTTATACTCATTGAATATTGGCTGCTTATGTATCGGAGTTGGATAATAAACCCCGTAACCAATACCATTGTTTTTTAGGTGTATTAGAAATCTATCCCTTCCCTTGACCCTTATCGTACATTGATGGAAAACATGTTTTACGTCCTCCGCAATGAACGGCTTTTGAATTCTTTCATTATTCAACTTTCTGTTATAATACGTTGCATTTTTTATCCTTTGCTCATTGAACCAATCCAACCTTTTTAATTGTGCCAAACCAATTGCAGCCGCGATGTCCGTCATCCTGTAATTATATCCCAACGTGGTATGTAAATACCTTTCCCTTTGACCATGATCTCTTATCATTCTCGCCATTTTCGCTACTTTATCGTTATTTGTCGTAATCATCCCTCCTTCTCCAGTCGTCATGTTCTTCGTTGGATAAAAGCTAAAACATCCCTCTCCAAAAGACCCAACCTTCTTGCCTTTGTATTCCGCACCATGAGCTTGACACGCATCTTCTATCAATGCTAAATCGTAATCCTCACAAATCTCCACCACACGTCTCATATCGCATGGATGCCCATACAAATGCACGACTATGACAGCTTTTGTCCTATCACTTATCTTCCTTTCAATTTCATCAGGATTGATATTGTATGTCTTCGGGTCTATATCACAAAACACAGGCGTTGCTCCTTGCATTAAGACGCAAGATGCAGTGGAGATGAAAGAAAATGTGGATGTTATCACCTCATCACCTTTTCTTATTCCCAACGACGCAAGCGCAGTATGTAAAGCTGAAGTTCCACTATTTGTAGCCACTGCATACTCAACGCCAATATATTCTGCAAATTCTTCTTCAAACTCCCTAACCTTGGGCCCTTGGGTTAATATCCCTGAATTTAAGACTTCTCCAATAGCACCAATCATTTCTTCATCTATCCTTGGTTTTGCTATTGGTATATGCTCCCTTTTTGCAATCATGTATTTATTTACTCTCCCTTATATCTAACCCCAAAATAAACAATACCAACATTTAATTTTGGTACACAAATCCCTTTCTTATCATCAATCACCAATTCTATCGCCCCATTTGGACACAACGAGACGCAAGTCCCACATCCTGTGCAGAGATCGCCTTTTACAATTTCTCCAATCGTTGGTTTTTGTGTCATATTCTGCATTGTCTTATCAGAACATCTCTATAAAGTCTTTCCGTCTTCTTTGCAACTTTTTCCCATGTAAATTCTTCTTCTACTTTTTTCCTGCCTCTTTTAGCCATCTCTTTCAGTCTCGTTTTGTTCTTAAATAGCTCACAAGTTCTTTGAGAAAGTGCCACGTAATCTCCTTGCTTTACTACCACACCCCCTGAGGTAACTTTACATGCTTCTTTCATTTCTGGAATATCGTATGCTATAAATGGAGCGTTACATGCGAGCGCTTCTATTGGAACTATTGGGAATCCTTCCTTTGAACTGGGATGAACTAACAAACTCGATTCTTTCAACAGTTTCATCTTTTCTTCATCAGTTGCTTTCTTATAATATTTAATGAAACTATTTTTCCTGCTCATTTCTTTAATCACATCTTCATAATCTCCTCCACTGCTTACAATTACCAATTCCAAATCTTTTATTTCGGTTCTTGCCAATTCCACTGCCCTTACAGCATCCAAAACATTTTTGCGCTTGTTAAGCGTCCCTACATATATGACTTGATGGGGATTCTTTTCATCGGAATCAACATTATCTATCTGTTCTAAATCCACACCATTGTAAACAACTTCTATTTTTTCTCGTGGATAGTATTCTAACAATTCGGTACGTAAAGTTTCAGAAACTGTTATTACTTTATCATAAGGAAGACGTAATGCTATATTTCCAATACCCCATAACGCCATTGCACCTAATTTCCCCGCTTCATATCCTCTCCATTCTTTAAATCCTGTAAGATGGACAGAGCCTATGCAGGGAACTTTGTTTTTTGCCGCCATAAAGACGGGGAAGAATGGTCTATAGAGAAGTGCATTGACAACATCAACATCACCTTCTCTAATCATCTTTTTTAGTTGTGAATACATTTCATATAATGCCGGTAAAGAGGCTATCGTTGCACCATACCTATATGGCTTTTTAGCTCTAATTATGTTAATACCATCAATAACCTCCTGATCTTTTAACAAATTATGTGACTCACTTGAATACGATGATGTTTTGTGGCATAGCACTATGACTTCATGTCCAAATTTCACAAGATTTCGAGCAACGTGAAACGTATGAACTACCCCCCCACTATCCAAATAAGGATAAAACACATCAGTTGCAAATACGATTTTCACTTGAATCACCCAGATCCTGTTTCGTTTTTAAGTATATTTATGATTTCAATATGGTTCTGATATGCTTCTTTATCCGTACATATTTTGTAAACGTTTTTATGATTTTTGTATATATTATCAAACCATTCATCATAAATCTCCTTCTTTTTAATATGTTGTTCTAACGTGGCATCACCATCTATTTCTCTATCCCGGGCAATTTCTGCCGGAACATCTAAATAAAAAACAAATGCCGGCTTTGGAACAAAAATTATAGCTAACTTTTCTATTTGATTAGATAGATTATACATCCATTTCGCTTTATTTACGTCATCGTAAAAATATCTATCGAAAATGAGAAGGGACATTTTTCTGTTTTTTAAAATTTTAACCCACGTGTGATAAAGCCCCATCAATATTATACGAATTTCTGCAAAAATTTTTAATGCTGTTTTCAATAGTGATCCATGTTTTAAGTTATTTGAATTAAAATATGACTCATTTGAAACACTTCGTTCTAATTTTATTAAGCCATGTCCCACTTTTTTCAAGATTAATTTACCAAAAGCCGTCTCACTATTAAATTGTTGAGTAAACCCCACTGAAATACCTTTTTGTCGAAAATAATTAACTAAAAGCTGAGCTTGTGTGGTCTTACCTGAGCCATCAATGCCCGTCATCACAATAACTTTTGGAAACATGACAATCACAATTTAATCTATGCTTTTGCGGTCTCCCCTTTTATTTTTGACAAAAGCGCAGATAGAATTAAATAGATTCCGCGTAGGTCCAAAAGATTTTAAAATATTATACAGTGGGGTACCTTCTAATCTATATTCAATTTCTTCTAAATAAAAAGAAATGTTAAAGAAAAATGGATTGAATTTGTTTTTATCAAAATCATCCAATTGAAACATGCATTTTAGTGTAAAATCTCGATCAAAGATATATGGAAAGTAGATGATATTATCCTTTACATATATATCTTGATAAAGTGAATCTAATTGGTTTAAAATTAAATCAAATACTTTCCCCCACCCATTTTCATAAGCATAATCTCTACATTCATTAACATCAATACTTTTCTTTAGGTTCTTTAGATGTAAAAAGTCAAGTAGTGTTATTCTTCTATGACCAAATAAAGCATGAGGTAATAAGAGAAGAAAATCCGCCTCTTTATTTAATCCATAATATTCCACTCCCAATAAGTTATTTTTAACTGCCGATTTCCTCAAAAAACTTTCGTCGATGAAATCCACTCCGACATAACATATTTCAGTGTACAAATCTATTTTTGTATATCTTCCTTTAAACTTTGTTTCCGCAGGACTTGAATGAAGGCATACCATACCGTTATCCTCAAGAATAGTAATAAGTCTTTGCCTCTCTTCTTTTTGAATAAAGAGGTCAACATCATTTGGTGTGTGTGGTATGGTACTAAATAATTTTATTATAAAATATTCTAATTTGTGCTCATTCGCGATGCTGTTTATAAAAGTCACCGTTTCCTTAAAATCAATTGACCTCTGCATTTCGTCAGCTAATTCTTCCTGTTTTATAAAGGATATATCAATACCTCTCTCATTTAATTTTTGGATGAAATAATAACGCAGCCCATTTCTTTCAGCTAATTTTAATGTTCTTTTTAATATTTGATCTTTTTGATTTGAATTAATCACTTCATCTACACTAATATCTCCTTGATAATCGGGATCTACGATGGCAAATAAAATTTTCATGGGATCTAGGCTCTTCATAAAGTAATACCCCCATGTATCAGTCCTTTGTATAGATTTTCTAATTTGAAAGAAATTATTTTTATATCATGTTTTTTTATTACAGATTTTCGCGCATTATCAGAGAGATTTTTACATAAAATTGGATTTTCTAATAGATTAATTATAGCTTCTGCTAATTCAAACTCGTTATTTGGTTGTATAAGTAATCCATTTTCTAAATTTGTTATCACTTCATCAAACGAACCCACATCTGAAGCAATCACAGGTTTACCAGTTGCCATCGCCTCTAATAAGGATAAGGGTGTATCCATAAGTATTGATATATCCATAACGGAGAATAGAGTAATAAATGGGAATACGACTATGTCAGATATCCCGTAAATTTCTTGAATATTATTATATTGACCTATAATATGAATATATTTCTCTATGTCGTTTAGTTTAATTAACTCATCGATTTCCTCTCTTCTTTTCTTCTCATATTTGTAGATATTCTTGGTCATTATTATGCACAATATATTTTCGCATTTGCTAGATACAGTACTTATAGATTTTAAAAAAATATCCAATCCTTTCCAGGGGGTTATATCTCCTGCGAATAAAATTATTTTTCTATCTGAAGGAATATTTAACTTATTTTTTATTTCGTTAGGTCTGTTTAAAGGTTTAAAAACAGTCAAGTCAATGCCAACTGGAACATATTTAACTTTATTTTCACGTATCCCGATGGATATCAAACTTCTTTTGGCAGCATTGCTCGTCACTACAATTACATCCGTAAAAATGCATAAAATCTTTGTTAGTAACTCGCTTTTTGAAGGATTTAAGATATTCATAATTTTTGGATAATAAGGATCTTTATTTTTGTTAGAAGGTGAAGAATATAAAGTGAATACAGATTTTACACCCATTATTTTTGAGCATATTCCTAAAATGATTCCCAAAACTGGGGAGACACTATGTCCATGAATAATATCAATTTTCTCATCTTTAATTGTTTTTATGAGTTTCATGGGTAACTTTGCTAAAAATACGAACATACCACTTGAGTAATTAGTAGAGTGCCCAATATTAATTCTGAGATATTTGATACCTTCAACGAATTCAATATTTAACTGGTTTCCAGAGCCTTTTGTTAGAGCAAATATTTTATGTTGGTGTTTTATTAAGTTTTGTGAAAGGGACTTAACAGTATTCCTGATTCCTTCGACCCATGGTGGATTTAAGTCCAATCCGATCATTAGTATTCTCATAATTTCTTCCTCACCATATACACCAAAAACACCCTTCATAGAACTCAGTTCCCGAAATTGGTGATGCTATCGCCTTTTGTAATTTATCCTGCTTTAATTCCCCGATAAACTTAGGTGTATTATCGAGATATACAAATGTATATATCATTTCACAATGTGATCCTGTAATTTTTCTCTATAGTTTTCTAATGCTGTATCTAATTGCTCCTTGGTAACGTTTAACTCTTTTAAAAATTCCATTATTGGGGCCAACCTAGGTTTATGATCTTGCATGCATCTTTCCAATGCCTCTTCTCTTGTAATTTGACCCTCGCGAATCATCCTGCTATACATTTCATCATGTTCCGTAAACCCCACTAATTTGTAATAGATATAGTTCATTAGCGGATAAACCGCATCATCTATTCTCCATGTGACAGTAGTATCATCGGATGCTCCCTTCCAATCCAATTGAGTATATATTGTTGATAGAACTTCCTTTTCATTCCAGGGGATATAATCATAAAAAACTACGTATTCAATGCCCTTTGGCCTAACAACAGATTCAAAGAAGAAAACAGTTGCTGCTACAATATATTCTTTCAAGATAGATAAACGATAATTATAAGAATTGCCTAGAAAACACATTAAAAACTTAAGCGATATCCTTATCTTATCGTATGTTGAATATTCTCCCCGGTCATCTGGAAAAACACCTAAAAACCCGGTTTTAAAATGTTCCTGTTCAAAGCTGTTGCTTCCCACTATTATCAAAGGAATTTTGTTCTTTTTAGCATAGTTATACATCTGAAGTTCAAGTGTTTTATCTCCACTATTAAGAACAGGCACTATCGTATTAATTGCGGGTTTTTTGAGCCATCCGTGGAATTTTGTCTTAGTATTTTCTTTAGATTGCCTGATCTTTTCCCTATCCTGTCTAATCCAGACATGGTCTATACCTAAAATATCAACCATTCTTTTTATATTCCGAATACCCTCTGGTGTTATAGCACCAAAGTCGCATGTAACTGCCAGGGCATTCATTTTATATTTTTTAACTATTTGGTGAAGAACAAAGGCGCTATCGCGCCCCCCGCTTAGTTGTACGAGACAATCATACTTAT
>JBARXC010000029.1:0-25655 GCA_049647125.1 bacterium | reverse complement strand
TGACATCTTTGATCTGTTGGGTCTGGTAACCAACACATGAAATCTCGACCGTGTATATGTTTGGTAGTACATTAAAGATAAAAAAAGTGCCGTCCTGGTCAGTTGCTGTACCTAATTCAGTCTTGAGTGTTATCACATTGGCATAGGGGATCGGTTCATTAGTAGCCTCATCAAGTACAATGCCTTGAATCTTACCGCTGACTCCATTGATTAAAATCAGCAAAAACAAAGTATTAATCATACTATTCCCCCTATGATTATTATAATAAACAATCCTTCGCTGTCAAGTGTTGAAGAGCACATAAAGTGCAAAGTGATTGAAAAACTGTGATTTAATTCTATCCTTTGCCCCAACATATGAGTATAATAGTGAAGTGTGAAAAATCCGTGAAATTTGTCTTGATATCTGGCAATAAGATGTAAGGAAAGAGGATCTTTACTGTTCGAGCGTAGTCGAGAACACACCTTTGAATATAACACGCTGTGCTCTCTTGACAACACCCCCGATTATCCTATAATAATCCTGTGCGAATCATGAGATTAAATAATCCAAGGAAGGAGGTGAAAATGTTTAGAAGACAAGCCACAGTCTATTTTTTAGCGGCAGCCATGTCTCTAATCTACCTTACTCAAACCGGAGGATGTGCACATGGAACAAAGTACAGGACAACCTGTCGTGGTTATTTGGATATTTATGGAAACAGCGCAGCAGTACCGCTCCAGTTTGAAGGTCATCTGCTAAGATTTGCATTTGCCTATAAGGGGATAGGAATAGGTTCATCGGGATTTAAACTTTACGCCAAAGATATGTTCGGTTCTGATATCAGTTTCAAGGATGATCATAAGTTCGTCGGATTCTTTGCTCCTATTTATCTATACTATATTCCTATCGCATCTCATCGAAACACAGGTGACGTAACGCCTCTGGTTTGTTATTCCTATCTTGGAGGATGTTTCTGGGGACCCAAACAGGCAAAGCTTTTTGATTTGGGAATTGGTTTTAACTACTATTTCTTTGACTTGCGCGCTGGCTATAATGCCATCAGTGCAGAGAGCAGAAATGTTTTTGCCTCGAGTGACTGGGAGGATTTTGACGATTATCCAGTCAGCTGGAAAAGCTTCTATTTATCAGTAAACCTATACCCAGGACTTTGGCTTTCGTTAAAATCAAAATTGTTGCCACAAGAGACTGATATAGATTGAAAAAGGAATGTTCTCGACCCGCCCCGTTAAACAATAGAAGCGAATTCTTACGAGATTTGGCGTCAGACCTTTTTTGTGTAGGTTCTACAAGACTTAAGGCTTGACAATTCTTAAGTCTTCTCTATAATATAAATAAATGATAACACCTGTTGCCATTTAGTATGGATTATATATAATGCAGCATTTGTTGCGCAAAAAACTTCTCGACTCACTTCGTTCGCTCGAAGAATAATTATTTTTGTTCGAGCGTAGTCGAGAACACACCTCTAAATATAACACGCTGTGCTCTCTTGACAACACCTCCGATTATCCTATAATAATTCTGTGTTAAGGAGAGGATCATCGCGTAAAGAAAGGCAAAATCGGATGTCGCAAATTGATCTCTATCCGTCTAAAATAAAGGATATCGAAAGACTCCAGAGATATGAACACATTTTAAATGCCATGCTGCAAAATAATCGGTTTTCAAAAGCAGATATCTATAAATGCAGAGAGAGTAAACAGCTCATCGGAAAAGTCATAAATACTCTTGTCTCAGAAGGAGCATTAATTAGAAAAACAGAAAACGATTATCAATGGGTAAAATCCGAGAAGGAAAAATATAAGACAGAATGGCAAAACATTTCAATTTCAAGACATCAGCTGAAGAGATTGGCAAAAGAGGATAGACCAAGAGAAAAACTTTTGATACTTGGACCCTCGAAGCTCACAGTTTCAGAACTCCTGGCGATTTTTTTGAGAACAGGTGCAAAGGGTAAGAGTGCTATTCACTTAGCTAATGAGCTTCTAACGAAATTTGGAGGTGTCAGAGGAATATTCGAAGCGTCTGATGATGAGCTATTGAATGTGAAGGGTTTAGGAAAGGCGAAGATTGCTCAAATAAAGGCGGTATATGGATTATCTGAGCACTACTTGCAGGAAAAGATAAAGGCAAGAAAAATTGTAAGGAACTCAAAAGAGATTTATGATTACCTATACCATACGATGAGGGATAAAAAAGATGAGGTTTTCAAGATTCTTTGTTTGAATGGACAGAATGAGCTTTTGAATATAACCGATGCCTTTTTTGGCACTGTAACTTCAAGCAACATCTATCCAAGAAAAGTTATAG
Source organism: bacterium (assembly GCA_049647125.1). Classification (GTDB taxonomy): domain Bacteria; phylum Hydrothermota; class Tepidihabitantia; order SM23-42; family SM23-42; genus JAUVZL01. Next base: position 23,341 of record JBARXC010000029.1, on the reverse strand, counting down.
AGCTGGCTATTAAAAATAACGCTACTGCTCTTATATTTGTCCATAACCATCCATCTGGGAATCCAAATCCCAGTAAATACGATAAGAAAATAACCAAGGAGTTACTCTTTGCTTGTAGATATGCTGGTATAAGGATATGGGAGCATATCATTATAGGAGACAACTGCTACTACAGCTTTGCGGATGAATCTTTGATTGACGAATACGATCGGGAATTCGAGGGGGTAGAAACAAGATGAAGGCTCTAAGAAAATTAGAGGACTATAATGAAATTTTAAAAGATATACACAGTTTACTCGAAAGAACAAAGTACCAAGCTTATAAGGCTGTTGATAACATAAGAGTTCAAACCTACTGGCAGATTGGGGAGAGAATTGGAACATAAAGACAGGGCAGATTATGGTAAAAGGGTCATTGAGCGACTTACAATTGATATTGGATTCCAGAAAAGAGATATTTATCGAATGGTTCAGTTTTATAAGACTTATCCAATTGTGACATCACTGATGTCACAATTGAGCTGGACACACTATACAGTCCTTGTTACGGTTGAACATAAAGAAGAACGCCAATTCTATGAAGTTCAAACAATCCAAAATAGTTGGAGTTCCCGACGGTTGGGACAAGAGATAAAGAATAATCTATATCAAAGAGTTTTGAAGAAAGGTAAAGCAATTGTGACTACTTCTATTCCTTTAAAACCAGCTCTACCTGACCAAGTTTTTAAAAATGCCTATAATTTTGATTTTCTTAATCTTCAAAAAGGTTATACTGAAAAACAATTGGAAAATGCAATTCTTTCAAACACTGAGAAGGTATTGTTCGAATTCGGTTCAGATTTCTCTCTTGCAGGTAGACAGAAAAAAATTATCATTGATAATGTAATTCATACGATTGACCTTGAGTTCTATCATCGCGGTATTCCCTGTGTTGTCATTGTAGATTTAAAAATAGGAAAGTTTAAAGCAGCGTACATAGGGCAAATGAATAAATATCTGAATTATTATAGAGAAAATAGAAAATACAAATGGGAGAAAAATCCAATAGGGCTGATTATTTGTGAATATAAAGGTAAAGAGGAAGTGCATTATGCATTAGGAGGATTAGAAAATAAAATATTTATAGCAGAATATCGAGCTAAACTACCAAGCGAAGCAGAGATTGTAAAAAGGTTGCGAAAAATGAAAAAGTAGGAAAGGGGGTTTTATATCTTACCAAATAGATTGCTTGCCGAATATATCAGGAGAATATAACGAAGTCAACATATTATGGTTATTTTTGTTGACTTCGTTGATTTTGTCGAGTATGCAAATTTAGGATGTAATTATGAATATTGTATACCCAAAATAATGAACAGGGGGTTAAATGTCTGATATAAAACAATTTTTAACTACTGATGAGCTTGAAGAAGGTGGCTATCTCAAGATCGCGGGAAATCAGGTAATTTATCTTGCCTCCAAAATAAAGAGAAAAATCACTGATCCCGAAGAGAGAGTAAGGGCTGAGTACTACTTAGAACTTATAACTAAATATAAATACCCTGATAACAGAATTCAGCCAAACAAAGATGTTCCTGGTAGAAAACCGAATGTATATGCAGATCTTGTAGTTTTTGAAGACGACGAGAAGAAAAAACCATATATCGTAGTGGAATGTAAAAAGGATGGTATTTCTCAGGCGGAAATTCGGCAGGCTATAGAACAGGTATTTGGATATGCCAATTCGCTTCGGGCAAAATATGCTGTAGTAGTAGCAGGAACAATAAGGATTGCTTTTGATATAGCTGGTTTCAAACCATCTGAGCGTGAAAAGAACATTATAGCAGATATTCCAGAAAGATACGGTAAAGTTATCAAGTTTCGATTTAAGAAAGAAGATTCTGTGAATGACCTTAAAGTAGCGACAAGAGAAGAATTATTGGCTAAATTCCAGCAGTGCCATGATACACTCTGGGAAGGCGGGAAAAGAAATCCTGCCGAAGCATTCGATGAGATGAGCAAACTTATGTTCTGTAAGATTTCGGATGAACGATTTATTACGAAAAAGGGCGAGTATTACAAGTTTCAGATTGGAACTCATGAAACCTTAAAAGAAGTTATAAAAAGAATAAGGGGTATCTATTCTAAAGCTCAAAAGAAGGACCCAGGAGTTTTCACGGAAAAAATAAAGGCAGAAGATTTTATAATATATAGTGTTGTTGAATTATTGCAGGGCATCTCTCTTGCAAGGACAGAACTGGATATAAAAGGAGAGGCATTTGAGCATTTCTTAGGTGGAGTTTTCAGACAGGCGATGGGACAGTATTTTACACCCAGACCAATAGTCAAATTTATGGTAGACATACATGAACCAGATGAAGATGATAAGATAATCGATCCTGCATGTGGATCAGGTGGTTTTCTTCTTTATACACTTGAAAGGGTTAAGCAATATCTTGAAGATACCCTCGCCCCCAAGGATGCCCTAGATAGTTGGAAAGACTTTGCCCTTTACCAGCTTTTTGGTATTGAGATAAACTCCCAGTTAGCAAGGGTTGCAATGATGAATATGATTCTTCATGAAGATGGACATTCTAATATTGAAAATAATGATGCCCTTGATGACCCATCAAAATTCCATCCCAGAAGAGACATAAGACCAGGCAAATATACTCTTCTATTAACAAATCCGCCTTTTGGTGCAGTAGTAAAGATAAAAGAACATAGCTACCTTGCGAACTACGAACTTGGATCAAAAATAAAATTCAGAAACCGTCAGAATACAGAGATTTTGTTTATTGAAAAATGTCTTGATTATTTAAAACCAGGTGGCAGAATGGGAATTGTATTACCTGATGGCATACTTACAAATTCAAGCCTTCAGTATGTGCGCGATTTTATTACTGATAACGCTCAGATTTTAGCAGTTGTTTCTCTTCCTCAAACTGCCTTTCGAAGACCACATGCTAAAGGAGGCGGTGGTGCCGGTTCCGGAGTGAAGGCTTCTCTTCTATTTTTAAGAAAGAAAAAAGAGGGCGAGAAGTTACAAAAGAATTATCCTGTATTCATGGCGACTGCTGAACACATTGGCTACGACTCGACTGGAAGACCAGATAAAAATGAATTCTCCGATATTGTCAAAGCATATCAAGAATTTAGAAAAAAGAAAAAAATAGATTTTTTCGTTGAAACCCCGCTCTGCTTTAAAGTAGGGTGGGGCGAATTAGAAGGAAGGCTCGACCCTTATTATTACAATCCAGAGTTTCTACGACTTGATAAAACTAAATTTGCAGTTCAAACAATTAAATTTGAAAAAGTAATCGATGTCATTACAAAAGGTGAAACCCCGTTATGGAGAGGAGATACTTATTACACTGAAGGAATTCCATTTCTCAAAGTCCAAAATATTAGCGCAGAGGGAATTAGAAGAGAAAAGCTGGTTTTTATATCTAATAAAGTTCATAACAGAATGAAAAGGTCAAAATTGAAAGGGGGAGAGCTCTTATTTTCCATGGCAGGAACTATTGGCATAGCTATGATATTTCCGTATGATTTCGGAGAAGCAAATATCAATCAAGCGATCGCGAAAATAGTTCTTAAAGATAATGTAAATAAATCTTATATTAAAGAAATTCTTAATTTGGATATTTGCAGAAACCAGTCGTTAAGATTTTTAACAGTCTCGGCACAACCCAATATCAATTTTGAGCAAATCAAATCCATTAATATTCCTCTTCCTCCTCGCAAGACTCAAGATAAAATTGCAAGTATGATGGAGGAGGCTTACAGAATAAAAAAGGAAAAAGAGAAGAAAGCGGAAGGACTATTAAATTCCATAGATGACTATATTCTAACCGCACTTGAGATAACACTTCCCGAACTTAAGGGTGCACAGTTTTATGCAACCACCTTTGCAAATATAAAAGGTGGCAGATTTGATCCCGCTTACTACCAACCAAAATATTATGCGTTCAAAGAATCATTAGAAAGGGGGAAATATCCATTGCATAGATTAGGCAGATTTATTACCTCTATTCATTACGGTGCGTCGGTCAAAAATATATACACAGAAGAAGGAATACCGTTACTAAGGATTTTAAACTTAAGACGAAATGAACTGAATTTATCCGAAGTTGTTAAATTACCCTTTGATAAAAAGGAAAAAATAGGCAATGCTTATGTAGAAGAAGGCGATTTTTTAATTTCAAGAAGCGGAACTATAGGAGTTACAGCCATTGTGCCTAAAGAAGCAGCAGGTTTCGCTTATGGTTCATTTATGATAAAATTCGGGATTGGAGATAATAAGCTTGAACCATTTTACCTTTCTACGGTAATGAACTCAAAAATAGTTCAATTGCAGGTAGAGAGATTGAAGATAGGGGCGATCCAACGTAATATAACAATCCCCAGTATACAAAACTTTTTAATTCCTCTTCCTTCTCTATTCATCCAACAAAAAATTGCTGAGGAAGTAAAATCACGCCGGGAAAAGGCAAAAGCCTTGACAAAAGAAGCGAAGGAGATTATAATGAAAGTAAAGGGAGAAGTTGAAGAGATAATAATAATAGGGGAAGAGCTTAATGAAAGAGGTAAATTAATAAATGCTAAGTAAGAAATCTAATTACTATTCAATGAAGGTCTTTCAACCAATTAAACGAATAGTTACAGGTAATGGAAACAATTATGAAGAAATAGGAGCATAGCGGGCGATGAAGGAGATCATGAGGTAACTACTGGAAGGAGAAAAAGATGCAAATCGTTGAGATTCCTTTAGAAGCAGAGCTTAATATTCCTAATGACAGAATTAAGTTTATAATGGTTCATCCCTGTCTTGAAGACAAAATTGCCGATACAGGCAACGGATTTCGGTTTGGTACTCAACATGACAGACATAGACATATACAATTAAATCTAATTAAAAATACATTTCCTTTGGTTAAGAATTATCCGAGTAGTGAGAGCACTCCTGCTCATTTCCTCATTTTTCCTGAACTTTCTGTTACAGAAGAAGGACTACAAAAAATTGAAGAAGCAATGCAAGACGATTGGCCTGTAAATTCTGTAGTTATGGGAGGATTAGAATGCATTAGTGAAAGGAAATTCAAGAATCTTATAGATAACTCAGAAATTCCAGCCGAAGCAAAAAGATTATTCGAAGATATGACTTCTTCTATAATAGTAAACACAAGTTTTATTTATATAAAGACAGCGAATCAATTACGGAAGTATTATCAACCTAAAATGTCGGCTAGTCCTCCAGAACAGCGGTTGCAAAATCTGTATATAGGGAATTTCTTGCTTCTTTTTAAAACATCATCATTGGTTTTTACTCAAATAGTCTGCTTTGATGCTATAGCACAATTGGGGCATGAATTGGATGGTTTTGCTAATAATTTACTCGAAAAGTTAAAGAACTTAGGAACTTCTTTAAGACCATTTAGAATAGCCCTGCTATTTATACTTCAGCATAATGATAAACCCAATAAAGAAGACTTCAAGAGATTTACAAAAATGGTGCTTGATGATACTGAAAAACTCGAGATAGACTCCGTCATCTTTGCAAATAGTGCAGCGCAGAAATGTGGATGTTCAGAAAAATACGGTAAGAGCAGATTCCATTTTTTGACACCAAAATATCAACCTACCGACAAAGACACATTCGATCCACCAAAAACTTTTTCTTTCAAAATAACAGATGCCGTTAAATATGCACAACTTAGAGAAGATGGGCCATGTGTTCATAGTTTTGAATATATTCCCCCGCGTGCAACTTCTACCTTTTCAGGAGGTGACCGTTATCCATTTTCAAACGCAAAAATGCATAAGCTTTATAATAACGGTTCAATTGAAGATGGTAAACCGATAGATGGGCTTTGGAAAAAGGTATTTGACTTTTTGCCTGACGACCTTCCTGTAAATGATACAAAAAACAGATGGACTACAGACCATTGTAATCAAATGAACATAAAGTTAAAGCAGAACTTTAAAGAAATAAGGCAAGAATTAATTATGGATGGCGTTCCAATAAATAGATTAAAAGAAATTACAGATTTACTATTTCTTGGCTACGGCGAGATTCAAAGTAGGAAAAGAATTAACAACCCAGATTTTTGGGAAAATAATTATGAGGGTGAGGGAGTAATAGATTTAGTTTCAGGTTTAACGATTTTTGAGGTTTTGGGGAATGTAGTATTACAAGATTCTTGCCTTTCAAAGTCACATACCGCTTTATTTAGTAGCGATGATACGGAATTTTACCTTACATTAATAGATAATCCTAATGACCAGCTGGGGCAACCTTGCTTAAAGAGTAAATATGCTAAATTTCTCGATGAAAATGCAACTATTCAATGGGGTGTAATTGATTGGACAAAGAATACGCTCATGCTTATTTGTTATGGAAATAGTAATTCAAGTGATGACTCTATTGAAAAATACAAAAAATATTTCTCCACATCTGATTCTGAGGAAGAAAGTACTTTACCAGCAGATTTAATCTCAAATACAAAAGTACGCTTTACAACTCTTAAAAACTGTGGATGGTTATACACTTACAGTCTGGATAAATTACGGGGGGATTTAGAGAAAGATTACAGCGAAATAATGTCACAATGGAGGAGGAAACTTGAACCACTTGGAGGTTAAGGACTTTATACAAAAAAATTTCACAAAAAAAGGTTTTAAACCTATGAAACCCACAATCACTAACTCCTTTGATATGATCTTCCAGCGTCCAGATATGGGATATAATATTTTTTTCAAGTTTTATGATTCTTCAAATGAATTAGAACAAAACTGGCCAGAGGCTCAGCATACGGTCGATGAAACAATAAAAAATGAAAATTTAGCACCTTACAATTCTTATCTTGTCTTAGCCATTCCTGAAAAGGACTTACCGTCAGCAAAAGAAATACAAAGAATTGTCTTTGATGAATATGCTTGCAGGAAACTTATATTTCCTATAGATTCTTCAGAGAAAAAGTTGAGGGAGAATATACTCCGATTTCCATTCTATCCTTTAGATATTTCACAGATTACAGGACAGGAGATTCCAAGGGGGGTTGTAGAAGCGTTATCTGATACAAATTTTGACCCTCATTTAATAAGTGACATAGCAGGAAGAGTTGCCACATCTGCTATTATAAAAAAGATTTTTGATAGTGAATACAAAGAAAGGGTTGAACTAAAATTGATGAAGTTTGTTAAACAGGCGATAATTCCCGAACAAAGAGATAGGAGATTGAAAAAAATAGTCATAGAAAATTTTAGAGGAATAGGAAGAGAAATTAGTTTAAATCTTGATGCAGATATAATTGTTATTTATGGTCCTAATGGTACGGGTAAGACATCTGTTTTTGATGCTATAGAATGGGGCATAACAGGTCAGGTTGATCGATTACAGAAAAGACCAATAAAGGATGTAGATATTAAACTCAAAGATGTATTGATAAACTTATTTCACAAAGGGAATCCGGCAAAAATAGATATAGAAATTGGAATTAATAGTAAAACCAAAAATATTAAAAGGTCCTTGTTTTTTTCAGAATCAGGCAGAAGTAAAGTAAAGATAAATGATAGAAGTGTGCAGGATAAAACCGTAATAGCAGCAGTAACCGGTAATGAATTAATTATGCCTCGTGTAAAAAGAGTTGAAAGATTTAGAAAAGGATTCTTGGCCTCTCATACTCTTAAACAAGAGGTTCTTAGTGGATTCATAACCCGCACTGATCCTAAAGCTAGATATGAGTCTTTTTCTTATCTTACTGCGACACAGGATTTTGTGAGATTTAGAAACAAGGCAGAAGATATCATTAAGGGTATAGAGCAAGAAATAAAACAATTACAGGTGAAATCCAGCGAGACTACAAAGCAAGTAAACAATTTGCAACGAGAAATTGCTAATAAGGAAAAGGAACTTAGTCATTTATCAAAAGCAATTGCATCTTTTTCAAGGGCAAACTTAATTACGGAAATACAGCAATTAATTAAAAAGGCGGACTTGCCAATATCAAAGGGTCTCATTGACAGGCTAAGATACCCAACACAAGAACTTGCAGAAACCATAGTTGACGTCTCATCTAAATATATGGATTCATGCAATAAAGAGATTGATACCCTGGCGGATATAGTTACGCAAGGCAAAAAGGTTATTCAAATAGAACCCAAAAAAGAGCAGGTTGAAAACGTTATAAATACGTTAACCAGAGAAGCAGAAAAACTTAAAGAAAAAATGGCGGATATTAAATCAGAAATCGATAGAAAAAGGCGACGACATTCTAATTTAGAAAAATCAAAGCAAAAATTTCAGAACCTTATTGAGAACATTGATTGGTTAATAAGAACAAAACCTCTCTATGAAGATAAAAAGAAAAGATTAGGACAGGTGAATAAAGAAATTAAGAAGGTATACAGCAGAGAAGAAGAACTCAATGGAAAAAAGAAAAAAATTGGAAAGGAACTAACAATAAACAAAAAGAAATTATTAAACTGCGAAAAACAATTAGCTCAAAAAGAAAATTTGGTTGAATCTATTAATCTTATCTTAGATTCACTTCCTGAATGGAAAGAATCCATCATTCAATTAAGTAATATAATTGAAAAGAGTACACAGATAAATAAACAATTGACACTGAACAAGAAAAATAAAGAGCAAACATCTAAAACGTTTAATAACCTTATTAATGAAATAAAAGAAATTGAAAGTCAAATAAATCTACAAAAAAAAGGATATAATGAGAGAATACAATTAACAGGTAAATTAAAAGAGTATATTGATTCTCCTGAGTGTCCCTTATGTGGCCATAGATGGGAAAATATGCAGATTTTATTATCACGGGTGGAGAAAGAAATTAAAGAATTACCAGAATCGTTAAAAACTTTAATGGCTGAGGAGAAAAAACTTATTGTAAAAAGAAACCAGCTCGAAAGCAAGATTGCAGAGTCAGAATCTTATGTTAAAGAATTAAAACACGAGCGAGATTCCTTGATTTTGAAAAAGAGGAATACCGAATCAAAAATAGAAAATTGGGAGAAACAAGTTAATCAGCTAACTTTTAATCATATTACTACTATAATTAAAGATAAAAAAATTCCTCATAGGGAATCATTGGTACAATACAAAGCTAATTTAAAAACAGAGATAGAAATACTGTACAAGGATAAAGTAAAATTAGAAAAAACTTATAGAAATATAATGGATGAATACGAAAGCTTGAACAAAGAAATTAATAAATTAAAAACTGATTCTAATAGAGTTAAAAAAAGTTTTGAGATTTTAAACAATGCCATAGAAGACATACAAAAGGCGATAAACGAAAGGGGGTTGACTGAATTTTTGGACAAAGATATTGCATTTATAGAGAACATAAAAGATAATTATCTAAAACGTTTTCAAGACCAGATTGTGAAAAAAGAGTTACTGGATGATGAAATAGAAGAACGAAAGAAAGAACTTAGTGAAATTGAATTAAAAGACAAGGAAATTACAAAAAAACTAACAAGATCTAAAACTAAATTAGAAGAATTTCATGCACTGCAAAAAGTTTTTTTTAGAACAATAAGACCCTATATTCAAAATGCTGAAGGGAAATCATTACCAGAACTCGTTAGTAGGATTGAGAACCTAAAAAATAAAAGCAAGGAATTATATCAGTTATATTTATTTATTAAGAAAAAAGCGAATAATTTGAAAAGAATGATTACTTTAGAAATTATAAAGACAAGTATCGAAAAATTGCAGGAAGAAAAGTCGACTTTAGAAAATCAGGGTAGCAAAATCGGAACCAAACTAAAAATGTTGAAAAGGTGGATAACAAAATCAGAAAAATTAAAAAGCGAAGTTGTTGTTAAAAGAAAGCAGCAAGAAGAAAGCCATTTTGAACTATTTAAACCAACTGCCAACCTAATTTATCAGAGATTAAATCCCCATCCTTTATTAGGGGCTATAGAAATATCGTTTGCCCACGAGGAATTAAAGATTATCTCTAGAATGAAACCACTCTTAACGAAAGATAATAATTTAACCGGAATCCCTCCCTCACATATTTTTAGCGAATCTCAGTTAAATACTTTGGCAATAAGCATATTTCTGGCTTCTGCTCTTGAACAAGGGTGGTCTCGTTTTAGAGGTATTCTTATAGATGATCCAGTGCAAAATATGGATGACTTAAACTCTTATGCGTTTTTAGACCTTATTTTAGGTTTAGCGAATAACAGGCATCAATTTATCATTTCAACTTGCAATAGTGATTTTTACAAGTTGATGCTTATGAAATTCTCCTGCTTGAATAAAAATCAAAATAAGAGGTTTATTGCCTATAGATTGCAAGGTATCTTTGAAGATGGCCCCACAATTATACAAGATGCCGGGGGAACTCTTAAAGAATAATAAATTTAAATCTGCTCCTTATGAAATTGAATTCTTAGTGGTTTTTACCATATATTAATAATGCAAAATTTTAGTAATTACCAAGTGTAAACACGCTGACTGAGAATAAGGAGTAGGGCGTTTACGCTCGTAAAAATATCCCGAAATTTAATCACATTTAACGAGTCTAAAGGCTCTACTCCTACAAATTTCGGAGTTCTCGGTCAGCCTGTAAAGACTTGATGATTGTGACATCACTGATGTCACAATTGAGCTGGACTAAATTCTGGCCATTGGTCGAGAACCTTCAACAAACATAGTGATGAGATTATTCTCAATAATTATAGCTGCTTAAAAAGATAAAATAGATAAACCACCCTCACCTTTACCCCGTGTAATACAATTTATGAATAGCGTTTCACAATATTTGAGGTAGATCGGTTATTTCTATTTCTTTTTGCATAAAATCAATCTTTTATTACACAGGGTGAATTGAGCAACTACATTTTAACTTTTTACCTTTAGTTTGTAAAAAGAGTTTCGCGGGCAGAAGCCCGCTCCCACATTTTATGCATCACGGTTTTTCCTTGAACATATCGACCAAAAACCTGGAGGGTTGTTGATACCTGCCATGACGCTGCTTAGGATAGAGTAGATACAGTTTTTTCTGGGCACGGGTAAGGGCAACATAACAAAGCCTTCTTTCTTCTTCAATGTCCTGGGATGAAGCCATTTTCTTGGTGAGGGGAAAGACATCTTCAATCAGGTCAACCACGAAAACAATAGGAAATTCAAGACCTTTAGCACTATGCACAGTCATTAATTTCACTGTATCTTTTCCCCATTCTGCCAGATCTAATGCATGAATCAACCTGATTTCACTCAAGAATTTCGCTAACTCAAAATTCTTATAACTTTTAGCAAAAGCAATTAGTTCATTGATATTTTCGCCCTTTAATTTTGCCACATCGGTTACTTCTTTTATTATACGGCTTGGTGTCAGGACCCCTGGTTCCATTATATGGTGACCAAATATAGCCTCGGTACGCTCAAGACTCATTTTCTTCACCATGAAAATTGCCTGGGTTCTTGCAGTAAATTCCTTTATCGTCGGGGGATCAGGATATCTTTTTAAAGAATAGAAATCAAGGAGTTCAAGATATTCGATCACTGGTTTTATATCAGAGCGTTCGTAAAATGAAGCACCGCCGATCAGGGTATGGGGAATACGTGATTTGATAAGAGCTTCTTCGTAAATCATTGATATATAATTCATCCTATACAGTATTGCGATGTCCTGAAAACAGTAGCCATTTTTTTTCAGTGATTTCAGTTCTTTAATAATATAATCAGCCTCATCTTTTTCCGATTTGGCAGCATACACCATGATGTCGCCGGTTTGGGTATTGGGAATTACAGTACTCGGTCGAAGCATTAGATTATTCGCGATCTCGAGAATCGCATGGGGTAGGCGAAAACTCTGAGTGAGGTTATAAATTTTTGTATTTTTGAAATCCTGGGGCACTTGGTATATCAATTTTCGGTCAGCCCCGCGCCAGCTGTATATTGCCTGGTCCTCATCACCGGTGAAAAATATGTTACCATTGTAGATCAAAGACAAAAATCGATACTGGGCATGGTTAATATCCTGGAGCTCATCGACGAAAATGTAATCAAACAGGGTCCTATAATACTCTCTTATATCGGTATTTTCTTCAAGGAGCTCTATTGCATAGAGAATCAGATCATTATAGTCGAGGATATTGTTTTTTCGCAAGTGTTCCTGGTACTGTGTATATATCCTGTGGCAGTGTTTTTCCCAACTATTTTCTGGTTTGAATTTATCGCTGGTGACTCCCTTTGCTTTGAGGTTCTCAATGAATTTTATGATTGCGTTAGTACGGTATTTGCCGGTCTTGAGCTTCATTCTGGTAAAGGTCCTTTTCGGTTCTTCAATTGTGAAATTTTCATTGAGGTCAAGCCTTTCTGCATCACGGCGCAGCATTCGGTAGCCGATTTTGTGGAAAGTGCCGAGCCATAAGTCGTGCAAAGATAAACTGGTTAGATGTGCCAACCGACTTTTTATATCATTTGCTGCTTTATTAGTAAATGTGCAAACAAGGATTTTTGATATTGGGATGCCTTTTGCAATCAATCGGTCAATGGCATAGGTCAATGTAGTGGTTTTTCCACAACCTGCCTGACCGAGCAAAAGGATATTTCCGTCGACCCGGGCAATGATATCTTCTTGTGCCGGGGTTAGTTTTATGGCTTTTGCTTGTTTTGCCGGAAGGTTAATACTGCTCACGACCTTGATCGCCTTACCTTTTCTTGTGATTATTTTTAGGAGTTCATTGGCATCGGGTCTTGATTCAGGGGTTAGACTGAGACATTTTAATATGGCATCTTCAATATGCTGTGGTGTTTGAGTTCGCAATACAGTGGGCATAAGATAATTGGTTTTTTCGATTTTTTTGTGTAATGCATTAAGGCTATCGGCTAAAAAAGGCGGTGTGCCAGTGAGCAATTCGTAGAGAATAGTACCGATGGACCAGATATCACTTTTTTCAGTATAGCTACCTTTCCAGACCTCAGGTGCCATATAAATAGGCGTACCCGCGGTTGATGCGGAAAGCGATCCAGCGCGGATAAAGCGTGCCAGGCCAAAATCAGCAACCTTAATAAACTTTTTCTGGTCTTTTTGAGTGAGCAAGATATTTTCGGGTTTTAGATCACGGTGCAATACACTATTCTTATGAGCATAGCGGATGGCATCGAGGATTTGAGCAGTGATACTTACGGTTTTTTCAATACTGACCCCCTCGTCCGTAATTATGTCTCTTAAAGTGCTTCCCTTTATATACTCCATAACCAGAACAAACTTGCTGTCGACAAAATCGATATTATAAAATCTAACGATATTAGGATGATTAAGTGATGCAAGTAGCTTTGCTTCATCTTTGAGCATAGCAATCTCTTCTTTTCTCATTCTCGATATTTTTAGGGCGAAATCTTTATCGAGGATAGTATCGTGTGCTAAAAATACGTCGCCAAACCTACCGCCACCAAGCCAATCGAGGATTTCGTACTTGCCGAGTTTTTTTAAAAGCATAATTATAATAGAGTGCAGTAGTTTGTAGGAGTGCAATAGCTTGCTATTGCGTTGTCTGGCGTCAGCAAGCTGACGCACTCCGGAAAGGGAAGGGTGAGATCAGAAATCATCATTTTTCATAAAATCGATAACTGGATATTTTGTGAACATATTTAATAACCAATCTTCACCTTTTGCTGTTAGATACTCATTATAACTCGAGAATCCGTATTCTTGCGGTTGTGTAACAAAACCGTGTTTTACTGGATTAAGATGGATGTAATTCAGATGTCTATATAGGGATTCCTCGTTTCTTATACATTTGTCCCAATAATTAAACCAAACCTTCCCCGATGTATTCGTTGATTTATTTATCCGTATTGCACTTTTACTGTGAATTTTGCGTAGAATTCCGGGGATGAATTCTCCGATTTTTGATTTGCACAAAAGATGGTAGTGATTAGAAAGAACTACCCAACCAATCAATTTATAATCATAAGAAATCAGGATATCTTTGATGGTATTTGATAAATCTAATCTCGACTTCTCAGTAGCGAATAACTTTTTCTTGTATAACGTGCTGGAAGTTATAAAGTAATATGTGTTATCCATGAATAGATGGGGTGGGTTATGTTTGTATTGCTTTAGCATAGCCTTGTTATGTAATGCTGTTGCATTGTCTAGCGTCAGCAAGCTGACGCACTCCGGAAAGGGAAGGGCGAGATCGTATGTCAAGCGAGGATATGGAGTGCAATAGCTTGCTATTGCGTTGTTTGAGAAATAGGATAAGCTGACGCACTTCGGGAGGAGAAGGGCGAGATCGTATGTCAAGCGGGGATATGGAGTGCAATAGCTTGCTATTGCGTTGTCCGGCGTCAAAACCGATAATTGAGATCAACGATTCGAACAATCTTATACCGGGAAAGCAGAGACATGGACAAAATTATCTTGATATACAAATGCTTGTCCTAATAAACCGTCACCTTTGATTGTGATATGCTGGGTTTTTCTCCCCGATTTCCTTTTGTTGAGTGCTGCGAGAGTTGCGGTCAAGAATTTCTCCACATTGGGCTGACCATTTCCTTTATGCAGATATTCAATGGCATCCAGAGCATAGCTTCTAACAAGTTTCTTCTCGCATTTTTGATAGATCTTCGGGTTCTGGAATACATCACAGCCAAGGATACGGTTACCAGTCGTGCCGATAAGACCGATAGTATGATGATTCAGACTCTGGAAATCTTCAATATACCGGTTGATTTCTTCTGCAAGATTTTCGAAGATATCGTGCATTGACGAGGTTGCCGAACGAGTTTTAGTAACGGTCATTTTACGTTGTATTTCTTTCCAGATTGCTTTTTGTATATCAGCTCTTGTTTGTCGGCTTTTCGTGAGCATGGCGCGCAAACCTGGATAAGAACAATGTCCTGTTTTAAACCCACCGATTTCATCCCATCTGTTTTCTTCAGCACATATTACAGAAATCCGATGAGTTGAATTGGGTTCAGCAATATTTGATGTTGCGATTATGCGATTTTGCAAAGCACCGGTGATCTCGTCACCGTCGAGCATTAAAACCGGGTTGTTCCCGCGGTTTATGAAGAGTATTTCATTAACATCTGGTGTATCGAGTTCACGGAATTCTGCGTCTCCAGCATTGATCGTCTCTTCGATCGTCGTCAGTGTAAAACCGTTGCCATCGTCTCCTTTGATAGGATAGATTTTAAGATTTCTCAAGAATACTGGTTCGGCAGCTTTTAGATTAGCAAACATCTTATTCAACAGGCCACGAGACTCGGAAATACCGAATTTCTGACCAATCAGTAAACCAAGTCCATCTTGAACTTGATGCTCTCACGCGCCAGTATACACGTCTTGGTAAAAAGGCGATGGTCATAGTATTATATGAAACTTTATACGTTACCGGATCAGTGAATGTTGTATCAGCATAAAGGTGGAGTTCGTAGTACTCAGCATCTTGAATTGGCGTCCATTCAAAATCAACAATAACTGGTCCCAGAGCTTCTATATAAACCCAGCCAGTATCATCCGGAGGGTTTAAGAGTTGGGGTGCGGCAGGTGGCGATATCAATGAATCCTGGTAGGGCGCATATTCGTCCGGGTTTTTACAACCCGTTTGCAGATTTGAAAACATTGCGAGACCGACGATTAGCAGAAGTGTCTTTAATATCGTCTTAAATACTTTCATAATATTCTCCTTAATTGAAAGATAAGCTTATGCCTAATCTTGCCCTCCTCGGCGATGTATAGGCATTGACCCAATCATCACTTGCTTCAATAAGACCCCGGAAAGATAAATACTCTTCTTGAGGAGTAATGAACCCATTATGGTCTAAATCTGCTGCCGGGTGATAGTAAGCATTATGAATGTCTATATAGGGTGGATTATGTTCAAAGTCTTCCTTATGTATCCTTGATAAGGGAATTACTGGGAAATGGGGTGTGATTTCATACCTTTCATCAAGAAGGTTGATGATTTCAAAATTGGCATTCAAAGAGATGTCACCTATTCTGAATGATTTTGAAATTACGCAGTCAACCTGTTTCTGGAATGGAAGTCCGTAGATATTTCTTTCTTCATATTTCCCTTCTGGGCCAGGGGGTGTATAGGGGAAACCATTACCAAAATAACCAAAAAGATACAAATTCGTTTGTAAGGGAAGATTGATTATTCCCTGGATAAAGATTCTGTGACGTTGGTCAAAATCGAGATAATATTCAGTTGCGGGTTGTATAACACTTGTATCAGCATATTCAAAAGCGTAGGAACTTGTGCCGTGTGCCCAGGATAGCGTATAAGAGATTTTACCGGTAAATACTGGATTCACGAATTCCAGGATTGTTTCGATCCCTTTAATATTAGCATACTCGACATTAAAGTATTGAATATAGCTGCGAGGAAGAGCCGAGACATAACGAGTTCCAATAAGGTCAGATACATCTTTATAGAATGTATTTATTGTAGTGCTTAGATTCTTGCGTATTTCTCCTTGCAAACCGATTTCATAACTCATTGTTTTTTCAGAGCCAAGCTCAGGATTACCAATAATTGGATAATATTTATAAAGGTATGAAGGTAATGGTAAGAGATTGTAATTTCCATACATATAATCATATAACGGTGGTTGGGCATACCTGCCAATATTAGCTCTGAACAAAAAGTTTTCTGTTACCATAAATGAAAATCCAAGACGTGGGGAGATGATTGTCTTGGGTTCAACGCCTTCAATATCATTTGAAAAACAATCATATCTGCAGCCCAGTTTTGCATACAAACCTCGATAGTCAATATTGTCTTGTAGGTATAGGGCATATTCCTTTGGATAATAGTGATATTCATCAATAATTTGATGCTCGGAATCACTCAAAAAATAAGTGAAATTATTAAAATCATGATATGCATATTCAAGTCCTGCTTTTATTTCATGATATTTATGAATTTGTAGTATGGAGTTAAGATTGGTCTTTAAAACCCGGGAAGATTTATCTTGATATTTAGGATAATCACCTTCACATATAATGCTTATATACGAGGCACCGAAAGGATTGTTAGTGCTCGACAGTGGCCACTTGAGTGTATTGTAATCGCGAAAAACAAAATCTTTAAACGATCCATAAACTTCCTGTTCACGGACCCCGTATATTCTTTTTGTATAGAGTCGGGTCAGGATTACATTAAAAAGGTAACGTGTATTTGGTAAAAAATTTACATTCAGCACCTGGAGGTTACCTTTTCTCATATCTGAACGATAGTGGTCAAGATGAAATTTATAAAACGTATTTACACTGGAATAACGATCAAATTGGGATCGTGATTGTGCACCACTAAAAGTCAGTTTTAGTTTTCCTGATGGTGCAAAGAACCATTTGCCGTATAAAGAATAATCATCTCGCTGCTTGTGTGGTAGAATATAGAGTCTTGGGTCCCAGTCATCTGTATGCATCAGATCAAAAGAGAAAAACCCCTTAAACTTTTTGGAGATTGGTATATGAATTGATGATTGATAATTTTCATACCCAAAATCATAATAAAAAGGCATAATCTTTTCAGTTTTTGCATATGTTTTTGCGTGCAGCTTATTTTTAGGGAATGCGGTGATAAGATTGATTACCCCTGACATGGCGCGACCGTATTCTGCATCAAATCCTCCGGGTAAAAATATCACCTCGTCAACAATGCCCTTTGAGATATTAATTGCTGGATCACCGGTTTGCGGATCAATTATTGAGACGTTGTCAATCATAAATTGGATCTCAGTTGCTCGACCACCGCGTACATGTATCGCGGTATCAGTACGGGCGACTGCTGGCTGAAATGTAACAAAATCCATGGTATAATCTATCGGAAGATGGGCGAGTTCAGTTTTTCTAACAATATAGGTTGTGCCGACCATGTCTTTTTTTACTACTGGCATTTCACTGGTAACGGTTATGGCCGGAATTTCAATGGTTGTCTGTGCCAGCGTGACATCCAGGCGCACGGTCTGATCGACCTCGACAATTAGATTCTCGATGCGCTTTGACTGAAAGCCTATATAAGATACCTCAATTGTGTAAGTACCAGGCGGCACATTGAGAATATAAAAACGTCCATTATCGTCGGTCGCAGTACCTATATCAGTATTAAAAATAATTACATCAGCGTAAGGTATGGGTTCTCTTGTCAACTCGTCTTTAACAATCCCCTGGATCTTACCGCTGATGCCACTTATCATAAGTAGTGCAAATAGCAAATCGGCCATGCTCTTCCTTTGTCCATTATAATATGAATCTTGTCGATGTCAAGGTACTCGGTTTTTAACCCCATTATAAGCTTGATTTCTGCAGAAAATTTGTTATAATTGTTAAAAGGAGGAAAATGGCTAATTATTTCATAACGTCTGAATCAGTTACTGAAGGACATCCTGACAAAATATGTGACCAGGTGTCAGATGCTATCCTGGATGCAGTTTTGGAAAAAGATCCATTTGGCCGGGTTGCCGTAGAAGTCTTGGCAACCCGAGGGTTGATTGTTGTGTCGGGCGAGATATCAACTGAATGTTATGTTGACCTTGCCGAGATTGTACGTGCGTTATTATATGAAATTGGTTATACTGATGCAGATATGGGTATTGATGCAGAAACTTGTGCTGTGGTATCGGCGATTCAAGGACAATCGAGCGATATTGCGATGGGCGTTAATATTGGCGGGGCAGGTGATCAAGGGATGATGTACGGTTTTGCAACGGATGAAACGCCTGAGCTCATGCCAATGCCTATAATGCTTGCCCATGGTTTGGTCCGGCGGCTTGCAGAAATAAGAAAAGCTAATGTTGTCAATTACCTACATCCTGACGGAAAA
Organism: bacterium; assembly: GCA_049647125.1. Taxonomy (GTDB): domain Bacteria; phylum Hydrothermota; class Tepidihabitantia; order SM23-42; family SM23-42; genus JAUVZL01. The sequence goes on along the minus strand of JBARXC010000029.1, from coordinate 4,544 downwards.
GCCCAGGTCACGATTGAATATAATAATGAAGGAAAACCATTACGGGTGGATACGATACTTATCTCTGCACAACACCATGTTGATGTCAGCAACGAGAAGCTTCACGAGGACGTTAAGAAGTTGGTAATTGAAGAGGTTGTGCCCAGTGAGTTGATTGATGACCGAACCAAAATCCTAATAAATCCCACTGGCCGATTTGTTATCGGCGGACCTCAGGGTGATACTGGTTTAACCGGCAGGAAGATCATTGTTGACACTTACGGTGGCATTGCTCATCATGGTGGTGGTTGTTTTTCCGGCAAAGACCCAACAAAAGTTGATCGTTCAGCATCCTATATGGCTAGGTATGTAGCGAAGAACCTCGTTGCCTCAGGTGTCTGCAAAAAGATTGAGGTAGCACTCTCTTACGCTATAGGAGTGGCTGAGCCAACGTCGATTGCGGTTGAGACATTTGGTACAGCAAGAATAGAGGATTCGAAGATAGTGGCAATCCTCAAAAAAATCTTTGATTTTACACCACAGGGTATCATTGACAAGCTGAAACTACGTAGACCAATATACAAACGCACTGCTTGTTACGGACACTTTGGTCGTGAAGAACAAGGTTTTACCTGGGAAGTCTGTGACATGGCTGATGCGATAAAACGTGAAGCCGGCGTTGGATAATTAGTAGGAGGAAAATGAAGTTTAACATCAAGGATATTAAACTCGCTTTAGAAGGAAACAAAAAGATTTATTGGGCAGAATCCAAGATGCCTGTACTTAGATTGATCAGGCAGAGATTTAAGAAAGAAAAGCCCTTGAGAAATTACCGTATAGGTTGTTGTTTGCACGTAACTACAGAAACCGCGAACCTGGTGCGTACATTAAAGGCTGGTGGCGCTCAAGTTTATCTGAGTGCTTCTAACCCTTTATCGACCAAAGACTACGTGGCTGCTGCTCTTGCCAAGGATGGTATCGGTGTCTTCGCGCGCCATGGTGAGTCACGCAAGGCTTACTACGAGAATATGGACCGGGTGCTTGAAAATAAACCAGAAGTTCTAATAGATGACGGTGCTGATCTTATCTCAACAGTGCACAAAAAGAGAATAAAAGGGGTTCTTGGCGGTACTGAAGAAACAACGACCGGTGTAATAAGATTGAAACAGATGGAGCGTGATAAGGTACTTAATTTTCCTATAGTCGCGGTAAATGATTCACTGACCAAATATCTTTTTGATAATCGTTACGGCACTGGACAATCAACTATTGATGGTATTTTGAGGGCGACAAACATTCTAATCAGTGGTAGTAATTTTGTCGTTGCCGGATATGGTTGGTGCGGTAAAGGTTTGGCGATGAGGGCAAAAGGTCATGGTGCTCAGGTTATCGTGACCGAAGTAGATCCGGTCAAAGCGCTTGAGGCACGCATGGATGGTTACATGGTTATGCCCATGGCTGACGCCGCAAAAATCGGCGATGTGTTCATTACGGTTACTGGTGATATTAATGTAGTCAGAAAAGAACACATGCAAAAAATGAAAGATGGCGCGATTATTGGTAATTCCGGTCACTTCGACGTTGAGATTGATAAACAGGCTTTGGCAAAGATTACCAAGAAAAAAAGAGTGATTAGAGATTCTTGTGAAGAACATACGATCAGAAATGGTCGACATATTTATATACTAGCACAGGGAAGGTTGGTTAACCTCGCTGCGGCTGAAGGACATCCGGCAATGGTTATGGATATGTCATTTGCCAACCAGGCATTGGCTGTAGAGTACATATTGAACAACCCCAGACTAAAGAACCGAGTTTATCAGCTTCCCATGAAAATAGATGAAAGGATTGCCAAACTTAAACTCAAATCAATGTCCATAAAAATTGACAAGCTGACACCTGAGCAAAAACGATATTTGGCTTCATGGAAAATGGGAACATAGACAATTCAAATACCTAAAATACCAAAACGCCTAAAATACCTAAAGACAACAAAAAATGGTAAGTACAAATAAAGAAAACTATTAATACAAAAAACCAAAAATAATTATTCCCTGAATCGATCGACTATTGTTTTCAGTAACTACGACTTAGATAGCTATTCGAGAGTTTTAACAAACATCATACCGGGTAATTGTTTGACCATGCCTTTGATCTCGAGGCCTAAGAGAGTATTCAATATTGAGCCAGTAGGTTGTTCTAACGCTTCTGATAAAACATCGAGATAAGTGGGTTCAAACGACAGGCTGTTGAAGATCTTTGTTTCCGTATCAGTAAGCGTTATTCTTTTGGCCGGCATTCCTTGCTTGGCGTATTTAATACCTAATGATTCTAAGATTTCATCAACTGAAGTTACTGGGATGGCACCGTCCTTTATCAAACGATTTGTCCCGGTCGATGCCTTTGAATAGATGTTCCCCGGGATTGCAAAGACATATTTGTTTTGATCTAATGCCCAGTTTACCGTATTTATAACCCCACTTTTCTCTTTTGCCTCGATTGCCACAATGGCTTTAGAAAAACCAGAGATAATACGGTTGCGTTTTGGGAAATTATGGGCAAGCGGGGGTGTACCGATATTGAATTCTGATATTACCGCGCCGTTATCAATGATTTCTTCCATCAATTTTCTGTTCTCTGGTGGATAACATCTATCAACACCACAACCCAGCACGGCAATAGTCCTACCTTTGTGTTTGAGAGCTCCTGTGTGAGCCATTGTATCAATACCTCTAGCCATGCCACTGACAACTGTGATACCCGCACGAGCGAAGTCTCCTGCGAAACGCTCGGCAATACTTTTTCCGTAAACCGTTGCTCCTCTTGTGCCGATAACTCCTACGGACATCTCATCCTCCGGTTTAATCACGCCTCGCACAAATAAAACCGGCGGAAAATGCGCAATATTTTTTAGCCAGGTTGGATATTCAGAGGAATTGTAGGGGATAGTTCCGATCTTGAGCTTGCGGAACAATTCATATTTTCGTTTTATCTTTTCTTCTCGTTTATAGGTAAGGATTCTGCGCGCAATATCTTGTCCAACAACTTCAATTAATGAATGAGCTGGTGCAGTGCCAATTTCCGCCGGTGTCCTGAAACGTTCCAGCAAAAGGTAAAGCCTGTGATCAGTTAGCTTGTCTATTGATAAGAGATCAATGAAATTGAGGTCATCATACATTTTCTAATTCTTCTTTGATGGCTTTGTGAACACCAGGGTCAGTATCCGCTATTATCTTCAGAATGCTTGCAAGCACTTTTTCATCGAGTGCCAATTCTCTAATCATGTCAGAGAATTCAAAAGGTTCTTGGGTGGCAAGCTTTGTCAATGCCGTTGATGCCTCTTTTCTAACCGTTGGGTTCTCGTCGTTCACCAAAAGCTCAATAAGAGAATCTGCTGTTTCAATATTGCCGATTTCACCGAGTGAAAGACACGCCGCTGCTCTTGTGAACCAGTAACCACGCGTAAGTAATCTCTTTAACCTCGGCACGACACGATTACCGTATTTGGCTAATTTATATGCGGCTTTTTCACGTAGTGTCCACGATGCATCCTCCAGGACTTTTAAGAGAATTTTAATGCTATCTTTCTCATTGACGCCATTTAACTTCTCAAGTATCCTTACTTTCCTTTTTAGATTAGAACTCTCGAGTAATTTGAGGATCGTTTCTTTGTCTTGTTTAAACTTGATCTTCATTGGCTATGGTTTCTATCAACGATTCAATACCGGCACCGGTTAATGCTGAAACATAGAAAGTTTTCTCTGGTAAGTCGTATTTCGGAATATTGTCTAAAAGATCTATTTTATTGAAAACAATGATACGGGCTTTTTTCAATAGTTTAGTGCTATGATTCTTGAATTCTTTTAGAAGACATTCATAATGTTGCAGTGGTTTGGAAACCGATGCATCGATAACCAAGATGATCAATCTGGTTCTCTCAATATGCCGGAGGAAAAGCAACCCTAAACCCTTTCCCGAGTGGGCACCTTTAACAATACCTGGCATATCGGCGATTACTATATTCTTGAGGGTGCTCCTGAGAACACCGAGATTAGGTGTGAGTGTGGTAAAAGGATAAGCCCCGATTCGTGACTTCGCATTTGTTAGACTATTTAGTAGGGTTGACTTGCCTGAGTTTGGTAATCCCACCAGCCCTATATCAGAAATCAATTTCAATACTATTCTGAGATTTTTTGTTTCACCTTGACAACCCGGGTCAGCACGGCGCGGTGCCAAGTCTAATTTCGTTATGAAATGGACATTACCGCGACCACCTCTGCCGCCTCTTGCCACGAGAAACTTCTGGTTGTGGGTTAGTATTTCGCCCAGAACCTTTTTGCCGTTTGACACGACAACACCTAAAGGAATGTTGATAAATACATCCTTCCCTTTTTTGCCGACCATCTTTTTACCTTTACCGTGTTTACCGCAACCAGCTTTGTAATGGGGTTTAATTTTCAAATCGTATAGGGTTTCAAGATTTTTCTTTCCGATGAGGTAAACCGAACCGCCGTTGCCACCATCTCCGCCATCTGGGCCACCTCGCGGAACAAATTTCTCACGCC
>JBARXC010000028.1:0-8770 GCA_049647125.1 bacterium | reverse complement strand
AGGTCAAACCGATGTTCATTAAACCGATGCCTTCACCTTTTTTATCACCAAGTTGACGACGGATCTCAACATTTTTTTCAGTAAAATCAATGGAAGTTGGATAGTCACCAAGAAAAACATAATAAACACCGATATTATTATAACCCATTGACATCACCCGTTTATCCCCTATTTTTTTTGCGATATCAATGGTTTTCTTTACGAACTCTATTGCTGCATTTATATTTCCCATTGCTCGATAGACCGCAGCAACGAGCAAGAAGAGATATGGTAATACTTTAATCTCACCTAATTCTTCATAAGTACTCTGGGCCTTTTTTAAGAGTTCCAAAGTCTCTTCGTTTTTACCCAAACGCCATAAAATATGAGCTTTAGCACGTAAACCCTCAGCCTGGAGATGTTTATCGTTTATTCTCCCCGCAGCTGCCAGACCTTTGTCAACCAAGACCATTGCTTTTTCGCCTTCTGCTTTTGACTCGAGAAGTATATTTGAAAGACAGTAATTCAATTCTATGTAACCGGGCGTTTCGGTATCTTCAACTGCCTCAATACCTTTGTACATAATATCTATGCTTTCGTCGAGCTTTCCGGTTTGCTCCAGGACTTTGGCGATTTTTGAAATACTGTGAGCTTCCTGGGATCTATCTTTTGCCAGGGTCTTTGCCTCACGATAATGTTTCAAAGAATCCTCCACGCGCCCGATCATAAATTCAATATTGCCGATTTTTTCAAGAATTAAGGCCCTTTGCGGTTTATCTTCAGAAACTGATAAAGCCTTATTATAGTAGGAAAGCGCTTCCTCATTTGCATATAGTTCCGCTGCTTCATCTCCTGCTTTTAATGAGTATTGTAGAGCTTTGTCATATACTTTGCAGATATAATAATGATGTGCCAGTGCGCCAAAATATCCATCTATTTGGTCTTTGAATTTTTCTTCGATCGTTTCGGCAATGACCTTATGATATATAATCCTTTCACTTTTAAGCAGACTATTGTATGCAACTTCCTGGAACAATGTGTGTCGGAAAGCATAAAACATTTTTTTATCTTTATTTATTTTAACAAGGAACTCTGCAGCTTCCAGCTCATCGATGTGCTGGAAACTTTCTTTTTCTCTGACGATCTCTTCGAGTAATTCCTGAGGGAAAGACCGACCGATGATCGAGGCTATTTTTAAAAGGTATTTCGCTTCTTTATTTAGACTATCGATTCTTGATGTAACTGCTGCGTCAATAGAACCCGGTATTTGAATACTCTCTGCAGTCAGAATTTCTTTGTCATCGAGTTTACCGGATTCAATGAGACGGCGCACGATTTCTTCAATGAAGAAAGGGTTGCCGCCACTTTTTGATATGATGAATTTTCTTAATGATTCAGGTATCTCCTGGCTTGCCAGATTATCGATCAATTGTGAACTATGTTCAGGGTCGAGGTTCTTAATATCAACCTCAATCGCATATTGCTTGTATTCAGAATTAATAGTACTGAGAAGAGCCTGGATATTGGTGATATTTCCAATACGGTAGCTCAGGTAAACGGACAATCTGTTTTTCTTGACCATTGGCAAGAGAAAATTCACTAATTCTACGGTAGTCGAATCAACCCACTGGATGTCATCAATTATGAGTATCAAGGGTTTGTCTTCAGTGATCTTTTCGAATAAGGTGGCGACCGCGAGGAATACCTGTAATTGCAAGGAGTGGCTGTCCAAATGGAGAACCTTATCGACCTGATCTTTATTAAGGTTCATGTTCATCATCTTGAGCAGATAGGGAGCGATATCATCTGTCTCATCGCCAAGCAATGATTTTAATTTATCATAGATCGGTTTCTCAGAAATATCTAAACTCGTTGTTTTGCCAGCTGAAAGAAAATGGCGTAAACTATCAGCAAAGGATTTTAAAGGGATCGAACTTTCATAAGAAACACCACGACTGTCGATGAGCGCAATATCCGGTGCTGACATGGTCAGATATTTTTTAAACTCATATAAAAGGCGGGATTTTCCTACACCGATCTCACCCTTGATGACAAAAACTGAAGATTTGCCTTTTTTGAGATCCGTATAGCCTTGTTTCAGCTGGTCGAGTTCCTGATCACGGCCGATCATATCAGAATGGACCGCGCCAAGACCGAACTCAGAGCCCCATTTTCTACCGACCACCTCAAAGGGGCTTACTCTTACTTTCTTACCTTTTAACTGGACTGGTTCATGAGGGAGATAGTCAAAAGCGTGCCGGGATCGATTATATGTTTCTTCACCGGTAAGGATGCCACCCTGGGGACTGATGTCCTTTAGGCGCTGGGCAACATTTACAGTGTCACCCATGACCGTATAATCCATCTGAAGATCAGATCCAACCTTACCGGCGATAACGACACCGGTATTGACTCCGGAATGTATCGTTAATTTTTTTAATGACGGATCAAGGTTGTTATTGATTTCTTTAAGTGCATTTTGCATGTCCAGACATGCAAGTATCGCGCGTTCTGGATCATCTTCGTGCGTGACTGGCGCACCAAAAATTGCCATGATACAATCGCCGATAAATTTATCGATGATCCCCTCGTAACGATAGACCATGGCACCTAATTTACGAAAACATTCATTCATCAGGATCGTTAGTTCTTCAGGGTCGAGTTTTTCAGACATGGTAGTAAAGCCAGAAATATCAGCAAAAATCACCGTAACATCTTTACGTTCTTTTTCAACAGTCTCCTTAGTAAGAAGAATTTTCTTAACCAAGGATTCAGGGATGTCTTTCTTGATGATGTCCATCCGATCTTCTTTGACCGGCGCTCGGAGTTTATAACCACAATCACTACAAAATTTGTTTTTGGGGGGATTTTCAGCGTGGCATTTAGGGCACTTCATGGCTAATCATATACAGAATAGCCTTAGAAATCAAGAGGCTTGCTCTTGAAGATGCCTGTGATTACAGTAATTTCTTGCTATACTTCATTTCTGTAAGTCCAGAAACGGAATTTTGGGTTTGAATGGTCCTACGGGCTCATGGAGTGCAGTAGCTTGCTACTGCATGCAACGGCGAGCCGTTGCACTCCCGATATAGTGCTTGATAAATTACACGTCCTTAGATCTTGATATTTCGAATAACGATGCCTTGATTATTCTTTGCTGGAAACTCTTTGCAGGGAAATGTTTACGTGGATACCATTGACATCAAGAACTTTCTCAATTTCTCCAGTTTGAATACCTTTGTTTACCTCAAGTGCCAGAGTTTCTCTTTTAAGGTAATCGAGGTTTTCAGTAATCGCATCTTTTAACTTTTTGTCAGTATCATAAAATATCTTCACCCTATCCACAAGGTTGAAATTCGCTTCTTTGCGCATTAACTGGACTTTGTGGATAAGTTCGCGAACCAGTCCTTCATATTCAAGGTCCTGAGTAAGATTTGTGTCGATCCCCACGCCGAAATCACCCTCGAGCATGACACTGGCACCAGGAACCTCGACCTTTTTTATTTCTGCATCTTCTTTCGAGATATTTATTATCTCACCGTCGACTGTATCTTCGAGCGAACCAGTACTTATCAGTTTTTCTATTTTTCTATGATCAAGAGCTTTGATCCAAGCGCTAACTTTATTCACCGAAGCACCGAATTTCGGACCGATTTTATCGAAAACCGGTACCGCTTTAAAAATATAGACTTGGTCAAGGACATTCGTCCCGATATCTTTTACGGCTTTAATATTGAGCTCCTCAAGTATCGTGGATTTTGCATCGTCAGATATTTGTGGGCATTGGCTTGGTACATTTATAGTCATCGATGCGAGCGGCTGACGGATCTTCATATTTGCCTTGTTGCGAGCTGCTCGCCCGAGTGAAACGATCGTTCTGGTTACAGATATTTCTTGTTCGAACGTGCTGTTAATACGCTTGACCTCAGGTTCGGGGAACGTGCAAAGGTGAATGCTTTCAGGGGTTTGCTTATTAACCCCAGCAACTAAATTTTGATACATGTGTTCAGTAAGGAATGGCATGATCGGCGAAATGGTGCGGAGTAATTTGACCAGACATTCATAGAGTACTAGATAAGCGGTTTCTTTGTCCGCATCATTCTCTGATTTCCAAAATCTTCTTCGGCTGCGCCGGATATACCAGTTTGACAGATCTTCGAAGAATTTCTCAGCTCCTTTGACTACTGATACTAAATCATAGTTGTCATAAGCCCGGTCACATTGTTCAATCAGAGAATTTAGCTTGGAGAGAATCCATTTATCGAGCTTTCGCAAGTTGCTTTCTGAGATTTTTTTATTGACCGGGTTGAACTGATCAATTTTTGCATAGGTGACAAAGAATGAATAGACATTCCATAACGTCAATAAAATTCTTTTGATTTCAGTTGCCGGACCATAGCCGAAATTTAGATTCTGAACCGGGTTATGTTTGGCAAACATCCAGCGCATTACATCAGCGCCGATTTTCTCAGCAGCCTCATCTGACCATATCGCATTTCCTTTGCTCTTGTGCATTTCCTCGCCATGTTCATCGTGTAAGGACGCATATCCCTGGAGCACTTTAAATGGTGATTTTTTTTCCAGGACCGTGCTCATTGCAAGTATCGAATAAAACCAATTTCTGAACTGACCAGGAAGAGATTCAGAGATGAAGTCAGTGGGAAACCACTTCTGCCAATAGGTTTTATCAAAGGGATAACCATCAGGGATTGTGTGCATGTCATCAGGTGGACGTATGGTTGAGAACGGCACAATACCTGCATCAAGCCAAGGATTGCCGACCTCAGGGATGCGTGAGACCAGGGCGCCGCACTTGTCGCACTTGATTTTGATTTTGTCAATCCAGGGACGATGCGGTGAATGTTCAGCAAATTCCTGCCATCCTTTAACAGCACGCTGCTGGAGTTCTTTTCTTGAACCGATGACTGTGAAGCTGCCGCATTTGCATTTCCAGATGGGGAGAGCTAAACCCCAGTAACGTTTTTTTGAAATACACCAGTTTGACATATTTTTTAACCAGTCAAGCTCATGGGCTAATCCATAAGATGGTATCCAGCGTTCAACCTGTTTGGCGGATTCGGCGATTTCATGACGCAGGGTATCCATGGAAATGAACCATTCGTCAACTAATCTGAAAATGAGTTCATTATTGCAGCGCCAGCAAATCGGATAGCGGTGGGTATAGTCTTCAACATTATATAATATGCCGCGCTTTTGTAAATCTTCGATTATTGGTTCAGCAACATCTTTTACATCTTTACCTGTGAGCCAATCAAATCCTTTGATATATACTCCAAATTCATCTAAAGGTGCAATCGTTTTCAAATCAAATTCCTTGCCCAGGGCAAAATCTTCTTTACCACAACCCGGTGCAATGTGAACTATTCCAGTTCCCTCGCTTTCGCTCACCTCATTCCAGGGAATTACTTTGTGAATAACATCTTTTTGGACTGGCAGATAATCAAATGGTCCTTCATAAGTAAGCCCAAGAAGGTCTTTCCCTGGAAGCTCTTGGAGGATTTTGTATTCACCCTTGAGCACATTGACCAGGGCTTTGGCGAGATAATAAATCGCGCCGTTATTTTTGACTTTCACATAGGTCAAAGTCGGATGGACTGCGACGCCAGTATTTGAAGTAAGGGTCCATGGTGTTGTTGTCCAAACCAGGAAATATTCATGTTCTCTGCCAATTATATCAAAACGAACAATTACTCCTTTATGCGTGAGTTGTTGATACCCTTCAGTAGCGATCTCCATGTCGCTGATCGCGGTACCACAACGTGCACACCATGGCATTACATCAACCCCTTCATAAATAAAGCCGCGCTCTTGACATTTTTTTAAGAAGTGCCATATCGTATAATTATTTACCTCGCTCATAGTATAATATGAATGGCTCTTTTTCATCCAGTTCTTGTCATCCATGGAGGTTTTCCAATCACCCCAATCCATCCACATGCCGATCCTAATAGATGATTCAGTCTGGACCATGGAGTACTTGTGCACCCGCTCTCGGCATTTCTGGACAAACTTATCGATGCCGTATTTTTCAATATCTTTTTTCGATTTGAAACCGAGCTCTTTTTCAACCTCAACTTCAACCCAAAGCCCCTGGCAATCAAATCCATTCTGATAGCGCTGTTCAAACCCCTTCATTGTTTTGTAACGTTGGAACATATCTTTGTAACTACGACCCCAGGCGTGGTGTACACCCATGGGATTATTTGCAGTTATTGGCCCATCCTGAAATGACCACTTTTTTCTACCTTTATTCTTAACCAGATATTTGGCAATTATATCATTCTTTTGCCAAAATTCGGCAATTTCATGCTCCATTTCAGGAAAATCAAGATTTTTTGACACTTCTTTGAAAAGCATGTCAGTATTATAGCGGATTTCCTAATTGTGTCAAGCAAACATGCTGGAATTAGTATTCAGCAGTGTAGACTTTGTAGTGGTTGTTGGTTTCGTCGGTTTTTTTGAAAAAAGCGCGGACTGGATTTGGCTTAACGAATCCACCAAAAATTAGTACGCGGTCGCCTTGGTAGCGCGCAAAGATCTTGAGCCCGAGGCTACAGCTTGCAAAGATTATATTTTGTGCATCAGCGGAATCGATATTAATTTCCAGACCGGTTATTTTCACGCGTATTGAGTCTGCAGTATTGAAAAGATGGGCAAGGTTATTTACGAATACTTCGTAGTCCACGCCGTGATTATCTATGTACATTTCATCAATGTATGAGAGCACATCACGTTTGTTCTCCTGTTCCACTGCTTTGGCGAATGCGTTGATGTCTTGTTTAACCCGAGCTTGTTCATTGGGCAGGCACTTCACGATGATATACAATGCAATGACAATAACGACTACGATGAGTATGACGAGTTTTTTCTTCATGCGGACAGGATAAGCAAAATGCCGAGCGCAAAAAAGAGTAGCGCGGTGAATAATTTGATTGCCGGGATTTTTGTTTCCAGAGATTTGGCAATGTTCTTTGTGGTAAATAGAGAAGCCAGGACAGCAATGACAACGAGTGGTAAGATGAACATAAGATTGTAGATAAAAAGACTGACCAGAGGTTTCAAAGCGATGCCTGCTTTTGAAACCATAAAGGTTATGGTAGGTAAATAAACCTGACCCGTACAGCCAAATTCCAGATAAGAAATCAGGAATCCAGCAATGAGCGAGCCAATGATTATACTGCCCACCGCAGTCTTTTCTTTTATACCTTTATGAATACGTTGCTTAATGCCGAGGGGGAGCTGCAAAATCATTTTGTTCAGCTTGCCCTGACGTGCAAAAAAGTAGTCACGTAAACTGAGGACTCCAAGAACGAGCGCGATGGTGCCAAAACAGAGGAAGATAATCTTACTGACAAGCGCGTAACCGGACAAATGTTTTAGCAGGTTATAGGCACCGAACCCGATGGCAAAATACGAAATGAATACTGCAAGAATAAAAAAGATAGACATGATTATCACATCTCTACGACGGCGACCGATAAAGAGCAAATAACTCACGAAAAAAATGAGGGTAGCAAATGCGCACGGGTTTACACCATCGAGCAGTCCGGCAAATATTATGCCAAAGATGGAAAACCGCGCAAAACGTTCAATAATGTTTTTTTCAGCTGACCCCAAATTGAGTCCTGTATACTCAGAACACCCTTGTTTGTACTTTATTACTAGAGAATCGAGAAGCGCTAAATTGATTTCTCGTTTTGTTAAATGGTCCCTGCCAATAATGATCCCTGGTACGACCAATCGTTTCTCTTCAGGGATACTGAGTTTCTGCGCAAGCGCTTCGAAAAACACCTTATTTGAATCATCGAGGATGTTATATTTATGTACGATGAGTTGGCTATATAGCTGTTGTCCATGGGCGAGCACTATTTCTGCACGCTCACAGCCCGGGCAGCCAGGTTGATAAAAATAGTACAGATGGATCTCATTAGATATTTGATCAACAGTATCAGCCGGTATAGTAGCGGCAGTTGCCTTGATGGTGTCTTTGATCAGCACGGGCTTGATGGTTTTTGCGTACATCTTGATGGTTGGTTCAAGTTTTGCCCGGGTTTGTTCGGGACCGTAAAATACAGAATCTGCGATGAAGACCACGGGTAGGTCGTCGCCTACATTTTCTACATTTTCTTCCATTTTTTCAAGGAGTCGATAATTATCCATGATGTCTATATTATATTTATGCAACTTGAACTTATACTTGCTCTGAAGCTTGGGTAGTTCGTCGAGTAATATGTTCATACAATGTCCACAGTCTGGTACATAGAAAAAATGCACGACGACACTCTGAAACTGCGAAAGAATGATAAATGTCGCAATAAGATTTACCATCATACTTACTGCCTTGAAATTAGGATTTTATAATTTGAGTTTTGTTTGGAATTTGGTGCTTGGAATTTGTTATTTGCCATAGCTATAGTGGGTCGTACAGGATTCGAACCTGTGGCCACCGGATTAAAAATCCGATGCTCTGCCAGCTGAGCTAACGACCCGATTTGATATTATATATACATTGCCGGGTATGTCAATAACAGCGGGAGCGGGTTTCCACCCGCGATTTTCGAGCTATTCTTATTTTAGATGTTTTTATATTTTGGAAGCGGGTTTTTCTCCAGCATCCACACCTAAACCTAGTTTCTATTTTTCTTTAAGGCCTAATTTAGAGTAGTATTGTTTGTAAAATTTTCTGTAGGCGCCGGTTTGGGTATTCTCAAGCCATGTTTTATTGTTTTGATACCAGTCAATGGTTTTTTTGATGCCGGCTTGAAAAGAT
>JBARXC010000027.1:0-6060 GCA_049647125.1 bacterium | reverse complement strand
GGTATTCAAATTTGAATCTCAGTGAAGGAATGTAATCGTACGTGTCCTTGAGTGGAAAAGCCATTCTCGAATAATTATCATTATGCTCACTGATGTCTGATGCCAGGAAGTCGATGGTAAATCGTGTTCCAAACATCCTTTGCCAATAGTTTACATAGGGAAACCAATAAAAAGAATAAGTATCTGCTATTTCAATCATCTTAAACCATATGTATATCGGTATGGGTTTATTATATGCAGGGTCAGCCAAAAGAACTTTTTCGATTTCCTGAAAGAGATATTTCTCATGCCTATCATGTATAAATGTGAGGAATCTCCTTTGTGAAATGATCTTGGCAATTGCTGAAATTGTTTCTCTTCTGAGATTGCTACTTATGATTTCCTCTTCTTGCAGTATTTCATTAATATGAAGGGCTAAAGCAACAAACTGGCCTTCTCTTAGATGCCCAAAGCCACCACCGATTTCTACATCACCATGCACATACGTTTCCCAATTAGACTGAGAGCTATCCGCATATCGGTGTGCAAAATAAGAATAATCCAACTCAGCACGTAAGAACAGAGGTACTGGCGTCAAATAATGGCGGATTCCAATTCTTGAGGAAAAGTTTATACTAGGATAATTATCACCATACTGTAAATAACTTGATAACGATGAAGAAAGTTCAGTTGTATCGTTAAGCGAACGATAAAAAGGTATAACTCCCAAGCTATACGAATCCCAGTAATCATAATTACCATCTGCAGATAGTTTCAACCCATATACTTTGGAACTTGGCACCCTAAAATCGCTGATTCTTGGTTCCTCACCATATGCCGAGATAACCAGCAAAGTCATAATCAGCAATACAGTATTTCTACATAGCATCTTCTTATCTCCGACACAAGTATAACTGAGAATCCCTGCATGTCAATACTGCTATAATAATACTATTTGGCACGGATATGGCACAGTAAGCACACACCATCAAAACATACCCTCACAAATGCTTACAGGTATTAGCATAAAGCAAATCATTTTCTGGTGCACTGCGGTTAACGAGACCGCAGTGCAATTATCAGACATAGTGGATTAGTGTAACTTTTCTTCATTATATTGACTCTATTGACAATTTCCAGTATAATGATGTGTGAAAAAGACACTCGCTGTTATTAATGAGTTGAAAAAACAAGGAACTATTGGAGATTATGCAATTGGTGGTGGAATTGCGGCGATATATTACATCGAACCGATTTTAACCTACGATCTCGATATTTTTGTCATCCTACCTCAGGCAAAGGACAAAAGGGTTATTGATCTGAGTGCTCTTTTTGATAGTCTCCGTCAAAAGGGCTATTTGTGGGAAAAAGAGCACCTTATTATAGAAGGGGTTCCTGTACAATTTATCCCTGCCGACGAATTGGAGACCGAAGCAATAGTTAATGCCTCGATCGTAGATTATGAAGGGGCCAAAACCAAAGTATTTCCTGCGGAATATCTAATTGCGGTGCTGGTAAGAGCAGGGCGAAAAAAAGATATTGAAAAGGTGGGGAAAATTCAGGAACAATCTACGGTGAAGTATAAGAAACTGAAATCAATACTATCAAAATACAAGTTACTGAATAAATACAAACAACATTTTAAAATCGATGAAAAGAAATAGCAGCAAAAGAAAGCAGTTGAAAGGTAACATAAATGAGGTTCGTAAAAGAATATTTCGCAATAAGGCAACCTTTCACAAGAAACAAGCTTTATTGCCATTTCCTGAGAAAATAAAGATATTGATCAAGCTGCAAATATTAGCTCGGAATATTAAACATTCAGACCATCCTAGCTGGCAAATATAAATCGAGACTTAGATATTATCTAAACCAAGCGGAGTGAGCATCCGCTGCGCCTAGAGCAACGGATTTCTAATTATACCAAGACGTTTTCACAATTCTCCGAAATTACAGTCAGTTATTGTTTTGCAAGGTTTTTTGCTGGTCAGAGATCATTCTGTGAATTCTTTCACGTAGAAGGAATTCTTCGAAATACCGTGCGTTCAAAAGCACAAAAAATGTGCGATTGGCACATGATGGCACAAATGACACAAATCCGAAAAAACAATCGCATCATTATCGTACACTAAATTTTAATGGCCTTGCCATAATGGTGTATACTTTTTGTCCATGCTGTTTAGGTGGTGTGAATTTCGTTTTTTGAAATGCATTAATTACTACTACATCAAATGCTTTAATACCACTTGTCTTTGACATCTGACAAACCACTATAGTTCCATTTGTGTCAATGAGAGCTTGAACAACCATTTCTAAGGGTAGAAAACGCAAACTGGGGAAAGGCATTCGTGGATTGTTCAACTGCTGTGGTTTCTCATCAAGCATATTATAAGGAACTACCTCAATTCCCAATGTTTTGACGGCAGTTTCAATTAAATCCTCTTTCACTTTAATACTATCTTTTAAACCTAATTTTTCCCTGAGTGACCTATTATAGTTGTCCATTGCATAAATAGCATATTCGATTTCATACTTCTTATCTTTCTATTTTGATATACCTTCTGCACTGAATATAAGTCCAGTCACACTAACCCCTAATCCTACAACTGCCGTTGCACTTGTCTCTTTTTTTCTACCCCAATTTGAACTGATGCCAGCCATAAGTACTCCACCTATAATCAAAAATGGACTACTCCATTTCATAAATCGCTTTTTTGATTTGTAACTCCTGATTTTATTTACTTCGTTCAAGCATCCTGTAATAGTAAAGAATGCTTCTTCTGTGAGTAAAGTACATGCCTGATATGCATCCCAATTATGATTAGGACATATTAATAGACAGGTATGCCCTGAAGGAGGCCTCGTCCAATTCATTAATCTTTCAAAATATTCATCCTTGGATTCAAAAACCCTTACTCCATTGCTAACAACTACTTTGTTTTTTTCATAAATGGCTACTTTCTCTTCAAGATTGTATGTGCTATCGGTAACTAAAGGTTGTGCTTGAACATCTGTCAATGTTGCACAAAAAGCTAAGAACACAGTAGGTAGAATGATACTTCTCATTGAAGTTTAAACTTATAGGGTCTGCTAACCCACACTCTAACGACCTTATCGCCTTGCATAGCGGGTTCAAACCGAGCCTTCATGTCACATTTCAATGCAGCAAGATCTAAATGGCTGCATCGGCTTGATTTTAATATCTTAGCAATCATGACGCTTCCATCAATGTCGATCAAAGATTTCACTACTGCCATACCTTCAACTCCTGCATATTTTGCTAATTCAGGATATTTTGGTACTGGTGAGAAAATAGGCCTTGGTTTTTTCTCAACCATATCATAGGGCACCACTTCAACATCAACAACACTTCTTTCCAATGATATGGTTCTGTAAACATTCTTTTGTTTTAAACTATCAGGATGCAGAAAATCCCATGTTCCGTTCTTTGTAAGCTGGATTTTTTGATCACCCTCAACTTCGATTACATTTGGCAATGCAATTGTCATAACATAGTCGCTATCAGAGGAGAATAGATGCTCCCATGTTCCATCTGGGAAAAGTATTATTTTAACACTATCATCATTACCAATAGATTGAGTGTAAGTTAATGCATGTGTACCGGTGACTGCAGTAATAGCTTTATATTTCAATGCTTTGTAGTCAGGTCTATCTCGGTATATCTCATATGTTATGTACCTATCATTTTCAAAAGTTACAGATTTGGAAATAGTCTCAACTAAATCACTGTTTTCTTGAAAGTAGTTGTGACAAATTAGATACCCATCTCTAAATAATTTCTTAAGAAAAATCAGTCCAATTTGTTTACCATCTAAAGTAAGTGCAAATTTGTAAAGTTCATCAGAATCTTCATCCTCTTCACATGGTGCATATGCTACAATAATATAATCATTTACTTTAAAATCTTCCTTTGGTTGTTCAAGTGTTGCAATGTCAGCGTATCGTCCATGCCATGCAGCCGATTGAGCAGATGAGATGTCAGAAGGAGGAGCAGGAGAGGTGGTTTGTTTACTTGCACAGAAACTAAATAGTATCACTATAATCAGTATTGCTGTCTGTAAACCTTGATAATTTTTTTTCATCTTATCTTAATTACTTTCTGTGTGATCTTTCCGTCTAATTCAATGAAATAAATGCCTGGTTTGATTTTACCGAGCATCACAACTCGTCCTGTGATGTCAAAGACCCTACAGTTTTTATCTTCTGGTAACTGCAGCGGGCCATTCACGATAGTCGGTGTGAAATCATATTTCTTTGTTCTTAAAGTTTTTTCCTCAATACCATATAGATCCGGTTCAGTCTTTATTAACCACGCATCACGATTTCCCGCACCAAAAGCAGTTGTCCATCCTGCAATGACATAACAATGATCGGGAGTTATTGAAACAGAATGACCCCAGTCTGTTCCTTGACCACCAATAGTAGTAGTCCAAAGCGTATCACCATTAGGGTCTGTTCTTATAAGATAGACATCGTAGTAATCTATACCAGAAGTGTAACCGGTTATTATAAAACCACCATCTTCAGTTTGTTCTACTGCATGAGCAATTGCATTCAATCCACCGCCATAAGTACGTTCCCATAGGTAAATACCATTACTATCAGTCTTAACTGCATATGCCGATGATGCCCTACGATCATCAAACATATTCCAGCCTCCAACTGCTATGCAACCACCGTCTGATGTCTCGCGAATACAATAACAATGTTCATCAGTAGCTCCTCCACCATAACTCAACGCCCAAAGGCTATCACCAAATGAATTCACTTTCATAAGATGGAAATCGTAATGACCATCCCTATAAATTACTCCACCTATCAGACAACCTCCATCAGAAGTTAAATCAGCACTATACCCATGAGTACGGTGCGTCATTCCAAGTTCACGCAGCCAGAGCGTATCACCATTTGTATCGGTTTTAATGAGTAAAGTTTTAGCTATTGTTGATCCTACAAGCAGAAAGCAACTATCTGGTGTTTCCCGGACAGTATATGCAGTATTTTGTGCATTGGTCCAGCCATATGATTTTGTCCATAATGTATCGCCATTGGCATTCAACCGTAATAAAAATGCTTCTCTCCAACCCACACCGAATGACATTGTTGATCCTGAAGCTATATAGCCACCATCTGATGTTTCACAAACAGAATAGCCGATATCATCATCGGCACCGCCGTAATCAACTGCCCATATCTTATTTCCAAGAGAATCTGTTTTTATCAAGTAGACATTATAAGACCATGTCTGTGTTGAACTTAGGAATCCACACATTATGTATCCACCATCAGAGGTTTGCTGAACCTCAAATGCTTGATCTCTGTAAGCATCACCAAATGCTCTTGTCCATAATGTATCCGGTGCTTGGGCAAATGAAATTGTAATAAAATACAAAACAGATAATACAAATTTGTTAATAGAACCTCCCATCTACAGTCTTTTACTTCAAATAATGATACAGAATATTAATCATGTTGTCAAGGCATAGACAACGGAGGGTAAGTCCGTAGCCTTGGGCGTTAACAACTGGTTATGTATAGAAAATTCAGTGTCTTTTATTTTGCACAAAATATCTGTGTTAGATCTGTGGCAAAATTCCGTAAACTACTGGTCTGATCTTTCTGCTTGTTAGCCTTGACTTTCGGTCATTATCGGATAAACTACCGGTAGAGAGAGGAAAGCCGTATGATAATACACTGTCTGTGCTTAACAACTATTTTGTTGAGTTTTACATATGAAAAAGACATTACACTTGGTGCACCCGATACAATTAAAATTCTTGTAGATCCAATAAAGGTTATTGAAAAGAATGATACTATTATCGTACTTGATAAAGAAGGTAACTTCCAGTTCTTAAAAAGATATACTCTTGATGGTTTCTTTATAGATGCTTATTTATACGCGCCAAAAGTGGACAGCCAATTATTTTCTCAATCATGGAGCGAACCAACAGACGATATTATTAAGAAAGCAAACATATTTGCTTTAAAAGGATCTGGTGTTTATGTTGAGAACCAAAAATGGGGTGCTATGTTTATTGAACCTGATAGCATGGTATGGTT
>JBARXC010000026.1:0-29323 GCA_049647125.1 bacterium | reverse complement strand
AACCTCAAATGGCACTCAGTTTCGCTTGTTCTCCGTTACACCATTTCTCCAAGTCTTAACAAGATGATATCATTTGCTTCTTTTGTAGCATTTGTCCAGTTTCGAGATTTGACCCCATATCTTGTAGAGTCAAATCTTTAGGGCATGTTGCCCAAATCCCTTTTTGTTATTGCGAGTCCCGATCGTCTTTTTATATATATGGCGGGACGTGGCAATCTCAAAATTCGCGATTGTAGAATGTCAACAGGCTGACCGAGAACTCAAAAATGGAGTAGCGAGACTTGTCTCGCGCAAAAAGAACAATGAAATTTCAAGACTTTTTGTTTATTTATGAAAGCCTAAAATAAGCTCACCTGATAAGTACTCAATACTTATTTTTACAAAAAAGTTCTTTTTTCCGAATCCGCCATGTTGTGTGGCGGAGAGGGGCTTTTCTTTTTGTTAATTTCATTTTTGACCAGAGAAAAATCAACAGGAATTGAAAATTATGAACTACTAAAAAAATATCTTACGAAATATCGAAACTTTTCAGGCATAAAATTCAACAAAGTATAGCAGGTCAGTTTTCCCGCCCAGGTGTCTCATTTCTTCAATTCTGTTCACAAATGATCTTATCATTATTTTGTCCTTTTAGGATATCTCTTTTTTTCCAGAAATGGGGGTTAGACAATTTCAATATATTCAACAGCAAGAAAGAAAAGCAGACTTCGGATTATGCTGTGAGGACTACTCCTAACGTAAAAGGACGAGTTTTTTTATGTCCTTGAAGTCCTCTGTCTCAAAACGATAGAAGTAAACACCATTGGCAACAGTTCTGTTGTTATGATCAGTACCACCCCACACCACCTTGTAATAACCCGGCGTTTGAGTGCCGTCAATAAGAGTCTTTACTAATCGTCCCTGAACATCATAAATATGTAAGTACACATGTGTTTTCTGGGGTAGGGCATAACCTATTGACGTTTCCCTGACAAAAGGATTGGGAAAAATGTCATATAACGCAAAGATTGCCGGTTTCATGCTGCCTTCCTCTATCCCCACATACGCCTCAGCCTCACTCGAATAACTGCTCTCATTCCAGTTATTATCCAAAATCGTATACACATAATAATACGTATTGCCACCGGAAACATCAAAATCCGTGTAAATTGTGTCGGCAATTACTGTTTGATTTATCTGGGTATAAGGACCACCCGAAACCATACTACAATACAGATTATAACCAAGCAAATTCGAAATACCTGCCTCGTGCCAGCGACAATTTACCCTATCCCAGGACGGCTCGGCAAACAACTCCCGCGCCACTGAGCCAGCAGTATAAACAAGAAAAGTATGAGATTCGTCAGGTGGTATCACAAAACCGCTATCGTCTTCTGCTTTAGCAACTCGAATGCGATAAAGAGAATCAAGCACCATCTCATCAATATAATACCAGCCATCCCAGTGCTGTGTATCGGTCCATGCACCAGTAAATTGGTATGCACTGAGTGTATCAATTAGGGTGTCGTCAATGGCAAAAAGGACCTCCGCTTCAATCGCTGTATTCATCGGTTTACTGAATGTAAGGTACACATAGAGTGTCTCTACGCCCACTGGATCTGGATATAATGTTAAACTATCCAGATAAGGGGGTGTGGTTTGAGAAGGAGAAGTTAAGATGGGTTGGTAATTCACTATTCCGAGGTTGAAATCATCATAAAAATCCCAAATATGCGCGTCAATCGTGTCAGTCTCAATTGTTCCCCACCAATTAGAATCGGCCGGAATATTGTTGCTGCTGTTGTTGTATATTGCGTAGCCTGTAGCACAAATGTTATTGCCGTGAATCCCTACTGGATTTCCCTGATTATATATTGTGGAGCCTGCAGTGTCGATCATAGTATTATAGGTAATCAAAGCGTTACCATTACAATATATACTATTACCATGATTGGCAAAGTTGTTGAAAATGATGTTATTAGCTATCGTGTCCATTGAACCAGCAGTATAGATACCACCACCATAAGGTGCAAAGTTGTATGAAATAGTGTTATACTTTATTAGTGCTGAGCCAGAGTAAATATAAATACCAGCACCATACATTTCAGTAGAATTATTAGAAATGATATTATAGGTTATCGTGACTGTGCCACTCCTAGAATAGATACCACCACCGCCACCATCCCTTTCAAAGTTGTCAGTGATTTCGTTACCAGTTATACTAATTGTACCTTCACATCTGATACCAGCACCTTGACCACCCATAGAATCTGAGTTACAGAAGATAGAATTATTGGCTATAGTGACGTTACCTACAGCCCATATACCACCACCACCATAAGGTGCAAAGTTGTATGAAATAGTGTTATTGCTTATGGTAGCTAAACCATCAACATAGATACCGCCACCGCCACCATCACTACCAGATGAATTGTTAGTAATGGCGTTATGCGTTATCGTAGCTGAACCACTACTATGGATACCAGCACCATAATCTGCGCCAGAAGGCTGAAAGTTGTTAGATATGGTGCTATAACCCACATAGAGTGAATCACCCTCACTGAGTATTCCGGTATTTCCTGCCCATTCGATCCTGCAATATTTTATAGTATCTCTTGACCCAGATGTAAACCATAGTCTGTCCCATCTTGCAGTTGTATCATTTCTTGTAAATATAATCGAATCTTCCTCAGTACCTATAGCATTTAGATTTCCGTCCACTCTGATATATAAACCCGGGTCAATTCTAATCTCCGCACCTGGTTCAATGGTCAGTGTCACTCCTGATTGTACCAAAGTATTTCCAACGACTATATAAGTCCCCTTATGCCAAGTTGTGTTTGTGTCAATTATGCCACTGACATTATATTCTGCTTGAGTCGCAATAGAAAACTCAACGGTATCTTCAAAAGCCCCACTATTTGCAGTAATGTACAATTGAAACAACACATCGTGCTGTGGACACGTGTCTGATACAGAAAAAGTGAAGACATCACTTGAATTCGCTCCCTTTTCTCTTGCAAGAATGTCACCAAAAGAGGCTGTAGAATCAGAAATCGTAATATCAATGTCATCAGTATGCAAAATCGTCGAAACACCAGTTGCATCTGTACCGTTGTTCTGAAGCACCAAGATTAAATTGACCGTCTCACCGGCATCTGGGATACCATCATTATCACCACTTGAATCATCGATCGTATCACTATACACCACTAAGTCAGGGAATGAATCACCAATCAGAACCTTGTAGGCGTTTAACCTGCCACTTCCCAACATACCAGCATAGCCTGGATTTAGACTATCAATCGGGTCAGTATTATTCGTAATCATATTCATTATTGCACCGGTAGAGAAAGTCGGTTTATAAGAAGCAACAAGCGCTGCCACCCCGGATACAAACGGCGCAGCCTCTGAGGTACCGGTAAAATAACCATAATTATCATCTAATTTCGTACTCAAAATAAACACGGCAGGCGCTGATAAATCAACCCACTCGCCATAGTTCGAACCATCCCACTTGATATCTACCGAATCAGTTCCGGCAACACCTAATACCACATCAAAACATGCCGGATAAAATGAATCAACCACCGCATCATTACCCGCTGCTCCTACCGGCACTGATGTCGCATAGGCATACACCAATGCATCTTCCCACATCTGAGAAAATGCATAACCACCCAGACTCATATTTATTACCTTTGCACCATTGTCCGCTGCATAGTAGATACCCTGGGCAATGTCTGAATATAAACCAACGCCATTGTTATTGAGCACCTTTACCGCCATAAGCTTGGAATCCCAACTCGTCCCGGCTACACCTATACTGTTATCCGTAACCGCTGAAACAATCCCAGCACAATGACTACCATGACCCGCACCATCATCAACATCACTCGTATCATCTACAAAATTCCAACCATAAATATCATCAATATAGCCGTTGCCATCATCATCTATACCATTGCCCGGTATCTCATCTGTGTTCACCCAAAGATGGCTTGCAAGGTCTATATGGTTGGTATCAATCCCTGTATCGAGGATACCAATCACTACTGACGTATCACCAGTCTCTATATCCCAGGCATCTGATGCCTGAATTTTGGTAAAACCCCATTGCTGACCAAATAAGGGATCATTTGGCGTAAGACACATCTGGGCAAGATAGTTGGGCTCGGCATATTCCACATAAGGATTCCAGGTAAAGATTCTCACGAGCTCCTGAATGTCTGATGCCTCAGGAAATGTTAATCTGTAAACATTAAAAAGCTGCGGAATCTGAACAATTTTCCCTTGGGGAGTTTCGATATATTGAACCACAGAATGTTTTTCTGCACTCTTAAAGATTTTGTCTATTGCTCTGACTTTGTATTTAAGATTGATCGCATCAATTAATGAAATACCCGTCTTGATAAACTCACCATCTGTTTCTACATGTATCGCTACATCGTCTTTAAATTTAACAATCACTTCACCTGGCGCCCATGTAATCTGTCTTGTTCCTTCTGCAAAAATAGGATTGATATTTGCAAACAATAAACTAATTACAATTCCTATAAGGGATAATTTAACATAATATCTTATCATCGTTTCCTCCTCGTATTTAAGCAACTTTTTTAAGTCCTAAAATTATCAGAGGTTGCACTGCACCCTCTGATTTTGGACAAAAAGGGGCTTGATTTATGTTACACATTTTAGCTTTATTGTCAAGAACCATATTCTGTTTATATTGAGAAACATGCTTTATTATACAAGGTCTTGACATTAGACATTTACTTCCCCAATAGTTGTTTCTCTATTGCACGCACAGCTCTTTGAGATCTTCGTTGCTTTAATTGACCTTGCTTAAACCGGCACAAGCGCTGGGCAACAGCAAACTTCGGTTAGAACGGGGTCAAATTCTCTGAGTTATGATTTCAGTATTTCCAAGGGAAAGGTACCCCTTATACCCACCTGCTCTTTGACAATAACCACCGCCCCAAGTATTTTGTTCTCCTTTTTTATTCTATCCAAGACCGGTTCAATATCTTTTTCACTATTTATTTTATTACAGAATGAAGTAGCATAGGCATCGGCAAGACCAGCATCTTTGCAAACAACGACTACTGCATCAGCCTTGCCAAAACTAAAAGAATGTCCCACAATACCAGAAGATGTACATATACCCAAAGGTGAATACTCGGGTTCAATTTTTAGACCTACTTTTTCAGAAAGCGGTGACGACCCGGCAAATACCGAAATAACAACCGCTTCCTTGACATTCAAATATATATCACCACCATTTTCTACAACAATTTCTTTGACATTAAATGTCGTCTCGATGAGTCTTCCTACCTCCTGAGCTAAAATACCTGCAACTGTTGCCATCGGACCAACCCCGGCTCTTTTTCCGCATTCAAACATCTTGGTAACAAGTCTTGGAGCAGAATTTTCTTCATAAGGAAACAACGCCTTTAAAAATGTCTTATCTCTTTTAGCATACTCTTCGATCTCTGCCCTGATGTCTTTAATACAAACCAATGCAAAATCAGCCATTTCCTTGTTAAATGATATTTTGTCTACACCGATCCAGAGGTCTGTTTCCAAAAATTTAGCCGTAAAGGATTCAAACCTATCCCGGCCCATATTCCTTCGATAAACCCTCGGTTGAAACATGGTTAATTACTTACGTTTGTAACTCGTCTACAAAGTGGAGCGTAATCAATCTGAGTGGACAGGCCTGAATACACAACTCACAGGCAACACATCTTTCAGAATTAAAAAGAAGTTCCCATTTCTTTCTATCCATTTCCAATGCGCCGCAAAAACATACTGCAGTACATAACCCACAGTGTACGCATTCTTGCTCTTTTATACTTATTTCTCGGCTGAGCGGATAAACCATGATACCTTCATTTTTAAGATATCCTAATCCCTTTTTCATATCCTTTTGTTCAGCCTCAACCTCAATTAACAGCCTACCTTCTTTTCCCGCAGTGAACTCAGCCCTTAAGATATTCACCCTGAAATTGTAATCCTTTATCAAAATGTATGTAATAGGTTTTTCTGAACTCGCTGGGGGAAAATTTAATATGAATCTCTCTTTCATTTCATCCTCCCTTTTTTATGTTCATGTTTTTGAATACTGAATTCTCAGGAAGTCTTTGTACAGGTTGCGAAATGAAAAAATCCTTTTTTTGTAGCCATTCCTTTAGAATATCGGCAATTTGTCTTGACTTATACATACTCGACAAAGGACCGGTTTTTATTAATCTACCATTTACCTTTATCTCGCCAGACTTGAGCTCTTTATACGTGAGTTCTGCAATTACTGGATGTCCAGGCAAACCATAGTCACAGAGTTTAGTCTTTATATCCTCATCTCTGATTGAAACAAACTTTGCCATATCCTCATCCAATATCGGTATTGGAACACCTGCCCCTATAAAAAGGCTAATTCCATAACCTTCAAAAACAGCTGCTTTTATGAACTCGATGCTCATCTCTTTTATGTTTCCCACAAGACAAAGGTTTGCAGCAGGGCCAATGGGAAGACCTTTTTCATTCCTTGGCGTAGTCGTATTGAACTGTGTGCCATTCCATACAACAAAACCCTGGGCACCTCCCAAAAATATTTTTGTACCAATCCCTATGCTCCGAAGTTCCGGGTCATTCAAAAGTGGACTCAATTCTCCAGTAGTCGAATATGTAGCATTGCCAAAAGTCGGGAGAAGAATTCCCATATACGTATAAATAGTATTATCTGTAGAATTCGTTGCAGCTGCATAATTCTGGGATACATTCCTCGGATTGAGTAAAAAACATTCATTCACGTTTTCTTTGTTAATAAAAGTCTCGATTTCTTTTCTCGGGTAGCAATCCGTTCCGGCACCTATCGCCCTAAGTTTTATGTCTTTTCCTGCAATCAAATCTTCTATTACGTGTGCCCCGCCATATTCTTGCTCCCTTTCTGAAATCTCTGTTGCTCCTATAAATGTATCAACCGCAGCAAGACCGCCGTATGCAGAAACATCATTCAGCCAAATCTTAACCATTTTAATAGGAGGATCCGCATGACCAAAATTGATAAATGCACCGGATGAACACATTGGCCCAAAGGTTGCAGTTGTAACGACATCGACCTTTTTTGCAATCTCTTCTACACCCTGTTCTTGTGCCATCTTTTTTACTTCCTCGGCGGTGAGGATTACCGCGGCTCCATTTTTAATCTTACTATTTATTTCGTCAATGCTTTTTGGCATATTCACCTCCTTCATCTAATCATTGAAGTTAGGAAGTTGCGAAGCTGTGAGGTTATGAATTTCAAATTCTTCTTGCCTCTAAACTTCTTAACTTCTTAGCTTCTATTTTTATCAAGAGGGTGATGAGTGCCCTGAAACAAAAAACTTTCCCGAGTATAATGGGAAAGTGTGGAGTAAAACACTCATCTCTCCCTTTCCGGGTAGGAATTGGCACCCGCCTTATGCGGGTTGCCGAGGCTTCATAGGGCCCGTCCCTCAGCCTCTCTTGATGAGAATTTAATTTTTTAAAGAACTAAGTCATTTAACGTACTAATTAAAATATTATATTCAGAATTTAAGCGTTGTCAATAAAAAATTTTAAATGCGGGCGTAAACGCCCTATCCCAGTTTTTCACTCATTACCGGTCTAATCTTATACTAATAGATTTTGCATGACCATTCAAACCCTCAATCTCGCCAAAAGCCTTGGCAATCGGACCAATTTCACGAAGACCTTGTTTCGTTACCCTGAGGGTTGTCTGAAGCTTCAGGAAATCCTTAACACTCAATCCACCTGTATATCGTGCACCGCCATTGGTTGGCAGCGTATGGTTCAATCCACTACTATAATCACCCAGGGCCTCAGCAGAATATTCACCGATAAAGAGTGAACCATAATTCTTAAAACGTTCAACATAATCGTCTGGATTTTTTATCTGCAATTCAAGGTGCTCTGGAGCCCTTCTGTTCGCCAAATCTACTGCCTCATCAATAGTATTTGTAATAATAATCATCCCGTTCATATTAAGAGATTGTCGTGCTACGACCTCGTTTTTTAACTCCTTCAGTTGTACTTCAACCTCTTCATTTACTTTCTCGGCAACGCTTGGTGAATCTGTTATGAGAATACAAGTAGCATTGGTATCATGCTCTGCCTGAGCAAGAATATCAGCCGTCAAAACCCGTGGATTTGCTGTATCATCAGCTATAATCATTATTTCACTTGGTCCGGCAATAAAATCTATACCCACCGTGCCAAAGACCTCTTTCTTTGCCAGAGTCACATATTTACTACCTGGTCCGATAATCTTATCTACTCTTTTAATTGTCTCTGTACCATAAGCCATTGCCGCAATTGCCTGTGCCCCGCCAACTTTATATATTTCATTTATACCAACCAGGTCGGCGGCAGCAAGGATTGCGGGATGAATAGTACCTTTGTACGAAGGTGGTGAGCATACGGCAATCTCTCCTACACGCGCAACCCTGGCCGGCACCGCACACATGAGAAGCGTAGAAACAAGAGGAAATCTACCCCCAGGAACATAAATACCGACGCGTGCTAACGGAATCACCTTTTGCCCAGCCAAAACACCGGGAACAATTTCAACTTCGAAATTATTAAACTGATCTAGCTGCGCCTTTGAGAATTTTTCAATATTGGACTTCGCCTTTTTTAATGTTTCAATTGTATTATTATCAACTTCAGCAGACGCCTTTTTTATCTCATCTGATGTAACTTTCATATCTTGTAACTGAACGCCCTCGTAGTGTAATGTATATTCCACCAATGCGCGATCCTTGTTCTCTAACACATATGAAACAATCGCACGAACCGAGGGATCCTCTGTAAGGTATGTAGAATCAAAGAAATTGTCGTTTATATCTGAATACTGTATAATCTTCAATTTATGCTCCTTTTATAAAGTTATTTAGTATAGGTTTTCCTTTTTTAGTCAATATCGATTCAGGATGGAATTGAATGCCTTCAACCCTAAAATTTTTATGCCTAATTCCCATAACCAATTCATCCTCTGTCCATGCCGTAAGCTTAAGGCAATCAGGTAGACTATTCTTCTCAACAATAAGTGAATGATATCTTGTTGCAATGAATGGATTTTCAACCTCCTTGTAAATAGTCTCTCCATCATGGTGTATCTTTGATACCTTACCATGCACCACACTTTTTGCCCTAATGACCCGACCCCCAAAAACTGCAGCAATACATTGATGGCCAAGACAAACCCCGAGTATCGGAATCTTATCAGCAAAACGAACGATTACCCCACAGCTAATTCCTGCATTTTCTGGAACCCCAGGACCTGGCGAGATAACTATTGAGGAAGGCTTCATTTTACTAATCTCATCTACATCTATCCTGTCATTTCTCAGCACCAATACATCTTGTCCTAATTCACCCATATGCTGAGCGAGATTGTATACAAAAGAATCATAATTATCAATCACCAATATCATGATGCAATCTCCACTGCTTTGTTCAATGCCTTGATTTTATTCAGTGTCTCAATGTATTCCCTTTCCGGAATAGAATCGGCAACAATACCAGCACCTCCTTGTATATATGCTATCCTGTTTTTTATTACAATCGTCCTTATGGCAATACACAAATCCATATTACTGCCAAACCCAAAATATCCAATTGCCCCGGCATAAATCCCCCTTTTCGTAGGTTCCAGTTCATCAATTATCTCCATTGCCCTTACCTTTGGTGCACCAGAGACTGTTCCTGCTGGAAACGTTGCGCCAAGGAGGTCAAATGCATCCTGGTCTTTATTCAATTCACCTATAACATTTGATACAATATGCATTACCTTGGAATACCTTTCTGTATTCAGGAGTTCTGTAACCCTTACACTGCCATACTCACATACTCTGCCGAGGTCATTGCGGGCAAGGTCAACAAGCATAATGTGTTCTGCCAATTCTTTTTCATCATTTAAAAGCTCTGATTCTAAACGCCTGTCCTGTTCTTCGGTTTCACCCCTGGGTTTTGTTCCTGCCAATGGTCTGCTTATTGCTGTACCAGCCACCAATTTTATCAATGTCTCAGGAGACGAACCAAGAATGAATAGGTTATTTAATTTTAGATAGTACATATATGGTGAGGGGTTTGTAATCCGTAGCGCCTTGTATATGTTAATTGGTTCTGTGTCAATGGGAAATGCAAATCTCTGGGAAAGAACAACCTGGAATATATCACCAGCAAAGATATGCTCCTTTGCGGTTTTTACAACCTTGCAGAATGAGTCCTTCGTAAAGTTTGAACTAAATTGTTTGATCTGTTTTTCTGAAGGTTTAAAACAAATCTCTTCTGATTTCTCTATTTCACTAATCAATTCCTCCGTTCTCTTGCTGTCGCCATTATAAACAACAATATCTATCGCCTGTTTCTTATGATCAAAGATAATAATTTCGGACGGAAACATAAAATATGTATCAGGTATTCTGAGCTCATCAGGATTCTTATCTGGAATATCCTCAAAAAACCTCACTGCATCATAGGCAATGTAGCCAACCGCACCACCGCAAAATGGTTCAAGAGAAGGAAATTCTTTAACCCCAGCTACAATATTTCTTAAAGAGTCCATAGGATTTGCCTTTTTCCGTTGGACCTTTCCAGCGTAGTCAATCTCTATGTCCATCTGTTTACTCTTAAACAGAATAAGAGGTCGTGCACCAATGAATGAATATCTCCCTCTTTCTCCTACACTCTCCAATGACTCGTAGATGAAACCGAAACCCTTCTGGCTATAAAGTTTTTCAAATACCGCCACCGGGGAGGACTTCAGTGGAATTTTTCTACAAGTGAATTTAATCTTGGATAGTAACGTTGGCTTCACCACACACCGTCTTTGTTAATGTAATAAATTCGGGGAATGAAATAGATATACACTCAGCACCATCAATTATCGTTTGTCCATCAGCTATAAACCCGGCTATTGTTAAGGCCATGGCAATCCTATGGTCTCCAAAAGAACTGCACTGAGCTCCATAGAGTCTTGTGGGTCCCTCAACAATAAATCCATCTTTCTTTTCTTCTATTTTTGCGCCCATGTTTTTAAGCCCCGCTACTATTGCCCTGATTCTATCAGTCTCCTTTACCCGTAATTCAGCTGCATCTTTGACCACGGTAATACCTTGTGCCTGGGTAGCAGCAACCGCTAATATGGGCATTTCATCTATAAGCCTTGGTATAAGCTGGCCTGAAATCTCTCTTGTTTTTAGCTTGGAATATTTTATCATTAACCCGGCAATCGGCTCATTTGAAACAGTCCTGGTGTTCACAACAGATATATCTGCACCCATCATTTTTAATACATCAAGAATACCAGTTCGGGTAGGATTTACGCCAATATCCTTTAAGTAGAGTTCACTGTCCGAAGCGAGACAGGCAAGGGCAATAAAATATGCGGCTGACGAGATATCACCAGGTATGATTAATTCCTGTGCATTGAGTTTGTTCTTTTCCTTAAGGATTATTTTTTTATCTTCCTTCTCAACTTTTGCACCAAATAGGTTAAACATGCGTTCCGTATGATCCCTTGTGAGCTTAGGCTCTTCCACAATGGTTTCTTCATCAGCATAAAGGCCGGCAAGCAAGATAGCAGATTTCACCTGGGCACTAGCCACCGGCAATTTATAATTTATTGACTTCAATTTACAGCCCTTGATGCCTAACGGGGCAAACCCACCACATCGTGAGTGTATTTCTGCACCCATCTGATTTAATGGTTTAATAATTCTATTCATTGGTCTTTGTCGTAGTGAACTATCACCAGTAAGCACCGAGAAGAAGTTCTGACCTGATAATACTCCGGCAAGCAATCTCATGGTTGTTCCAGAATTTTTACAGTCGAGCACATCATCTGGTTCAACAAAACCGTCTAACCCTTTGCCTTCAATAGAAATGGTGGCGCCTGACTCTTTTATGGATATTCCCAGCTGCTTAAAAATTTCTAGGGTCGCCATACAATCTGCGCATCGTGAATATCCATGAACTACAGTTTTACCCTGGGCAATGGCACCGATTATTAAACCCCGGTGCGTTATAGATTTGTCACCACCCATCTTTATCTCACCTTTTGGCGAAATGCATTTTCTCAATAAGAGTTTCATATCATCACCATTTCAATTCGTAACTTCCCAAAAATTTCAGATATGCAACAATCTCACTAAAACAACCCTTATCTCCCTGATAATAAACTTTCTTCATACGGTTCTCCCTATTGCCTCGGCAATTTTTTTAATTTCTTTCATGAGTTGATTGAAGTTTTTAGGTTTTAAAGACTGTTTACCGTCGGAAAGAGCTACTGTAGGATCAGTATGTACTTCCAATAATAAGCCATCTGCGCCTGCAGCAATACCAGCTTTTGCAAGGGCACTAACATAGCGCCAATCTCCTGCAGCGTGGCTTGGATCGATAAACAAAGGGAGGTGGCTAAAATGATTAATTACAGGAACTGCACTAATATCCAATGTGTTTCTTGTATATTTCTCAAAGGTCCTAATCCCCCGTTCACATAGTATGACATTGGGGTTTCCTTCAGATAAAATATACTCAGCAGACATCAACCACTCTTCCATTGTTGCCGACATTCCTCTCTTAAGTAGTACCGGATTTTTGAATCTACCAACGGTCTTAAGCAATGGAAAATTTTGCATATTTCTGGTTCCAATCTGGAAAATATCGACATATTGTGATACAAGAGGAACATCAATTTCAGAAAGAATCTCGGTAACGATTAAGA
This sequence comes from bacterium, assembly GCA_049647125.1. GTDB lineage: Bacteria > Hydrothermota > Tepidihabitantia > SM23-42 > SM23-42 > JAUVZL01. The sequence continues at coordinate 16,575 of JBARXC010000026.1, read as the reverse complement.
GTCCTGTGCGTTCACGCGCCTTTGCCAAAATTTCTAATCCTTTCTCTCCTAACCCCTGGAAACTGTACGGTGAGGTCCTTGGTTTAAAAACGCCACCCCGTAAGAACTTTGCACCTGCCTCCTTAACTATTGCAGCAATTTCTAACAGGTTTTCTTCAGATTCCACAGCACAGGGACCCGCAATAACTGTAATCTCTTTTTCGCCAATGGATCTGCCATCTATAGAAACAACTGTATTTTCAGAATGGAACTCTCTGCTCGCAAGTTTAAAGGGGTGTAAAATCGGTATCAGCTTTTCAACCCCGGGAAGCGGTTCTACCCTCTTCATGAGTCTTTCCTTATCTGTAACACCCCATACGTGAATTACAGTCTTCTTTTCTCCTTGAAATAGTTTGGCGTTATAACCAAAACCCTTGACCTTTGCTATAACACCTTCTATCTCTTTATTTGATGCATCTACCGACATGGTAATAATCATTTATTTCCTCCTTTTATTATTTTTGTATATCTCTTTCTATACTTTTGGCAATAATCTCTAACTTTTGCATCAATTTTTCAAACATCTCTATTGTGAGTGATTGTGGTCCATCTGATAATGCCTTTGCTGGGTCTGGATGAACCTCAACTATGATGCCATCTGCACCCGCCGCAATAGCTGCCCTTGAGAGCGGTAACACCATATCCCTCCTTCCTGAGGCATGGCTCGGGTCAACAATTATTGGCAGATGCGTGATCCGCCTCAGTTCTGGTATACTACTTATGTCCAGAGTAAACCTCGTATGATCACTAAAGGTTCGTATTCCCCGCTCACAGAGTATCACATTATAATTTCTTTCTGACATGATATATTCAGCGGCAAGTACAAATTCCTTAATAGTAGCTGACATACCTCTTTTCAAGAGTACAGGTTTTTTTGACTGGCCGGCCTTCCTTAACAGAGAGAAGTTTTGCATATTTCTCGCGCCGATCTGAATAACATCGACATATTTTTCAACAAGGTCAAAGTTATCAGTATCCAGGGCTTCGGATACAATCGGTAAACCGGTTTTTTCTCGTGCCTCCACCAGTATCTTTAATCCCTCCTCACCTAAGCCTTGAAATGAATATGGCGAAGTCCTTGGTTTAAATGCTCCGCCGCGTAACATATTCGCGCCCATAGTACTTATTGCTTTTGCAATTTCAGTTGTCTGCTCACGAGATTCAACTGCACACGGCCCGGCAATTACTACAATATCTTTACCACCAACCTTTACATCTCCGACATTAATCACCGTACTCTCTGGCTTCATTTCTCGGCTGGTAAGTTTGTATGGCTGTGTAACATGAATTAGATTTATCACGCCATCGAACCCTTCAATCCTATTTGTATCAACCATCTCCTTATTGCCGGTTATTCCAATTGCCACCCTCTGGGTACCGGGTATTGGATGGGATGAAAGTCCCATCTCTTTTATAAACTTACAAACTTCATCAATCTGGTCTTGGGTAGCATCTCTATGCATTACTACCAGCATGATTACCTCCTTGTTGCTTCCTTTAAATTTCTTACTACTATTTTCAAATCTTCCTTCTTTCTCATGGCCTCAATTATTCTGCTGCCGATGATAACCCCATCTACTTCTTCCCTTAGTGATACTATCTGTTCGGGCGATGAAATACCAAAGCCAACTGCAATAGGTTTATCGGTTGCCTGTCTCATATTTTTAATAAATCCTGAAAGCCCCGAAGATAATTTATTTCTTACTCCGGTTGTTCCTGTAATACTTACATAGTATATAAATCCGCGAGAGTGCTGCGCAATGAGTCTTATTCTTTCGCCAGAAGATGTGGGCGCAGCAAGAAATATAACATCAATATTATAAGCCTCTGAAAGCGACGGCCAATCTTCAGATTCTTCCACCGGAAGGTCAGGAATAATAATACCTGATATCCCGGCATCCTTCATATCCTTAAGCAACCTTTCTTTACCATAAGCAAGTACCGGATTCAAATATGACATAATGACCAATGGAATATCTATTTTTGTTTTATCTATTTCACTTATTATATCTTTTAGTGTTACACCATGTGAAAGCGCAATCTGAGAGGAATATTGTATTGTTGGCCCATCCGCAACCGGGTCAGAAAACGGTATCCCAATCTCTATTATATCTGCACCATTTTTTGCAAACTCTACAAGATTATTCATTGATTCGCTCAGTGAAGGAAATCCCGCGGTCATATACAATATGAGTGCTATCTCATTTTTCTGTTTCAGCTCATTAAATTTTTCTCTTATTGGTCGAATGACGGTCATACCAAACCCTCCACGATATCTAAATCCTTATCACCCCGGCCAGAAAGATTTACTACAATTATCTTATCCTTTGACATATCCTTGGCAATCTTGAGCGTATGTGCAACAGCATGAGCACTTTCAAGTGCCGGGATTATGCCTTCATTTTCTGAAAGTACCTTAAATGCCCTAAGTGCTTCTTCATCCGAGGCAGTAGTATATTCCACTCTACCCGTGTCTTTAAGATATGAATGTTCAGGACCGACACCAGGATAATCCAGCCCAGCAGAAATCGAGTGGGTCGGAAGAACCTGTCCGTTCTCACTCTGCAGCAGATAGCTCATTGCCCCATGAAGAACTCCGATAGTACCTTTACATAGTGGTGCTGAATGCTTATCCGTATCCAAACCTAAACCACCCCCTTCAACGCCTATCATCCTTACATCATCATCGAGAAATGGATAGAAAAGTCCAATAGCATTACTGCCACCGCCGACACAAGCAATCAGTAAATCAGGTAATCTTCCTTCTTGTTCAAGTATCTGTCTTTTTGTCTCCTTACCTATAATTGATTGAAAATCTCTTACGATCATCGGGTATGGATGAGGGCCAACTATCGATCCAATACAGTAATGTGTAGTTGTGATGTTTGTTACCCAATCCCGTATTGCCTCATTTATTGCATCCTTGAGTGTCTTTGACCCTGAATCAACTGGTATTACCTTTGCATCAAGAAGCTCCATTCTGAAAACATTCATCTTCTGTCTCTTCATATCCTCTGTTCCCATATAAACCGTACATTGTAGTCCAAATAAAGCACAGGCAGTAGCAGTAGCAACACCATGCTGTCCTGCCCCGGTCTCGGCAATTATCCTCGCCTTCTCTATTCTTCTTGCAAGAAGCACCTGGCCCAGGGTATTATTAATCTTGTGTGCACCAGTATGCATAAGGTCTTCCCGCTTCAGGTATATCTTTGCTCCGCCAAGGTTTTTTGTGAGTCTTTCGGCAAAGTACAATGGCGATGGTCTGCCAACATATTCCTTCAGATAAAATGCCAGTGTCTTGTTAAATTCTTGATCGTCTTTTGCCGATGAGTATACTTTTTCCAACTCATAAATCGCACTCATCAATGTCTCTGGCACAAATCTACCGCCAAATTTACCAAAATAACCTTTCTCATCCGGTAAATTATTTATCATTTTTTCTCACTCATTTTAATCAGCGATTCAATTGCTAATATATAACCAGACCAGCCCAGGCCAGTTATCTGTCCAGTACAAACTGGCGCAATCACACTCTTATGCCTGAACTCTTCCCGTGCATAAATATTGCTGATGTGAACCTCGATCGCCGGTACATCAATTGCCTCAATAGCATCCCTTATTGCCACTGAGGTATGGGTGTAGCCCGCAGGGTTTATAACAATCCCGGCACAATTCCCGGCATTTTGAATTGCATCAATGATTTCGCCCTGTTTATTGGATTGAATTATATCCACCTCAATATTATTTTTTTCGGCAAAATCTTCGATTTCTTTATTAATCTGTGTAAGGGTCAAATTCCCATATATTTCTGGCCTTCTCTTTTCCAGCATATTGAGATTCGGGCCATGTATTACAACAATTTTTCGCATTGTACCTCCTTTAACACCGCCTTTCCGATACCCACTGGTATGGGTAATCTTATTTTTCCATGCCTTACCTTTTTATCCTGTCGTAATGCTCTTTTTATATCATCAAGGCCTATATTCCCTGGTAATGTTACAGGCAATCCATATGAGGACACGAGCCCGATGATACGCTTCAAATCTATTTCTGCTAATTGACCATTCCTTACTGCTCGTTTTGTCTCCTCAACCATACCAATTGCCACTGCCTCACCATGGGTGTATTGTGAATAATCTGTCAGTGTCTCAATGATATGGCCTATTGTATGCCCGAAGTTGAGCATCTCCCGTATACCTTTTTCTTCTCTTTCATCTTCTTCTACAATCTTACTCTTTATCTGTACACATCTTGATATAATTTCAGCGAGGATATAAGTATCACGGTCAAAAATTTTTTTTCCTTCCTTTTCAAGCAAAGAAAAAAGTTTTTTATCTTTTATGATACCATACTTTACTACCTCAGCCAGACCATTTCTAAATTCTTTTTCTGAAAGGGTTCGCAGCACAGCCACATCGGCAATAACAGAATCAGGTTGATAAAAGGTTCCAACCATATTCTTCCCAAGTTTATGATCAATACCGGTCTTACCGCCAATAGCCGCATCAACCTGGGCAAGGAGGGTTGTTGGAATCTGAATAAGTGGGCAGCCACGTTTATATGTTGATGCGACAAAACCGGCAAGATCACCAATAACACCACCGCCAAGGGCGATGATAGGTTCGGTTCTGCTCACCTCGTTTTCCAAGAGAAAATCATATATTTGGCAAACCTGGTCTAATGTTTTATACTCCTCGCCATCAGGGACAATAACGTGGATTGGGTTTATTTTATACTTCTTTAAGATATCTTCAACCTGTTGAAGATATAAAGTTCCGACAAGAGGATTAGTAATCACTATTGCCCTGGCCGTGTTCAGATGTAAGAACTTCATTGCATCTTCACGGCTGGTAGCAATATTTGAACCGATATAAACAGGGTACTCTTTTGGTTCTGTCTTTACAACGATTGTATTGAACGGCATATCCATCGATTTATCCTTAATTTGTAACTTTTGAATAATCTCATCTGCAACCTCATTGGTTTCTTTATCCGATGTATTAACCTTTAGATCCGAAAAACCGTATATGCCCTTCCTTTCTTCAAATATTCTACTTATTTTCTCTTTATCCCTTATTAGTGGCCGATTAATATCATGCTTGAGCCTTTTTTCAATAATATCCAGGTTAGCATCCAAGTGAATTACTGTACCCATTTGAGAAAGAAGTGTTCGATTCTGTTCATCCAACACAATGCCGCCTCCAGTTGCTACAACTATATTTTTCAAATCCTTTATTTTTAGAACCATTCCCTTTTCTAATTCTCTGAAATATTCTTCACCAGATTCTTGAAAGATTTTGTTTATGATCTTATTTTCTTTCCATCCAATATAGTCATCAGTTGAGAGAAGAATCTTGCCGGTTTTCTTGGCAATCTCTCTGCCTACTACATCCTTCCCTGTTCCCATAAACCCGATAAGAATAATATTATTAGACATTTTTTAGCCGCTCCATATATGATTTATAGTTGACTCCTATATCATTTAAGTTATCGCCGCCAAATTTTTCACAGAATGCATCAGACAAGACATATGCGAGCATCGCCTCGCCAATTACTCCTGCTGCCGGAACAACACAGGTATCAGCCCTTTCCTTCTGGGCGAGCCGATCACTCTTCGTTACAATATCCACTGAATGCAGCGGCTTGCCAAGCGTCGGTATCGGCTTTATTGCAAGATGTATAACGATATCTTCGCCATTACTCACACCGCCTTCTAAACCACCGGCCCTATTCGTCTTGTGGTAAAAACCATTTTCGTTTTTGTAGAATATTTCATCATGGACATCAGAACCAAATTTCTTGGCATTCTCAAAAGCCTCACCAATCTCAACACCCTTTACCGAAGGAATAGAAAGCATCGCGTGGGCTATCCTTGCATCCAATCTTCTATCATAATGGGAATAACTACCAAGCCCTGGACATAAACCTGTCGCAATAACCTCACTTGTACCACCAAGTGAATCCCTTTTATTCCTTGCTTCGTCGATACGCTTTACCATCTCTTTTTCTTTTTCCGGATCCATGCAACGCATGGGAGTATTGTCCATTTCATCGATTTTTCTTTTCCTCTCGTGTATGGTTATGCCGCCGATTGCAATTGTATGAGAGTAAATTTGAATATCGAATTCCTTTAGCAACAATTTAAAAAGTGTACCGGCCGCAACCCTTGCTGCACTCTCTCTTGCTGATGCACGTTCAATCACATTTCGTATATCTGTAAAACCATATTTCAAGAAACCAGCAAGATCAGCATGGCCTGGTCTGGGTGAGGTAACTTTAGAACTCTCTTTACCATATTCTATCTCCATGATGTCTTTCCAGTTCTCATAATCTTTATTACTGATAAACAGACATACCGGGGAACCAATGGTCTTACCATATCTCACCCCAGAGGTTATTTCTACCCTATCTTTCTCAATCTGCATCCTTTTTCCGCGGCCATATCCTTTTTGTCTTCGTGACAGTTCGTAGTTGATTAATTCAATATCCACTAATAAACCGGCAGGCAATCCTTCAATAATAGTAGTTAATCCCTTGCCATGTGATTCACCTGAAGTTAACCATCTAATCATCTTTTACCCCCGCCGCTTTTTTCATTATCTCTATCGGTTCCCTCCTCCCGGTCCATAAATAAAATGCTCGGGCACCCTGTAAAACAAGCATCAAAAGACCATTTATCACCTTCACACCTCCTTTTCTAAGAACCTTAAATTTATAATTCATGTCATAGTAAACAACCCCTTGTCTCATAACCGATAATACTGCAGCCTGCAGGTCTTCTGGTGTTGCATTTATTACAATATCCATTTCAGGGATAATGTTTCTAATCTTATCCGACTCAATTACCTCTGCATCATATGTCTGCGAAAGGACCTTTGCCTTTTCAAAAATCATATCGGTAATGACAAATCTCTTTGGTTTCATTGAATCTATTACATAGGCACAGGCACGCGCAGCACCACCTGCGCCGATAAGAAGAAGATTGTTATCAGTAACATTGATTTTATATTCCCTTAGTGATTCCTTAAACCCGTATATGTCAGTGTTATGTCCAAGCAGTTTATCACCCTCAATCACAATCGTATTCACTGCACCAATTTTTTTTGCCCCGTTTACAATATCATCAAGATATTCTATCACCTTTTCTTTATAAGGAATCGTCACATTCACACCCCTGAAACCGAGTACTTTCAGACCCATGATCGCCTCTTTCAATCTCTCTTCTCTTACTGGCAGGCGAACATAAACAGCATCCATTTGCAATTCCTTAAATGCCGCATTATGCATTGCGGGCGAAAGTGTAGTCTCCATAGGATAACCAATTATACCGGTGATTAACAAGACCTCACCCCCGCTATAAATCTTTTTACTTTTTCTTTATCTTTCTTACCCAATGATGTCTCAACTCCAGAAACAACATCTACTCCATAAGGATTCAATAATCTCACAGCATCTTTTACATTGTCAGGCGTAAGCCCGCCAGCAATCATAAGAGGCAGATCAATACCACGAGCTAAATGCCAGTTAAATACGTTTCCGCTACCAGCTCCAGGATCTAAGAGATAGGCAGGAACGCGATATTTTGCCATCCGAGACGCAAGTATCTCTGTTGTATCGTTCTCAGTTACTGAAATTCTTTTGATTACATTTCTTTTTATCCTATCACAATATTCAGGAGGTTCGTTTCCATGCAGTTGGACCACATCTATCTTAGTGTAGTCGGCAATCTGATTTACCTCGTCAAACCTGGCATCCATGAAAACACCAACAATTGTGATTATTGGCGGTAATTTTTCAATGATCGCTCTGGCAGCATCCGGGGTTATTCTTCTTTTTGAAGGAGCTAAAATAAATCCGATAGCATCTGCGCCTAACTCCGTAGCCATCATAGCATCCTCAATATCCGTTATTCCGCATATCTTTATCCTCGTCATTAGTCCTCCAGCCATCTCCTGCCGGTTTCCATGATTTCTATAAACTGCTCTTTATTTTCTGATAGGACAATATTAGTTACATCTTTAACCACGCCAGTCAAATTTTCATAGAGCTCTTGTTTAAATGGATTGAATTTTTGTATGGCATAAAAAAGATGCGGATTCTCTTTGATAACATTTGATGAAGTTGCCATTTGCGAAAGAAATGTAGTACTTGCAATTTTATCTAACTCTTTATATTTGTAGCCTCCAGCCATGAGCGCCTTCATGAATATAATATTTACTATGTGAGAAAGGCCTAATACATACGAGATAGCCCGATCATGCTCATCAAGGGACAATTTAACCATTGATATTGCGGTAGCCTTGAAGAATGCCTCAACTCTCCGGTTTGCCTCTTCACTTCCACAATCACAGAAACAGATTACCTTATCAGCAAGCGTTCTTGCATTTGAACCAAACATAGGATGAATGCTAGTAATTGAAATTCCCTTTTCATTTGCACCTTTAATAGAATCGATTAAATAATTTTTTAAGCTCGCGATATCAAAGACAATGCCCTTGAATTTTAATTCTGCGAGTTCATTGATTATCTTTGGAACCGCTTCAAGTGATGTTGCAATAAGGGCACACGATGCTCCCTTAACGGCTTGGTCAAGATACCGGTATGACTGGAAGATCTCTGATTTACCTCTGATATCATAGATCGACACATTATGTCCCTGATTCTGGAAGAAATATGAAAACCATTGACCCATTTCGCCTAATCCGCCAATAATTAATATGTTTTCTTTATCTCCCCTATAGGCTGAATAATGAAGTATTTCCTGCTGAATCCGAGATTCAGCTATGAGTTGCTGCATAATTGATTTAATAAGACCCACTGATATCCCCAGCTCATCGGCAACTTCTACTGCATTGTCAATTACTACTTTTTCAACATCCCAATTCCGTAAGGGTATACCTTCTTCTTTTTTTCTTTTACCAATCTTTTTTGTAATTTCACTCCTCTTCCCAATTAGATTTATAATTTCTCTATCGATCTCTCTAACATCTTTCCTTAATTCATCAAGGTCATTCACCATTCCTCCCTAATAACTCCTTAAGTTTATCTCCTATCTTCTTTGTTCTCATAAGTGTTTCACCAACGAGCACACCATCAAAACCACTCCCTTGTAATTTCAGAACGTCACCTCTGTTTTTTATCCCACTTTCACTAACAGTAATATATCCTTTTGGGACGAGCCTCTTCAATTCTAATGAAGTTTTAATACCAACTGCCAGTGTATCAAGATTTCTATTATTTATGCCAACTATCTCCGACGAGGTTGATAGGACATCTTTAAGTTCATTGAGTGTATGAACCTCAACGAGACAAGCCATACCTAATTCCTTTGCCAATGAAATAAATCTATCTATTTGATCGTGCGTTAATATCCTTGCAATAAGAAGAATTGCATCAGCACCGAGCCAGCGTGATTCATAAATCTGATATTCATCGATCACAAATTCCTTTCGTAATACAGGCAGGTTAATTTCTTTTTTAATCTCAATAAGATAATCATTAGTACCACCAAAGAATTTATTGTCGGTAAGCACGGATACGGCACTCGCCCCATTCTCTTCATATATCCTTGCTATCTGCACATGATTAAAATCCTCTCTTATCATGCCAGCTGATGGCGACATCCTCTTTATCTCGGCAATTATTGAAATGGTTTCTTTTTCAAGCGCTGATTTAAAATCTCTTGGATTAGGAAAATTTTCATGTTTAAGCTTTTCTAAAGGTAAAGTTACTTTTCGCTTTTGCACTTCTTCTTTCTTATACGAAATTATACTTTCTAGTATACTCATTTCGTCAGTTCCTTGAGCCTTTGGTATGTCTCCATTGCGTTTCCGGAATCTATTGATTCCAGTGCCAGTTCAATACCTTTGCCAAGTGAACCGGCTCTGCCAGATGCGTAAATAGCCGCTCCGGAATTTAAAACTGCTATATCCCTTTTAGAACCTTTTTCACCATTGAGAATATCTAATGCTATCTTTGCATTATCCTGTATGCTACCACCTTTAATATCATCAATTGTTCCGGTCTGTAGATTAAAATCCTTTGGCTCTATTTCGTATTCTTTAATTCCGCCATTGTGAAGTTCACTTATAAATGTCTTTCCGGTAATGCTTATCTCATCAAGTCCATCCTCACCATGAACTATTAAACAGTGTTCAGAACTGAGATTTTTTAAGACAATTGAAATCGGGCCCATAAGGTCTTTTCTGAATATGCCCAAAACCTGTCGCTTTGCACCTGCTGGATTGGTAAGTGGACCAAGTATATTGAAAATTGTTCTCACACCAATTTCCCTTCTTGGTCCTATTGCATATTTCATGGCCTTATGCAGAATTGGCGCAAAAAGGAAACCAATACCTACTTCATCAATACATTTTCCCATAAGTTCAGGTGTAATATCAATTTTTATCCCCATCTCTTCAAGTAAATCAGCACTACCGCAATTACTCGATACCGACCTATTACCATGCTTTGCAACATGACATCCCGCACCCGCCGCAATAAAGGCAGAGAGCGTCGAAATATTGAATGTTCCTGCCCGGTCACCGCCTGTTCCGCACGTATCAATAAGATATTCAGGGACACATGTAATTGTAGTTACTTTCTCCCTCATTGCCCGCACAAATCCAGTTATTTCATCCACTGTTTCACCCTTCATTCTCAATGCAGTCAGCAGGGCAGATATCTGGGCATCGGTGGTTCCACCACTCATTATCTCCATTGCAACCTCAAAGGCATCCTGCTGGCTTAGATCTTTCAATTCAATTACTTGCTTAACCGCCTCTTTTATTTTCATATCTAAGCCTCCTCAATTCATTAAATAGATCACTCATATCAATATTATTTTTTGCTAGGATGGCCGTAATAAAATATAGTAAATCAGCTGCCTCCCGTATTATTTCATCCTTACCCTTTACATCTATAATGTCTTGGGCTTCTTCTAGTATCTTCTCTTTGAGCATCTTATCTGTCAGCTTCGCAGTATAGGACTCTGGCTTCGGATTTTCTATTGTATTTTTTATCAGCTCATATAGTTCATAAAGACTAAACTTTCTATCCCCAAAACATGAATAACTGCCTAAATGGCATGCAAAACCTTCTTGCTTAACTGTAGCAAGCAGCGTATCTCTATCGCAGTCTGCTCTTAATCTTATAACTTCCTGTATATTTTGAGAGGTTTCTCCTTTCATCCAGAGTTTATTCCTTGACCGTGAAAAATACCACATCTTGCCAGTCTCAAAAGTCTTTCTAAGAGAATCCTTATTGGAATAAGCAAGCATAAGAACCTGTCCAGTATAATCTTTTGTAATTGTCGGAATAAGTTCTTGCCGCCATTTGAGCGATTCAATAAATGCCTCTGAAAGGTCTATCTTCCCTGTATAGAGTGCCATGCCAAGCTGCACATCCACACCCATTTGTGCGAGTTCCTTTATTTCACCGATCAAACTCACACCGCCAGCTACCGTCACTCTATTTGCTGTCGATCTTGCCAATTTCCTGACCATCTCCATGTTTATGCCCTTTAATGTACCTTCTTGTTCCACGCATGTAAATAGAAATTCAGAAGTATATTTCTCAAGCTCATTGACTACATTATATAGAATCAAACCGGTTTTATGTTGCCAACCCTGTGTAACAATTTCACCGTTCAGGGCATCAACTGCTATGATTATTCTATTCTTGCCAACTTTCATTACAAGATTCTGTAGAAAATCATGATTTATTCTATCATTTTCAAATGCCTTTGAACCAATTATAATCTTGGACGCGCCAAGTGAAATCAATTCCCGTGCCTTTTCCAAACTCCTAATTCCCCCACCGACCCGGCATTCACCATTCTGTAGAATCTCCTTGATAACCACGAGATTATCACCTCTCTTCATTACGGCATCAAGGTCTATGACCGCTATCTCGCCATATCTGTCAAACTCTTTGGCAAGGGATAATGGATCATCGCGTTCAAGGATCTTTTCTTTTCCCTGGCGCAGTTGAACCGACTTTTTATTCATCAGGTCGATTGATGCAATTACCATCTTACACCCACTCCTTTTTCTTGTAAGTATTTTTTTATATTATTAATTGTATATTCACCATAATGCAAAAGAGAGGCAAGCAGGACTGCATCGGCTTTGCCAAAAACTACTGCATCAACAATCTGGTCCAGTGTTCCTGCACCACCAGAGGCAATAACTGGAATCCCAACACCTTCAGAGATCTTTTTTGTCAATTCGAGATCATAGCCCTGTTTTGTGCCATCTTTATCTATGGAATTTAAAAGTATCTCTCCAACACCAAGTTCTTCACCTTTTTTTGCCCACTTTAGAACATTTAGACCTGAATCATATCTACCACCATGTGTATATGCATGCCAGGTATTTTTATGCCTTTTGGCATCAATCGAAAGCACGATACATTGTGAGCCAAAGGTCCTTGCCCCTTCAGAAATAAGATCAGGATTTTCAATTGCCGAGGTACATATTGCAACCTTATCCGCCCCTGCGTTCAAAACCTTTCTCATGTCCTCAACACTCCTTAAACCACCACCTACAGTTAATGGAATAAACACTTCCTTTGATACATTCCTTACCACCTCAATCATTATCTCCTTACCCTTATATGAGGCACCAACATCAAGGAATACCAATTCATCGGCGCCTTGAATGTTATAATATCTCGCCAATTCTACTGGATCTCCTGTATCCTTTAATTCTTTAAATCTTATACCCTTAACAACCCTGCCTGATTCCACATCAAGACATGGTATTATTCTTATTGCTAACCCCGTTAGAAATTTAGATTCAGTCTTCATTAATACCTCCACCAAAGTTAGAATGTCTATTATAGCCTAAAGATATTTCTAACGGGGCTAACATATCTCGATCCAGTTCTTCAGTAATTTAAGCCCAACCGTACCGCTCTTTTCAGGATGGAACTGTACGGCACATATATTTTCTTTTTCAATAACCGAAACATAATCCAAACCATATTCAGTGGCTCCGACTACTAGATCATCACTGTGTAACTTCACATAATATCCATGCAGGAAGTAGAAGAATGATTTATCTTCTATCCCATCCATTATCTTTGATCCCCTAACGATCTTCACCTGGTTCCAGCCAATCTGTGGCACCTTATAATCTTTAAATCGCATTACCTTACCCTTGAAGATTCCCAGACCATGTACTCCTTTAGACTCTTCACTACTTTCAAAAAGAACCTGCATGCCAAGACATATACCAAGAAATGACCTGTTGGCAAGTAACCATTCATTGATCGCGCAGTACATCCTGACCGACTTCAACTTTTCAATCGCTGACCGAAACGCACCAACCCCTGGCAATATGATTCTATCGATTTCCGCCAAATCGTTTTGTGTATGAACAACCCTGGAATCAGCACCCAGATAATCCAATGCCTTTTTTACTGATAGAAGATTTCCAGCACCATAATCGATTATCCCAATCATAATTGCCCTTTTGTACTTGGAATCTTGCCCTTTAGTCTTCTCTCTATTTCACAGGCCTGATATAATGACCTTCCGAAGGCCTTGAAAATAGCCTCAACTTTATGGTGATCAGAGCGTCCATAATAAACCTTTATGTGTAGATTAGCTCCGAGTGCAGATACAAAACCCTGAAAAAAATCCTCTAATGAATCTATGTATAAATCACCTATCTTTTTGCCTTTAAACTTAGCATCCATTTTGAGATAAGGTCTACCTGATAGATCTATTGCCGCAAGTACCAATGCCTCATCCATTGGATAGATGAAAAATCCCGCCCGTCTCAATCCTTTTTTATTACCCAGTCCATTTTTAAATGCCTGGCCAAGAGCAATCCCGGTATCCTCTACTGTATGATGTTGGTCAACATGGACATCACCTTTTATTTCGGCATCAATATCAAAGAGCCCATGTTTGGCAAATGTTTCAAGCATATGGCTTAGAAATCCTATCTGAGAATTTATTCTACTTTTCCCTGCACCATCAATATTGATCTTTATCTTTATATCTGTTTCCCTCGTCTTTCTATTAACCTTTGCACTTCTCATTCTTTACCTCCATAATTTACCTACATACTTTGCCACCCAAAATCTCTTTTAGGCGTTCTAAAAATAGTCTGTTTTCTCCAGGAGTACCAATCGTTACCCGTAACATATTTCTTAATTTTGGGTTCTCAAAATACCTTAAAAGCACACCGTGTTTGTAAAGGGTATTAAATACATCCTTCGCTGATTTCTTTTTTAATTCAAACAGAATAAAGTTTGTACATGAAGGTATGGGCTTTATGCCCGGAATTTGCTTAAGTTGTGAAAAAACCATCTCTCTCTGTTCTATAATCTTGGCCACAACATCCTCCAGAAATTCTTTATTTCTCATCACGATTTCCCCGGCAATCTGCTGAAATACACCAACGGAGAAAGGTAGTTTTGCCTTTTGTATTTCTTTTGTAAGTTCTGGTTTGGCAAGCAAATAACCCAATCTGATTCCAGCAAGACCAAATGCCTTTGAGAATGTTCGCATTATTATTATGTTTTCAAATTTTTCAAGCAAGTTCTGTGCAGTCTTTTTATAAAACTCAAAGTACGCCTCATCCACAGCGAGCATTCCCTCAATATTCTCTGCAATTTTCTTCAGTTCTTCAATAGATAGGGCAGTCCCTGTCGGGTTATTCGGTGAAGCGATAATTACAATTCGTGCCCCGCTTGATCCTTCAATTATTGATGAGACATCAAATCTAAAATCGTCAAGGAGAGGAACCTCAGTAATTGTCAGTCCCATAATCTTTGCTACGTGGGCATAGATTGAAAATCCCGGTGATACAAGAATGATTTTATCTCCTGCCTTACAAATTGACAAAAGCACTGCCTGGATTATCTCATTTGAACCATTGCCCGCAACTATACCCGAGGCTGGGTAATCTGTATAATCGGATATTGCATCAACCAGTTGACAAGTCTTTAAACAAGGATATCTATTCCACTCGATTTCATTTAACTTACCCACTATCTCTTTCTTCAATGCAGCAGGGATAGCATACGGTGACTCGTTCTGGTTTAGTTTTACTACAGATGTATCCTGCACGACAGAGTATTCTGGCAGCTCAACCACAGATTTCTTTATACCCTTCATAATACTACCTTTCTAAATTCATATTCCAAAATATCTGTTGCCCCAAGTTTTTTGAGTAGAGGAATAAGTTTTGCCGCTTCAATCCTCCTTACTGCCACCTTCACAGCATAGCCCTGTTCACCGTAAAGGCGTGCTACTGTAGGCGAACGCATACAAGGGAGAATCTTAACTATCTCTTCAAATTTCTCCCTGGGCACATTCATTTCTAACATTACCCGATTACGTGCATCGAGCACTGATTGAAACAGCATCTTCATTTCTGAAATCTTCTCGCTCTTTTCTGAATTTCCTAATGCCTTTTTATTGGCGATAAACCTTGTCGACGATTCTAAAAGTGTAGCAATAATATGAAGATTATGTTCCTTTAAGGTCTTGCCGGTAGCCGTATTATCGATGATCATATCCGCATCATCGGGTGGGAAAACCTCAGTTGCACCATATGTTCGTAAGAATACGTATTCATAGTTTTCTTTCTCAAGAAATGTCCTGGTAATATTTTCATACTCAGATGCAACGACTATTTTTCTTTTATGGAGGTCTTCATTCAAAAGCTGCTCAGGAACAGCAGCGACAATCTTAACAGGGTCCAACCCCAAGTTCAATACTTCCACGACATCTGCCCTTGTTTCAACAACCCAGTCATAACCGGAAAACCCTGCATCGTGTGAACCAAGTTCAATAAGTTTTGGAATATTCTGCGGCCTCATTATTTTTATCTCTATCTCTTCATCATTTACCACGGGTCGATAAACCCTTTTATTTACTTGCAGACCTGTTCCGGCATCTTGGAACAATCTCAACACGTGCTCATAAATACTTCCTTTTGGAATAACAACACGTATTTTCCTCATACCTACACCTCCTTTTTTTCTCTCTTTCTGTTTTAAGTTTTATGGATGTTTTATGTGTTAAAAATGAATAATAGCACTTCCGAACCTATCTCTTATCTCTTAGGTTCGGAAGTGCCAATACCAGTAACAATGTCCAAAGTATAAATTCCTATTAAGGCTGACACGCCTTAATAGAACCATGAGTTCCAAAGAGTTGAGTAAATCAGTAATCATCGTTGTGAGTATATCCATATTAGAAAACTTGTCAACCCCCTTCTTCAAATGACTGAATGGAGTCAAATCTTTAGGGCGTGTTGCCCAAATCCCTTTTTGTCATTGCGAGTCCCGATCGTCTTTTTTTATATATATGGCGGGACGTGGCAATCTCAAAATTCGCGATTGTAGAATGTCAACAGGCTGACCGAGAATTAAAAAATGGAGTAGCGAGACTTGTCTCGCGCAAAAAGAACAATGAAATTTCAAGACTTTTTGTTTATTTATGAAAGCCTAAAGGCTAAATTCCGGCATTCTCGGTCAGCCTGTTGACATTCTACAATCGCGAATTTTGAGATTGCC
>JBARXC010000025.1:0-6868 GCA_049647125.1 bacterium | reverse complement strand
AGGAAATTATTAACAAGCGGTATGAAAAACTGGCCTTGGCAAGGGCGAAAAGGATGGAATATAATAACCAATTTTCCACCTTAAATCAGACCCCTGTTTTGTCCGATTCCCGCTGAACCAGTACAGATGAATGATTTTAACTAGTTTATATTACTTCAGCGTTTCCATAAAGGCCTTGACTATTTCCGGGTCAAACTGCTTGCCTGAGCACTTTCTTAGTTCTTCAAATGCCTGCTTTTTTGTCTTTGTTTTTCGGTACGGTCTTTCTGTGGTCATGGCATCATAAGCATCAGCCACAGCAAGAATCCTGCCAAGTAATGGAATGCTCTTGCCACATAAACAAAAAGGATATCCTCGACCATTATAATATTCATGATGAGTACGCACACCCTCCAGTATTTGCTCAATCCCCTTGATCTCGGAAAGTAAATGGTAACCCTTAATCACATGCATCTGGACAGCGATCCGTTCTTTCGTAGTCAAGGGTTGCTTTTTTACAAAAATGTCATTCGATATTGCCACCTTACCAAAATCATGGAGCAATGCCGCTGCCTGTAAGCTTATTAAACGATCGGTCATTAATCCTTTTTTCAGACCAATCGACAAGGCATATCGACAAACTTTCCTGCCGTGGGATTTGTGATAAGATCTCGCGGTGTATACCTGCCTGCTTATACTGCTTATAAGCCTCAGCTTATACAATGCTTTTTCTGACTCAATGGCTAATTGTCTTACAATACCTTCTAATTCACGTATGATGGATGTTAGATTCAGTCCATTTGAAATCAAGCTTCCATTAGCCACCAAATACATGCCTTCTTATGATCAAAAAACCATGGTATAAAACATAACCCCAACTTGCTGCAATAATTGCAAAGAAAACAATAAACATAATTTGAGAAATTGATGATTTATCGAATGTCATCTATTGCAATCATTATTTACCAGATATTGTCGGTTATGTCCTTTTGCAGACTCAATGCCCTGCTCAACTCTTTTTCAGTGATATAACCTAAATCAATCAAGATTTGACCAATCCGCTTTACAAGACCTGTGCCTGATCTGTTTCCTCCTCGCCTTACCTAACTGACGACGGGTGATTATATCTAAATGAATGAGAACCTACCCGGTAAGAAAAAAGAAAATTCTCATCTTTATGATACACAAACACTCATTGAAAACAGGGTGTCCAGTAGCTGAAATAGAAACACTGAACACCCCACTTAGGAGGGGTATGCGTAATTTCTCATTAAAAGTTACCAATCTTTATCTTAGCACCACGAGTTTTCGGGTCTGAGAAATTCCTTCTGCTTCTAAGCGACAGAAGTAAACACCATTGGGAATAGTAGAACCATCATCAGTTCGGCTGTGCCATTCAACTAACTTTGAACCAGGTTCTTCAACCCCATCAACCAATGTTTTCATTAAACGCCCAGCTGCATCATAGATATCCAATTTCACCTTCATCTTTTTGGATATAGAATAAGAAATATTGACCTTACCCCTTACACTGAACGGATTTGGGAAGTTCTGTAAAAGGAAATCAATATCAGAACTCAGTACCTTTTTCTCTTCTTCAATTCCAACAGCACCAAGCGTATCTTTAAGTACTGTCACCCCACAGTCCCCAACTGCCAAAAATATAAGGTGACCACCTCCAGGACACCTTTTTACTGCTACATTCTCTCCAGTACCCGCTGGATCATAATAACCTATCTGAACGGGATTTGTTGGATCTGTGATGTCGATTTCGCAGAATCCACCCTCAAAACCTCCATCTGCAATATATGCAAAGGAATCGCAAATTGCTATCTTCGTGGCAACGCACGGCGTATTACAAGTTGCTACATATATTGGATTATCTGGCGTAGAGATATCATATACTTCCATTCCGGTAGCACCACATGTTGCATATAAATATGAGCCAGAAATTGCTAGACCCCTATAGTAATCGGCGGTACCCACACTTGTTACCAGATTTGGATTCGTTGGGTCTGATATATCGATCACCAGTATTACGACACCATCTGCCATGTATGCAAGAGAATCAGACGATAATGAGTCACCAATAGTTAGCAATTTTACATCATAACCACCAATACTATAGGGATCCCACATAAAGCCTGTATGGATTATAGATGTTGGATTTGAGACATCGACTATAGAGAACCCACGACCCACAAGATATAGGTATGGCTCAAAATACTCTACATCCAAACCATATTGTCCTGGTTCACCAATGTAGTTCCAATCGGCTACGAATGTAGGCAATGCTGGATTGGTAATATCGAAAATATCCAATGGGTTTAACCTTTGCCATCTTCCAATGTATGCGAATGTGTCATTTATTGTTATGGAGGAAGCGCCACTCCCGCAGGATACTTTACTTATCAGAGTTGGGAATGTTGGATCTGAAATATCAAGCAAATATATACTACCATCCCAAGTTATAAAATACAGCATTGAAGAGTCCGTGGGCACAAATGCAACATCCTTGACATAGCCTGGTAAACCATAACCGCCTACATAAAGTGGTGATGATGGCGTAGAGATATCGTATATTCCAAAACCACCACAAACGTATGCAAACGAATCAGAGACAGAAACATTCTCACCCCCACCTATGGAGGACACCTCGTATGGTGCTGTTGGGTCAGAAATGTTGATTATCCTTGTTCCATCATTCCTATCTGAAACATATGCATATGACCCAGAAAGTGCTATATTTACAGCTAAATCAGCTGTATTATAAAAGCCTACCTCAAACGGATTTGTCGCATCTGCGACATTGACTATGGTTAAGCCATTATACCCATCCGCAATATATGCGAATGAGTCACGAACTGCTACTCCCTCAACTCGTTCACTTCTTGGTAAGGACGTAACCATAAATGGTGACGATGGATCAGTGATATCAATTATCACTAATCCTTGATATTTATCTATAACATATGCGAATGAGTTAGAAACTGCCACTGTAAATGGATGGTCAGGTACATCACAATGGCCTACCTCAAATGGAACTGTTGGGTCTGAGACATTTATTATCTTAAGCTTTCCGCTTAGGATATAAGCAAATGAGTCAGAAACTACTATATCAGATACTAATACCGATTGCCCCAAATCGCCTAATTTCATCGGATTTGATGGATTTGAAGTATTCCATATCTGAAACTCACCGCAAGTTCCTCCAACATAAAGCCTCTGTGTAGTAGCATCGTAGAATAGAGCCCGCTCTCTACCCTCCAATCGAATTTTATCAGATAGTGCAGTTATATTTGACAGGTCAGCGATATCAAGGATAAACACGCCCCCACCTGAACCACAAAATGCAATATTCCTTGCCTCGTCATAATCCACGTCATAACCGTAACCAAATGGCCAGTTGCCAATAAATTCCACACACCCTGAGCCAAACGCCGGTCCGCCTGCGAGGGTTAATCCGAGCAGGGCCGCGAGCGGGATGCTAAACTTGAACTGCTTTCTCATTTCAAACCTCCTATTGGTTTTCGTTGTTTTGCCTTTTTTCTTTTAGATTCAACCATTATTCATTGAGTGTAGAAGTAAGGCAAAAGATTAGAACCTTCAGTTTCTACGTCTTTTATTTTCGCTGTGCGACCTATTAACTTATCCTCTATTTTTTCCTTCGATGTTCTAATACTATCATTCAAGAGTCTCAAGTTTTACCTCCTTTTCAGGTTTTAATAATGATAAATTATAACTAAAATTATGTGCAATCGTACATCTGTGTATTACATTAATCCTCTATTTTCCGCAACTTTTCAGCCCTTCATTTTTATCTTGACAAAGATTTTAAAACGTGGTATTATTTTCCAGCGAATGACTAAAATATGAAAAGAGATATTAAAATACGAATTAAGGCGGTTGAAACCTATTTAGCGGGCGGTACCTTAAAAAAAATTGCCTCGAAATTTAATATTCACTATGTCACTTTATGCAAATGGGTAAAATGGTATAAGAAAACTGGGGAAGAAAATTTTTATAAAAAACCATGGAATCGACTTTCTAAGGATATCGAAGAAAAGGTAGTATTGTTAAAAGAAAATAATCCATCTCTCACAATAAAAGAGGCGAAAAAGATTTTTAATAAAAGAGGTTTTTCTATTTCAAGCAAAACAGTATATAATATATGGCGAAGATATAATCTTGTTAAAAAATCTGTCAATGTCCTCTTTTCTCCTTTCGGACCCTTGACTCCTGAGATAAAATGTGTAATCGAGTATGTAAGGAGTTTGCTCAAGAACAATGAAGATGATGATACCTTAAAGAAAGCAGCTAAGATATTGAATGATCTTCCTTCATATCCAGTTGGTTACGAAGATATCTTGAACGAAATTCCAGAGAGATTTCTATCATCGAAGAGAAAGATGGAACGTATGTCTGCTAATTTCTTGGACATTCCTCCGCTTGATTATTTTAAGCAAATGAGAAAAATAAGAAAGTCCTTAGAGAAAAAGGGATATTTTTATACATCAATCACTGCAGGACTTTTAGAATGCATTGCATTAAATTGGATGCGAACACCTACGGAAGAGTTAGAGTTACTTTCAATTTTAAAAAAACGAAAAGGTAATTTACGCAACCCTGTCTTGAATTTCGAATTAACCATTTTACAAGCAATAGCCTATGCTGAACTCCTTCAAGGGGGAAAAGCACATGAGTGTGCCAGTAAGTGCAAAAAACTCCTGCGATCTCTCCCTTATTCAAACTTCTTAGAATCTTATGGGACCTTAATGAGTTCCATTGGCAATTATAAAGAGGCATTGCACTTTTTCCAAAAGGCTTGCGATAAAACATCAGACAAAAAAATACAGAAGCGATTACATGTTAGAATCGCACTATGTTACGTTATAGCGGGAGAATACCGTGGAGCAGAAAAAATCTCAACCAAAGCAGTGATAGATAAGGACTACATTATTTATGCTGCTAGCCAAGCGTTTTTGTCCTTTGGATTAGGAAAGTTGAACAAGGCATCATCACTTTTACAGGGAATTTTGGATAAATCAAAGAGGAATCAGCTTCGGAATGCTATGTATGCGGCTTCTTTGGGTCTTGCGACAATTGCTAGCACATTGGGAAAGATGAAAGAAGCAAAGGCTATTCTCGAAAAATGTCTGCTTCTTATGGAGAAATATGAGTTGAAAAAAAATATTTTAATTATAAATTCTCTTTTGGGAAAATGTTTGTTAAAAAAAGAGGCTGAAAAATTCCCCTTATTGCATTTTCTATATCTCTTAAGTAAAGTACGAAAAACCATGAGGGCATATGATTACAAGAGCGCGTTTAATTATGCTAAAAGCAATGGACTTTTGGGTCTTTTTCACCGCTGGATTGTATTTTTCCCGGAACCCGTTTTGCATCTTTTAGAAAAAGGAAAACCAAGCGGTCTTCCCCGGGCAATCTTGAAATTTCCGGTTTTCAATCAAAAGATTCCGGTCTATCATATAAAATTGTTGAGCAATATGGTTATAACCAAAAATCAACAATATCTGAAAATCAAATTGACGCCTAAAGAAAAAGCATTTTTGATTCATATCGCATTAAAAGCAGGTGAGCCAAACAAAAAGATATCTTTAAAAGATCTCATTGATAATTTCTGGTCGAAGTGCGAAAATCCATCGAATCTTTTATCGCATCTTCTTGTTGTAATAAGACGGGACCTGATGATTCCCACCCATTTACTTGAAATTGCAGCGAGGTCTCCCGAACCAGTTCTGGTTAACCGGGGATTCTATTTTGTTACTGATTATAATGATTTTGAAATAGCACTTGCCCAGGCAAAGGCGTTGGAACGGGCAGGTGAATGGGGTTTTGCGAAAAAGGAATACTTGAGGGCGTTTGCTCTGTTTCGCGGTGAGCCGTTTAAGAAAATGTATGACAACTGGTCTGAAAATATGCGCCGGGTGATATTGAATAAATTAGAGACCGAGGCGATTCATTTTGCCAAGAGTTGTTTGGAGCATGGGAACAGGAGGGATGCTAAGAGAGTGCTTGGGAAGATTTCTAAAATAATTCCTGGTTCAGACGAAATGAGAAAGATGATGCACTTTCATTTTCCATTTGCTACTTGAAATTTTTTAGTGTTTTTTCTACTTTTTCTTTCCAGCCTTTTGCACCCAGTGACTCAAATATCTCCGAGGCTTTAGTTAAACGCTTTCGGCCCAGTGACTTTTTCCCCATTGCTAACTTCATTATCGCCATATAATAGTTGGCTTTTCCGATATTCAATCGTTCACCTATTTCTTCAAATATCTTCAGTGCTTTGTTTAAATGCTTATTCGCTTTTTCAAAATCGTTTGTCTCAGTATAATAACGACCCAACAAAAGGCTGATATTACTTTCGAAACGCTTTGATTTTACGCCTTTAACCAAACGCTGAAGTATTTCCATAGTTTTCCTAAACTCCACAAAATTTTTCGTCGCCAGATAAAAATCGCATAAAAGAAATAAAACATCTCTCCGCATGTCTTTTGAATCCGACTCCTTTGCCTTGTTGTATGCCTTATCAATGAACAATTTTGTTTTTTCCATTTCATCAAGAATTAAATACAAATTTGCCAAGGATAAAAAATTGGTGAATTCCACATAGTTCGCCTTTATGATTCTTGCTAATTTCAGAGAATCTTCATAATATTTTATTGCGCGGCTATAATCGCCATAAATAAAATAAAAACCACCAATGTTATTAAGCGCTACCGACTCACCAATTCTATCTTCTATTGTTCTGCTTCAGATGGAACTTGACAAATGGGCATAGTTGAATAAGGTGGGAAGGAAGGAGCAGAAATGGACAGAAAAAGGCGACGGTTTAGTCCTGAGAAGAAGCTTGAAATCTTGCGAGAGCATT
>JBARXC010000024.1:0-6106 GCA_049647125.1 bacterium | reverse complement strand
TGTGGTATCAAACTGCCATGCTGTGGGGTTACCCACTGACAGTGAATTGTTCGTTTACTAATATATTTTTTAAAGGAGGCAAATGTGTAAATTAATGCTTGACTATATTAAACCAGGGCTGACCCCATTCGATTTCCTTTTTGAAACATTGCGTTTAATCTTGTCTGAGGAGATAGAAGAGCTACTATATCAAATAATAATAATATTCCAGCTATCGAAATGATAGCACCAATCACAATTAGAATAAATTTTTGGGAAGTTTTCACTATTCCTCCTCCATTTCCTGTTCGAGACACTGAGGTCCAGGATATGCTTCTCTTCGTGCTTTAATGGAGAAAGTGCTTCTACCCAAGCACGATGATTGCGATAGATAATTTCTTCTTGTTCTACAATAAGACTATGCTTTTTTTCTCTGACGCCCTTATTTTTTGCAGTCGCCTGGTTTCCACTGGAATTCAGATGTCACTTCTGGTGTTATTACTAATGCAGGAAGATTAAATCTACCATTCATATCCAGCGCATCTACATTTTTAACTATAGAATCTATAATCGTAGCCAACATAAATATTTCATCCTCTATACCCCAACGTAATAGCACAAGTACATTATTTCTAACAAAATGCAAGGAGAACCTCTTCTCTTTACCTAACGAAAGTGCTATATCGCCAACTGAAAGATTCTTATCTACTATCGTCCATTTCCGTCCACTTGATGTCAGTGTTGTAGACACAAGATACTCTTGAGCCTTAACACAATCATCAAAAATACGAAGTTCGATTTCCGGGCGATAATTTATCGAATGACCACTATGAATTATAGCTCGGGTTTTTTGGAATAATGTGATATTGTTATAAAATATCGCATCTGAGTGTATTCGGGAGATGCTCAGCTTGGTTTGTATAAAAAACTGTTTTGATAATACAATAATCCCTTTTTCTATACCTTGTTTACCTGACCAGTTTTTGAAATCATACTTTTCTCCTTCTTTATCAATGAACTCCCTGTATGTCGAATCGTAAATAACCAATCTTCGCGCATTATAATATTGGTAATACTCAGTATAAGCACTCCATTTGGTTGCCACGAGACTATCCTTAGAATCAAATATATCCTCTAACGGTTCTGCAAAAGTATAACACGACACCGCTAACAGTAATGCGATAGATGCACGGTATTTATGATTCATAATTCCTCCTCATTATTACTCTATTGTGAAGGTCCTTTCCTCCACATGTATAAAATCATTATCTTGATATATGACAGACCAGTTGTCTAATAACCTTGTTTTGTAGGACGATAAAAATAGATCTACCGGGAGTTCAAATTCAAAATCGGTTGTATTTTCCACTTCTCCAGGACCGGGGTTTGAATTTATTACATTGTCTGGAGTATCATCTACATCGATTCTCAGTGTAGCATCAAAGACAGTGCCAGTTATTTCAGCATAAGCATGATTGAAAAATTGACCGTGTCTTCCATCATGATGGATATGGGGTTCTGGCTCACCAGTGGTATCTTCACCAAACGGGTTGTTGGTTGGTAGTATTGCAACACCTGCGGGGTCAATACAGTTTTGCAACTGGCTGATGACATCTATAAACATAAATTTTGAGGCACTTCCAAGCGCACTGTTAAAGGTACATACAATATGAGCGGCATCATAGCAGTTTGCGATAAAGGGGGTAAATATGGTTAAATGCTCTTCAATAAATTGTGACAACTTAAAATTATCCAACCCCCCGAAATGCGATTCACCTTGCCAAATATCATACACGAATCCAATATCACCGTATACTGTAGAAGTGATTCTTATCCCAGCATCTTCTAATGATGTTACATCCCTTGCCCAATCACATGCATATTGTAATGCTTTTGACCATACTTGATATGGACCAGCTATCTCCCAAGGTGGTTTGGGCTCTGCCAGAATTGTATAAATTGTGCATGGTTTTACTGTGTTGAGTGATAGTGGGTTTTGTCCAGTTACCTCCTGCAAATTTTTTACTTTCCATTTCCATGTTATCTCTTCTCTATTCACACTGTTACCAGTACCTTTCTCGGTAGTAAAATCAACAAATCCAGGTATGTTGTTAATGGTGACGCCTTTTGAAACAATCCCCAAGAATTCAACATTCTTCCACTCAAGATTACCTAGCGAATTTTCAGGATTGGCGATTTCAGCCTTTAAATCGACACTTTCAATACCTCCAGGCCTGAGAATAAAACTTGCCATAACTCTTATACTGTCATTACTCATTACATAGGCAGCAGGATCATTTCTTTCAGGATCAGAGATTAAATCTTCACCCATTTTCCACTCAGGGATTTCCACAACGTTATCGGGGTCTTTTCTAATGTTTATAGCATCTTTATTAGTTGAATTCTCATCATAATTGAATGCTACAAATTTAGCATAAAGTTGAAAAACGGTAGCCTTTACTTTATCCTGATACGTATCATGGGACGAATGATGTTCTAATACTAACTGGATATCCTGAGGTCTATTACTCACAAAGTCTCCCTCTATCCATAATGTCTTTGGAAACTCTGATGGCAACTGGTATTTCAGCGGTAAAGATATCGGTTCGACTTTATCAGCACTGGTCCAGACCTTTATTTCCCCAGTACCGGTCGTTTTTGTGGATAATATTATTTCACCATCTTCTTCGTTTGAATCAAATTCAATAGTTAAGGGTACTAAATCGTCCTCGGATGCGCCAAGATTGCTCTCTTTGTTGTCTTTAATTTTATTATTGTTGTCATCATCCACATTCCAGAATACAAACCCACCGATTGTATTCTCTTGCTGTTCGATTACCTCATCAAACTTCAAATTCAAATTGTTCCGTAGTACTTCGGTTTGTCTAAAGCATTTATTGGAATTGTGATATTCGAGACCTATTTGCACTTGATATGGATTATTTGTTACACTAACCGTATCGCCCCCATTATCCTTCCCATTCCAGAACAACACCTGATCCTTCATTTCAAGAGAATCTAACTCTCTTGGTCCATAGACAGTTGTGCCTAAACTATCTTTTATCTCTACTTCCATTTTCTTGGGACTTGGCTCAATCTTTGGATCGGCGTACAGATCAGGCCAGATCTGATAAACCACCCTTGCTGAATCAGGTTTTAAGGGATTAAAATACTTCTTCACAAAATCTTCCAATATCTCAAATGTAAACAGACAATAGATTCTGCTCTCTGATTCTTCATAGTAAAAGCCACGATCCCAGGCATACTCCACGGGCCAGATCTGATACAAGCCTGGTACCCACTCTGCACCAAGATTCGGCGGCTCAGAGGTGTTCCAGATATAGGTCTCATCCCAGGAATAATGCTCAGGTTCATAGTGAAATTCAGCATCATAGTGCACGACAATCGGAATCGTGTCACCGATTGGAAACGCTGCATAATGCTCGGGCGTGGTTATTTCACACTCAACATAGATTAATTCCCAGAACCGGGACATGGCATAATACCAGTCCGCATAAAAGATGTGCACGCAACTTGCACCAAAGCGCTCCCACCACTCCTCATACGTATACCAAGCACTGCCACCTTCACCACCCATCTTTTCCAGGTCATTGGACGCAAACCCGGTACCAGAGAAATCCTTGTACACCAGGTTGCCCTGAGGTAGGTAGACTGTATAGCCACGATTCACATAGCCGCGCAATCTGTCCTTCATGGTCTTGGGACCAATAAACCCAGGCAAATACTCGCCTTCCTTGATCATAAAGCCATCCGCATATATGATACCGAGTGAATCCTCGATTGTCAAGTAGAACCAGACCTTGTGGTCCTTGGGCATATTGCTTTTGAATTGCACGACAAAGGTATCGATTCCAGTTACAATACCCTGAACTGGAATATCTCCGTATCTGGAATAATCCTGACCTATGGTCACGTATGGATCGTCAGTTGATAATGTTGCCTTGACTTTATATGCGCTTGAATCACCCGAATTCAATACACTAATCATCATGCTAAATTGCTCACCAGTATTAGCCACACCGTCGCCCAGGACGGTTCCGCCATAATAACCCAGAACAACCGCCATGGGACCAACCAGGGACTTAAAGACATTGATCCTGCCATGTCCATAATACTCGTCCCAGCCAGGCTCACCCAGGTCATCCGCATAGGTTGTTAAAAGACTTTCCACCTGAGCTGGTCCATAAAGCGGGTTTGAAGCAAAAATAAGCGTGGCAAGACCACTGACCAGAGGCGTTGACATTGATGTTCCATTGTAATAGGTATATTGATTACGCGGCACTGTGGAAAGAATACCCACGCCTGGTGCAGAAAGGTCAATATACGTGCCATAGTTTGAAAAAGTTGCTTTTTCATCGTCTTTGTTCGTTGCTGCAATGCAGATTACGTGCTCACAGGCACCAGGATAGACTGGTTGGTTAGTGTTGTCATTGCCTGCCGCAGCAATAACCACAGAGCCATGGTTATGCGCATAACCAATCGCACTGTCATAAGCCGCGGTGTATTCATAACCACCCAGAGACATATTAATGACCTTGGCACCAAAATCAGCCGCAAAGTAAATCCCGTGGCAGATTGTCCAGGACGTGCCGTATCCTTCCTCGCCCAAGACCTTGACCGGCATGATATTTGTCTGCCAGTCAACACTCGCAATGCCAATGGTATTGTCTGTGGCTGCGGCGGCAATACCGGCAACGTGGGTGCCGTGACCATGATCATCATAGGGCTCAGGATCGTCATTAATAAAATCATATCCAGGAAAAAGCTTGCCCGCGAACTCGTCATGATCCGGGTCTACACCCGTATCCAGGATTGCCAGGACAATGCTCGAATCACCGGTCGTTTGATCCCAGCCGTGCTGGGCAGCGACCCGGTGCAAATGCCACTGGTTCGTATACTGTGGATCATTCGGCACTGCCAATGCAGGAACATAATAATTAGGCGATGCATACTCTACTAACGTATTTTTCTGAAGTTCTGAAATTACGAGGTTAAGAGGTTGAGATCGAGAAATTCTTATAAGGTACATGTTATCATGGGGGGCGGTTTGAATAAGACTGGCATTATTTAATGAGGTTATTTGCTTTGCGTTGTCTTCAAATGAACCCTGTTTGAAGATCACGATCACCTCATCGGGCACGTATTGTGCCGGAGGCTTGATAACGAACGATGGCGTTGACCTGTCGCTTAATGTTCTGTTTGGCAAAGGCATCTGGGATGCACCGCGTCCGCCGCCCTGTTCAAGTAGTTCAATGCCTTCAGGTGTTACTTTATACACCGGAATCATGGTGCTATCAGCCAGAGTTAGAAGCTTCATCGGGTCGATTGCCTCAATGCCCGTTGCCTTGAATATCCCCTGGTTTGATGCATAGGACCAGGACATACCGCTCAAAAATCTCAGCCTGTTTTTGCGTTCCTGTTCCTCGATGCCGTCAGCAAACGATGCACCAAGGAAATCTGTCTTGGTGAGTGAGCTTTATCAGAATTTCTGGCGAAGAAGTCAAAATCAAGGAAATCTGTTGGCACATTTACTTGTGAGACTCAAAAGGAAACTCCAATTACCCGGGCATTCAATGGTTGTCTCGTCGCGATCAGGCGAGTCACGATTTATCAATAATGGGGCATACTTCACTACTGACTATGGTGGATTCGAAGCACTACTTGTTCAAGCAAAGACTTTGGAGCGTGCAGGTGAATGGGCTTTTGCTGAAAGGGAGTATTTGAGAGCTTTCAAGTTATTCCGTGGTGAACCGTTTAAGAAGATGTATGACAACTGGTCAGAGAATATGCGCAGAGTGATTTTGAATAAATTGGAGACAGAAGCAATACATTTTGTACAGGAATGTCTAAAACGGGGAAACAAGAAAGACGCAAGAAAAGTACTGGGAAAAGTCATAAGGATAATACCCAATTCAGACGAATCTATGAGAATATTACAGATTCTTTGATTGCAAAGATGGAATGTAGCTCCTAAGATGATGTTCTGCTTCAGATGGAACTTGACAAATGGGCATAGTTGAATAAGGTGGGAAGGAAGGAGCAGAAATGGACAGAAAAAGGCGACGGTTTAGTCCTGAGAAGAAGCTTGAAATCTTGCGAGAGCATT
>JBARXC010000023.1:0-14018 GCA_049647125.1 bacterium | reverse complement strand
GCGTGTATTAGGGCGTAGTGGCGTGGTGTCATTGGAGTGGTTGCCCAGTGGTGGTGCAAGAGGCTATCGTGTGTACCGAGGGTTGTCGCTTAGTGGTCAGTACAGTTTATTGAGTAGTTATTTAGGTATGGTGAGTTCTTACGAGGACTATACAGTGCAGCCGGGTGTGGATTATTATTATTATGTGGTGGCTTATGATTCATCGATGAATATCAGTATACCTTCAGATACGGTATGCGGCAAAACAAACCCTTTGCTTGCTCCGGGCTGGCCCCAGCGAGTATATGACTTTTTGTTTTCATCACCCAACTTCGCGGATATCGATCCTTTTTATCCGGGTTTAGAGATTGTGGTTTGTGGCAAGGAAGGCTATATCTATGCCTGGCACTGTGATGGTTCACCGGTCATAGGTGATGGAGTAATTTTCGACATTCACCCAGCCGAAGTTTGGACTTCGCCCGCAATTGGCGACGTTAATAACGATGGTCTATACGAAATCGTCTTTGGCGTGCGACGCGCAACTAACAATCTTTATTTAATTAATAATCAAGGTGTGTGTTTGCCAGGTTGGCCAAAATCGGTTTCGGGCAGGATGATTGGCTCGCCTGTTCTTGCTGATATTGATGAAGACGGTGATCTAGAAATATTCATCTGGACCCTGTCTTCAGACATTTATGCTTTTCATCATGATGGCACAGGCGTATATTCACCGGATGGGTTGTTGAAGAACATGCCTGGTAGTGCCTTTGGCACACTGGCTATCGGCGACATAAACCGTGACGGCGACATGGAAATTGTATGTTGTGGTGGCAGTGGTTCGGATTCATTATTTGTCTGGGATCGCTATGGTAATTATTTTGCGCCGTTTCCAGTATTTATCCAACACGGTTATATGAACTACTCAGTTGTCCTTGGTAATATCCTTGGTGACGAGCGTTTGGAAATATGTTTTTATGCCGATTCATCAGAGAACCTCTATTTAGTGGATGCACAAGGTAATATAATATGGGAACGTAACATGTACAGCGTTGCTGATATTGAAGGTAGTCCAGTTATTGCTGACATAACCGGCGATGATAAGCCTGAATTAATATGTTCTTATAAATCTGGTTTCATGGTTTTGGATTCCTTGGGCCATACGCTGGCTGGTTTTCCTGATATTACTCATGATGCCAAATTGCCAGTAGTTGGTGATGTTGATGGTGACAGTGATTTTGAGGTCATTCTCGGATCGGTTGATTGGAACCTGTATGCCTATGAGAATAACGGCGCACAAGCATCAGGTTTTCCTATTCAATTTGGTAATCGCATCGACCCATCTCCGGCAATATTTGACATAGATTGGGATAGTCGGTTAGAATTGATGACCGGCGGTAATGACTATACCTTTTCGGTTTTTGACCTTGAAACAGCGGCAATTGAGTGGCCTAAGTTCCGCTATGATATCTACAATACAGGGACTTATAGATCAGGTTTTCTGCCAGGTATTCTTGATATTGACAGACTTAGCTCGATTAATAGCCCTAACATGAAGGTCATGCCGAGTATTTTTACTGATTATACATCCATTATATTTAATCCGATTCAGGGCTCAAAGAGTTATAAAATCAAGATATATGATGTAACAGGTAGATTGATTAGACAACTTGACGGTCCGCCTATAAAACTATCCAACGAGGTTACCTGGATTGGTGATGACGATATTGGTCGTAATGTATCAGCCGGTGTTTATTTCGTAACCCTTGAACAAGCCGAAGCCCGGACTACCAAAAAAATCATAAAAATACAATAAGTTGTTATTGGGTTGACCGAGAATGTCTAAATTTAGCCTTTAGGCTTTCACAAATAAACAAAAACTCTTGAAATCTCATTATTCTTTTTGCGCGAGACAAGTCTCGCTACTCCATTTTTTGGTTCTTTTTGCGCGAGACAAGTCTCGCTACTCCATTTTTTGAATTTTTTAGCGCAGAGCAAGGTCTGCTACTCCATTTTTTGAATTCTCGGTCAGTCTGTTATTGCCTGACCATTACAGTCACCCGGCGGTCAAATCCAAAGAGCCATAAATCCTCAAGCTGCGCACCTAATTCTTCGTTATTAATAAGGTACACCTCATAGCACTGCTTTGCATCTCTTTGCGGATTATAGATGTCCTTATAGTATACCGGGGCATCAGTGAATTCGAAACTCGAAACCAATATACCTCGCTCGTAAATATCCAGATACCCTAGTTTAACCAAATCCAATGCAGTCGCATGGACGAGTAATGTTTTACCAGCAAGCGGTAGTTTATTGTCTTCAGGTCGAATTATCTCCCGGCTACTCAACCAAGGAAGCATTTTCCTTGCCCGTTCCCAGGGATGACCCGCTGGTATTACAATCTCGAGATTAATATAATAAAGGATATTCGGCGGAACTACCGCGTATATGTACGTAGCTTCTTCCTTTTCAGCAAAACGATGAACAAACATACCTGTTTCCTGTGGTACGACACTTGTGTATTTGATTGTCCTGAAACCAAATGCTAATGACATTAAAATTAGGCTGGCAAAGATTGGGATTCTAAATTTACCGAGACGCTTGATTATCTGAGCACCTGGTATAGCCAAAAGCGGCACAATCGGGTAGGCTAACCTGAAATACGGATAGTAGAAGCCGAGGATCAGGAAAAATATGATAGTCGTGATTAATACGAAGATGTTCCATTTGTTCAGTCCTTTTATGTCAGTAAAGAGCCGTATCAGGGCAAGGAGCAATGGTACCGGTGCAAATATCAAGAGGTAAAACAAGAATTTCAGGTGATTTACCCCAAGGAAACTGATATGGCGTGTACTGAGCTCAGGCAGGTGGACGTATTTAATCAGCAGGAGGAAGTATGGTAAAATGAGGAGTACTGGCAGAACAAGCGAATAGAAGAACCATTTAGTTTTGAGGCTTTTCTTATGTAGTAAACCTATTATAAGATATGAAATGAACAGCGGGAATGCCGAGTATTTGGTGTACGAAGCAAGAACAAGAAACAATCCAGCATAAAGAAATTGGCTGTCTTTATTCAGTTTTAGACCCCTGAAAAAGAAAAGAAGAGATGCCAGAAAGAAACAAAGAAAAACCGCATCGCTCAAGCCGGATTTTGAGAAGAAGAGAAAGAACTCGGTTGAGGCGAAAAGGATAACCGCGATAATGGCATCCTGGGCTGTAGATAACAGCTTTGACAGGTGGAAGACAATAAAAACTCCCAGGCAAGAAGCGATCAGTGCGAGGAGATGTAAGATTAATGTGTTAAACCCAAAAACTCTAAAAGCACATGCAATGAGTAATTGGTATAGGGGAGGGGTCTGAAAGTTGAATGGTTTACCTTGATTGCCAAAACTCGCTAACCATTGGCTTTGCAAGGCAAAGACGCCTTCATCCCAGTCTATTAAGCTTGACTCGCCGAGATGGACGGCGGTCATAAGAATGATGGCGAATATTACAAATAATAAAAGATATTTTTGCTTTATTGCTTTTTCCGCCAGTATAAAATCCTACCGCAATTGGGGCAGGTGATCATTTCTTCACGTCGCGTTAACAATTCAGTCGGTAGTCTTTGGAAACAGCCAAAGCAAAAGCCGTTGTCAACCGGCGCAATCGCACGCGGATACCGTTTTTTCAAACGCTCATATATATCGGCTGTAGCGCGCGGTAATTTCTTCAACAGATCCACTCTTGTTTTGATTAAAGATTGTTTTTCGTTTTCTTCCACCTTGAAACCGATTTTTTTGTACGTCGGTTCATTCATGTCATTCAACAAATTGTCAAGGTCGAAGAGTAATTTGAGATGCATCTCGACTATTTCGGATGACATATTACTTTCCTTTTTTGAGGCCTTTTTCGACCTGGTCAATCAAAGTGATGAATTCCTCTGGTGTCTGCGGTTTACCGATTAGTTTCTTCTTAATGAGTTCTTTCGCGATTTGAACAATTTTGCCTAAGGTAATCAGGTATTGGTTGCCCGGATCTTGAGGTGGTGCGATTATTAAAAAAATCAAAGAGACCGGTTTTTTATCGATCGCATTGAATTTTATGGGTTTTGTCGTCTGACCAACCGCGATTTCCAATTTATCGACCGCCAGGGAACGACAATGGGGGATAGCAATACCTTTGCCGATTCCAGTTGAACCAAGTTCTTCGCGCTTCATTAATGTTGACACAATGAGTTCTGCATCGGCGCCCTGTTTAATCGTATATACCAGGTCTTCGATGACTTTGTTTTTCTTACCTGGTTTAAGAGATAGAATTATTCTATCCTTTGATAGTAAACTTGCAAGATTCATCTAACCTCCTTTTGATACAAGCTCCAAGCTCCAAGAACCAAGAGCCAAAATAAAACGTATATTTGGAACTTGGAATTTGGTTCTTGGGATTTGTCATTACATTCTCTCGGGACATGAAATAGCAAGTATTTCAAGTCCGCTTTTTATTGTTTCTGCTGTTTTGCTTATTAGCGCAAGACGGGCTTGCGTAAGTTCTTTATCCTCGTTTATCACTCTCAGCCTCTGGTAGAACGAGTGGAATATCCGGGCAAGCTCAATGAGATAATAGGTGAGCATGTAAGGTTCAAAATTACGTGCCGCATCTTCGATTACTTCAGGAAATTTTAGAATTGCTTTAACCAGGGAAATCTCTTCTGTTTCTTTTAGTAAATTTTTAGCAAAACTGCCGTCGTATTCAATGCCCTGTTCCTGAGCTTTCCTTATGATACTCTTTATTCGTGCATGAGCATACTGTACATAAAAAACCGGATTTTCATCTGACTGTTCTAATGCAAGGTCAAGATCAAAATCCAGAGGCTGGGAATTCGACCTCATCAGCAAGAAAAATCTGACCACGTCTTTTGGCACATGCTTTAGTAATTCTTTTAGTGTTTTTATTACACCTGCCCGCTTGCTCATCTTTATCAGTTTCCCTGCTTCCTTTAAGTGTACCTGCTGGACAATGAGTATTTCAAGCGTTTCACGAGGATACCCTATTGCTATTATTCCGCATTGCAGACTCTTTATCTGAGCTTGATGGTCTGGTCCCCATATATTGATGAGCCGATCATGCTGCCGCTTCATTTTATCAAGGTGATATGCAATATCCGGTAGCAAATATGTGTGGCGGTTGTCAGACGTGATAATGACCCGGTCTTCATTATCACCGAATTTCGTTGTCCTTATCCAAACCGCACCGTCTTTCACATAGGTCAGGTTTTTTTCTTGAAGTAGACTAAGCACATCGTCAACATAGCCCTTTTGGTATATCGAGGATTCTCGAATCCAATTGTTGAATTCGACGCCAAACTCCTGTAGTATTCGCTTATGTCCTTCTGTAAAATAATCAATTGCATACTTTTTTATCTTCTCAATGTCCTCAATACCTTTTTCTTTAACCTCTTTAGCCAGGTCTATTATGTACTCGCCATGGTAACCACCTTCTGGAATCTCTGCGGTTTTGCCATTCAGTTGCCTAATTCTTTGTCTGACACTTTCCGCAAGGAGGGTTGATTGTCTTCCTCCATCATTGACATAGTACTCAGAAACTACGTTGTATCCAGTTCGCTTCAGTAGTCTGGCAAGCGAATCGCCAACTGCAGCAGCACGTGCACTTGCAATGTTGATTGGTCCGGTCGGGTTTGCGCTGACAAATTCGATCATAATTTTTTGTCCTTTTCCGATATCGATTTCTTCTGGTTCGCTGAATACTTTTTCGAGCATGTAGCTATTGCTGATTGTAAAATTGATAAATGCTGGTTTGTGTACAGAAATGCTTTTTATCATGGGATCATGGATGCGTGAAGCAATTTCCTGTGCTGTTTCATACGGCTGCATTTTCTTCTGAGCAGCGATTCTGAACGCGATATTTGTTGAATAATCTCCCTGTTTCTCTTTAGGTACATAGTCAATGACAATTTTCTCTTCCGGAAAAAGTTTTTGCAGAATATCTTTGAGCTGTTGTTTAATCACTATTGTAAGCTACCTGCGGAGCATCTCCCCAGAGTCTGTCCAAACCGTAGAATTGCCTTGTTTCTTTCAAAAAAACATGGACGATTACATCAATGAAATCCAACAGAACCCAATTATCAGATTCAAATCCTTCGATATGGGTAGGTTTCTCATATTCGATAAGGGATTCAGCTATTGTTCGATTGTGAATCTCTGATAATCCAGTGCAGATTACGAAATAGTCGGTAATCGGTGATATTTCCTTTAAATCAAATATCATAATCTCCTGTCCTTTTTTTTCATCGATAAGTCTTGCCAGACATTTAGCTAACTCTTCAGTTTGCAAAACTCTGGTGCGGGCCGTTTCAGAACTCCTTTTCGATATCCGGGAAAACCTTTTTGTAGTCTTTTCCTATAATAAGGGTAATCTCAAGATAGAGAGCAGGGTCAATATCCTTGTCAATGTTCTGGCAACCTATTTGTTTGGCGAAATACTTCGCGTTCACCATGTTCTCTTTACTTCGTTCAAGTACCACTGTTTCCTCAAAATCCGGATTTTTTGTGTCACCAACTTTAAGGACGTTAAACCCTTTTTTCCTGAGGATATTTGTTACTTTAATCGCTAACCTATCGACGCCGCAACCGTTGAGGACTTCGATTCTTATATTGGCATTCTTTTTGTATATTTTCTGAGGGTCTGTTTTTGTAAATATGAGCGCAAAAGATATAAGGAAAATACCGAGCAACACAATCAATATATAGATGAGAATCCTCCCGGTATGTGGTTGTCTCAATTTGGTGCTCGGTTTATCCGACATGCGCTTTAATTGCCTTTTTCTTCCCGTCAACAATCCAGGCAAAAGGTCCAACTGTTGTTCCATCTTTGATTATAGTTCTACCTTGGATCATCGTGTACGGTCGGATATGGACAAATTTCCCAAAGCGAACGGAAAGATCGATATTTGTACTTGCCGGGTCTTCAATACTAACCCCTCGGCCCATGAGTTCATCTAACCATCTTGCCTTTATTATGCGGCGCGCCTTAGCTAAATCGGATTGGGAATTAATCCCCATGATTTCTTCTTCGTCATTTATTCTAAATCCAACGATTTTCTTTTTTCGCCGGTGCAATTCCTCGACGATATCAGTGATGTAGAGCTCACCCTGCCGGTTCTGGGGGTTGATTCTACCCAAAGCCGCGAGAATCGCCCGCTTGTTTCCATAGTATGCGCCCACGTTGATTTCATTGATTTTTCGTTGTTTAGGTGTTGCGTCAGGGTGTTCAATGATCCTTGATACCCGGTTACGTTTGTCCTTCAATACCCGACCATAACCAGAAGGATTCTTCATAACGCATGTCAGGATCGTCAAATGAGCTTTTGTCTGTTGGTGATAGTCGATGAGTCCTTTAATAGTTTTCTCACGCAGTAGAGGGACATCGCCATTAAGTATGAGAACAGTAGTATAGGTGGCAATTTCAATACCTTTTCTTGCTGCATCCCCGGTGCCCAGAGGGATTGGCTGCACCGCGTATTTCACTGCATTGTCGAGTTCTTTCTCGATGTTTTTCCTATTCTTGCCGGTAACCACGATTATTTCAGCGCATTTAATATTCTTGACTTTGTCAATCACAAAAGAGATAATGGCTTTACCGAGGATTTTGTGGAGGACCTTGGGTGTTTTTGAATACATGCGTTTACCAAGACCAGCCCCTAATATTATTGTACTAAAGTCATTCATCGCCCTGGATTTCTTGTGTGTGGACACATGTAAATATAATCAAATATGAATATCTGTCAAGGGGAGGAGTCAATCTTTTCCTATCTTCTGAACTTCATTCTTTATTTAAATTTTTCCTAACTTCCCAACTTCCTATCTTCTTAACTTCGTATCTTCGTCTTTTTCTAACTTCTGTTTTTTCTTAACTTCACAACTTCCAAACCTCTTAGCCTCCTGTTTTCTAGTCTTGACTTATTTGAAAATTTGAATATTATCTAATGATGAAACGATATGCAGTATTAACCGTTCTTCTTTTAATCTGCTGTAATGAACTACCGATCGGCGAGGAAGAATATAATATTAGAGGTAATTTTGATGCTCAGGAGCTTGAACTAACCCTGAATAATACTCTTACTGAATCTGACCCGTACGCCTGCCTTGGCAAATCACCTAATTTGATTGTTGGTCAGAACAATGACTATGAATCGAGGATACTCTTAAAATTCGATTTTGCGGATACCTCATATCAGGGCCTCGATGAAATTAAATTGATTATGCACACCAATCTGAATTTTAACAATGATACTATAAGAGTGAGTATTCACTTGCTGGTCCATGAATTTGACGAGGAACAGGCAAATTGGTATCAAAGGATGAGCGGCGAGCATTGGGAAAGCGAAGGCGGCGATTTTGACGACGATTCTTTACGTTTTGCAGAGTTGAAAGGTGATTCTCTGCTTATTACATTTAACTATATTGAACTCGATGAAATCGTTAATTCGGACGGTATGATAATAATCCCGGTTGACTCTGGTTTTAGTTACTTCTATTCAAAAGAAGGCGGTTACGCGCCCAAGTTTTTGCTCGTCAAGAACGATGTTACTACATCCATACAATTGAGCGATGATTGCCACATCATCACTGGACCAGAACCATTTTATACAGAAAGCTGGATAGGTTCTGGTATACCGTATCGTAACTACGTTAAGTTTGAATATGATTCGATCTTAGAAAATAAAAAAGCGGTCTATGCTGAATTGACCTTTAGACCTGAACATCATTTTGTCATGCGCGACTCTATTGAAATCGGTGTTAAGCAATTGCTTGAACCGCTTGATGATTTCAATACTGAAACAGGACCGCTCATCGCGCTGGAAAGGTTCGCCGACGACGACACGGTGTTCAATATTGACGTTGTTCGACATATCCAACATATTATCGAGCATCCGGATTCCAACTTCGGTTTCTTCATAGTTTTGTCGCCTGAAAATTATGATATTGCCAGCTATAAAATAACAAATGGTTCACACACCCTAAAAGTGGGTTATATTTTACCGCCCCAAGAAAGGTATTAATGGGCACATTGCTAATTTTTCTTAT
The DNA here is from genome assembly GCA_049647125.1 of bacterium. GTDB lineage: Bacteria > Hydrothermota > Tepidihabitantia > SM23-42 > SM23-42 > JAUVZL01. The sequence continues at coordinate 4,959 of JBARXC010000023.1, read as the reverse complement.
AAATGCATCTATATTTTCGCTTGGTGGTATCGGCGAAGACAATAGTATATTCAAAGATCCATTTCTTGGGATGAGGGGCAAAGCGCAGATTGAAATCGCTTTGCGTCCTGAAATTAACATACTCAATAAGGGTTCAGACTTCCGGGGACTATTTTGGACCAACCCTTTTACCTTGAGTTTAGTGATCCCTATTGCCAAAGGTTTTATTTTTGGCGTAGGTAATCAAACAAGGTTTACTCAGTCGTTCGATATCTACTTTAGTGAAGATAACCTGGACATGCATTTGAAAGGGAAGGGAGGCATTGAGGAAGTCTATGTCAACCTCAATAATGATTTTGGCGTGGGTGAAGTTGCTTTGCGTGGTTCGTACCTGCTTGGCAATGCATCTGAAATCTGGCATTACTATATTGCTAACTATTATTTGGTTGACTCTTTTTTGTATAGGTATGAGGGAAAGATTTTTTGTGCGGGGCTTAAACTGAGAGCCAAAGAGCTGTTCAATATCCATTTGTTTTGCGAAGGCTTTGGCGATGTTGTGATGGAAAGACAAGACTCTGACACGACGATTGATTTGCCTACCCGGGTATCACTCGGTATTGTTCCCCAGCAAAAAATCCTGGGCGCGACATTCGCCTTGTCTCTGGAACGTTCTTTTTGGCCAGATGATAACCAGGTAAATGCATTTCGGTCGCCATACAGGTTTAAACTGGGTCTTTACAAAGAGAAACTTGGCGTTAGTTACTTTTTCAATCCCTGGTATTTGGAGGACATAAGCGAGCATGGCATTGACATATTACTGGTGACGCCAATCAGACGGGTTGGCGCGTTGACCTTTGAGCTTGGGCTCTCGCTTAAAAATAAAGGGTCATTGAGAGAGCTGAGGATTACCCCTGAGATGAAACTTGTTTTGACGGAGCTCTTTGGTCGAAGAAAGAAATAGCAGAGTGCATTCTGCTATAATAGATAAACACCTTAGTAGTTGAGAAAACTTATCTGACGGTTCAGGATGAAACATAAAATCATAATACTCGATGACGAAGAGAGTCTTATTAAGTGGCTTTCCTATGCATTAGAGCAAAAAGGTTACGATGTTTTTGCTACTACCGAACCGAAAACTGCGCTACAGACCTTAAAAGAAGAAAGGTTTGACATCGTTATCAGCGATATCAGAATGCCGGAAATTGACGGCTTTGCATTTTTAAAAAAGGTCAGAAAGATCTACCCTGATATACCGGTTATCTTCATCACTGCGTACGGTTCTATGGAATCAGCGATTAATGCACTGCGGGACAAAGCAAGCGACTATATTCTCAAACCATTTGGCATTGATGAATTACTTTTGCGCATAAGGGCTAATACGATCAAACCACAAGAATCATCTTATCAAACTATTGGAAAAAGCAAGCAGATCAAGAACGTGCTTGATCTGGTTGGCAAAATTGCCAATACTGACAGCACGGTCCTCATCCTTGGTGAATCAGGTACTGGTAAGGAATTAATAGCCCGGGAGATTCATTATTTGTCAAAACGCTCAACAAATAATTTTATCACGATATCATGCGCCGCGTTGCCTGAAACTCTGCTGGAAAGTGAATTATTTGGTTATAAGAAAGGTGCGTTTACTGGTGCGGTTACAGATAAACAAGGTTTGGTCAGGGTTGCTGACAAGGGGACTTTTTTTCTGGATGAAATTGGTGATGCGCCTTCAACTATACAGATGAAGATTCTGCGCTTGTTAGAAGAAAAGGAAATAGTGCCGCTTGGTTCTGCAAAGCCGATACGCGTTGATGTGCGTTTGGTTGCCGCGACTAATAAGAATCTTTTGGATGAAGTCAGGCAAGACAGGTTCAGGGAAGACCTCTATTATCGGCTTAACGTCATCCCGGTCGTTCTGCCGCCGTTAAGACAACGCCGCGAAGACATCCCGTTGCTCGCTGAGCATTTCCTGAAATCAGTATGCAGCAGAGAGAATTTAGGGGAGAGGAAAATCGCAAAAGCTGCTCTTGATCTTTTAAAAAGGCGTGATTGGCCAGGTAATATAAGAGAATTGCGTCATGTCATTGAGAGGGCAGCGATCTTAAGTGATTCATATTATATAAAAACCGGACATCTCAGTATGCCAACAGGTAAATCCAGGAAGAGTCTTGATGAATTACAGGAAGTTGAAATCCAAAGGGTTTTGGAAGAATGCGGCGGCAATGTCCGCAAGGCAGCAAAGATACTCGGTGTTGGTCGGGCAACATTGTATAGAAGGCTGGGACTACAGAAAAAACAGAAGTTGGGAAGTTAAGAAGTTGTGAGGATAGGAAAAGAATGAAGTTAGGAAGATACATCGAGACTTAAGTGTCTCAAAATGAGACGGATGTATTTACTGAGACACCTGCATCAGGTAAAGTCTTGAAAAACCATGAGTTATTTCTGCTGCAACTGGCACGGTTATTGCAACATACATAATAAAGTAGTTGATCTTTAACAACTTATCTGTTGACAAATGCTTAATTATGGATATGTTTTGATAAGGCTTTATACTTTTTCTATTGATTCCTGAAAATCTGATACTCTGATACCATGATCTGTGCCTCAAAGCCTGAGTTTTAAAATCGGGTTACTTAGTAACCATGCATAATCCCGGGGCATAATAGAATTGATTCGAAATTTTTGTTCCGTATGATGCTGTGATTTAAGCGCGCGGAAACAAAGGAGGAAAAAAATGAAGAACAAAGGATTTACATTAATCGAACTGATGGTTGTGGTTGTTATTATCGGTATTTTGGCGGCTATTGCCATCCCCAATTTCATCAGTATGCAGAAAAGGGCAAAAGAAGCATCTGTAAAAAACAATATGCACACGATGCAACTTGCTGCTGAAGACTTTGCCACCTTAAGTGAAGGAATATACGCTGCTGATTGTGCCCAGACCGTGACAAATGCAGTACCCGTAGGTATGGGTATTACTGATCCGCACTATCTTGCTGGCGCTGTTCAAGGCATGCTGCCAGTCGGTCCAAATAATCTGCTTCCCTTGACCTATAAAAACCCGGTCATGGCGGCTAATAACTCATTCTGGTCCCCAATGGCTGCAGACCGGGCTGCCTGGATATGGATTGCTGGTAATGCTGGTGGTGTGGCATATAATCCGTTTGATGTTACTGATGCACCAGTAGCAAACGGCACATCACCATCGACTGCAACATATTATCAAATATATGGTCAGGGCGTTGAATCTACACTCCAGATTACATTGTCTTCTGGTCAATAATAATAATGCCTGATTTGCTTAACAGGGCGGAAGAATATTGCTATTCTCCGCCCTGTTTTTGCATAAAGGGATTTACCTTAATAGAATTAATGGTGGTTATTGTTGTAATAGGTTTACTTGCGACAATTGCAATCCCTAATTATATTTCACTCAAGCTCCGCGCCCAGGAGGCAAGTGTAAAGGCAAATATGCATAATGTACATATGGCGGTGGAAGAATTCAGTACCCTTGCTAGTGCTATATATCCTGGCGATTTAGATACAAAAATCAGCGATATTACACCCATTGCATTAGACCTATCACTTGCTGGTGGTGCTCGTAAACCTCCTTTTCCTAATGATGCCCTGCTCAAACCGCACCCGGGTTTTAAAAATCCCTTTAGCGCCTTAAATAATACTGTTGATAATCTCTTAATCGGTCCACCACCACCAAACCCAGTACCACCACCAAGTGGGTGCGTGTATTATTCTTCATATCAAATCGATCGTGTAACACCGAGCGCGCCTGGTCAGCCTGCATGTTCATATGTTATTAGTGGATACGGTGACTCACAACCTCTAAGGCTTAGATTACCATAAGGCTCATGTGAAATTCAGAAGAAAACAATACATCATACATAAAAAGTACCAATTCAGGATGTTAGGGGTTTTACTTGCCGTGGTCTTGGTTGGTACTTTGGTAATGACCTTTGTTACTCATTACCTTCTGCTTAGTTCGATCGTAGATTTTACGTCGGTACATGGCAGACCGCCAACCGGTAAGGAATTAATAGTGACATCATTTAAACCACTTATTATTATTATTCCAACAATTTTCTTGATTTTGGCGGCTATCGTAATATTTATCTCGCACAAAATTGCCGGTCCTTTGTACAGATTGAAGATGTATATGGACAAAGTTAGCAAAGGGGATTTATCTGTTAAGCTTAAGTTTAGGGATCATGATGAAATTCATGATGTCGCAGAAAGTTTTAATGATATGGTCGAGAGCCTGAAAAAACCAAAGAAATGAAATACCGAAGAAGAAATTATATAATAAACAAAAAATATCAGTACGGGATATTGGTTTTATTATTATCTATTGTCTTTATTGCAATTTTTGTTTCTATTTTAGCTACTCATTATTTTCTATTGTCATCGATTGTAAGCAAAATTGATGCAACTGGTAGAGCACCGACCGGTCAAGAACTCATAGAAACGTCTATGAAACCATTGATTATTGTGGTACCTATAATATTCATAATATTGGCTTTGACAGTGATTTGTGTCGTGTTCATCTCGCACAGAACAGCAGGTCCTTTATACAATCTAAGACAGGCAATGGCTCAGGTTGGCAAAGGGGATCTTTCAGTCAAGATAAAATTCAGAAAAAATGATGAAATTCATGATGTTGCAGAAAGTTTTAATGATATGGTGGATGCTTTGAGGAAAAAATACGGGGAAGACAAGAAGATAGGAAGTTAGGAAGATAGGAAGTTATGAAGATAAGAAGATTGGAAAATGGGAAGTTGGGAAGACACGGAGAAACAGCACTGGGTGCGGGACTGGCCACCGCACTTTTGATAAAGTGCGGGGTGCGGGATGGAATGGACCCACACACCTTTTTTAATCTGTATGGTGATGACCGAACGCTAGATCAGTGTACATAGTACAAATTGTGCGATCCGTAAGAAAATAGATAAATAAAGGTGTGGGGTGGAA
>JBARXC010000022.1:0-1541 GCA_049647125.1 bacterium | reverse complement strand
TGCAATTATTCTGTGATCAGAAGAAACAGGAATGCGATCTAAATGAGCGTATCCGGGTGCGCCTGGTTCAATGGTTAATCCGCATCCTCCAAACAATAATGGACCAACCGTTCCTAAACCTGTTCGGCACCTCACCTCAGCCACGTGAGCTACTCTACCCAACTGATTGTATGTCAAATTGAGAGCCAAAACTTTGCTGAGTGCCAAAGCAGCGCCTAGAGCACCAGCGGCACTAGACCCAAAACCCGCTCCAATAGGCACCTCTACGCGATGCTTAACGGTGACTGCATAATTTTCAGAAACCTTCGCCGTCAACATTTCAACAACAGACTTCGTTGTTTCAGCCTCTGGACAAAATTCTCCGTTGATGAACACTTGAACCCGTTTTTCTTCAGCCTCAGCCACGATAACCTCAGTTGAAACCCCTTTGTTTAATGCAAATCCCCCACCCCGAGCACCAATCCGCTCAGGATCAATAATCATTTTCCCGTCAGCAGTTCGGTCACAGATTTCAAAAAAGCTGGAAACTCCCGCAGGACTGAAGGCTTTAGCGCGTTTGAGCAAGTCTATCGCCTCTTATTTTTTATGTTGAGGCGCTAGGAAAGGGAATGCTTTGTAGCAGATTTTCACAACAGGGGGAACAATAGTTACAAGGAACGGAATTTCTGTGGCAAAAGTCCAGACAAGCCAGAAGAAACTTGCGTAGAGTGGTGCGTTACGTTCAAAGCCCGTTGTTAGCGGCAAGGGAAGAATTTGGCTGTATCCCCAAAGACCGAAACCTATGATGGCGCTTCCCACGAGAAGTCCGATAACAGATGCTAAGCCATAAGTTTTCCATTCTGGTTTCCATAGTCCAAATCCGACGACTATTGCATCGGAGGCGAAGAGGACAGCTAGAAACATGGCTAAAACATCCAAAGTTAATTGGTTGATTGAGAACAGGTAACTAATCATTCCCGTTAACGCTACACTACCAACAGTTAAGAGGGAAAGTATGTCGCGCCATTTCATGTTTCTTCTTGAGATTAAGCCGATGAGGTAGAAAGCGGCAAAATTTGAGGTGCAACCAACGGTGAGGCTTAAGAGAGCGATTCCGTGTCCGGGTTGAACCATGTCACTGACGAAGATTCCGATTGCTGCACTTGTTCCTCCAACCCAAGGACCGAAAAGCACAGCAAAAATTCCCGGAACTATAACTGCTGGCCAAAATTTGACCACTCCGACAACTGGGCTTACGATTCCCATGTTTGTTAAGACTCCAACTATGGCGTAGAGCGCAGCGCTAACTCCTATCATCGCCACATCTATGGTCTTCATTATTTCTTCACCCAAGTTATGTTTTCACTAAGGACATTCAAGAATAATATAACAATTCTGTATGGTTTATCTAAACAAGTATAGATAACTAGAACAGTCTAAACAATCAATTACTTTAGGAATTAGTCAGCTAGCAACTGTTCTTTTAGCTCTCTTGGATTTTCAGAAAAAAGACTGTTTTCAACATAGCACTGTTATTAGGCTCCTAATATGCGGGAGACGTT
>JBARXC010000021.1:0-23172 GCA_049647125.1 bacterium | reverse complement strand
GATAAAAACAAGAGGAGGAATGATGAAGAGAGTATTATTGCTTTGCGTACTTATGAGCCTGGTTTTTGCCCAGGAAACACTCACCAGAATACAAATTGACCGCCAGACCGAGAGTATACTCGCGACGCTCTTTGAAGAATTGCCCGAGCGCATCGAGCTGTATCTCTCTGCTGACAGCGGTTACATTGTCGAAGCTACTTATGAGGACCGAAGAATGGTCGAAGAACTGACTGCGGATGAATACCAGACTCTGCTGGCAACGAGTCGGGTGAAAATAGTGATACTCGAGAACGCCCGTTTGCCGCATCTTATCGGCCAGACCTTGCACGGACTCGGTCTATATTCGTGGTCTTTGCCCATGGCACTTGGCATGGAAGACAAGGGTGCAATTACGATCGGTCTTTTCACGCCGCTCGTTTACACGTCAGCCGTTTTCTTCCTTACCTCGAAAATGCGGGTTTCCGGCGGCGCGGCACTGGGTGCGTACCTGGGAGGCATCGAGGGGGCTGTGCACGGCGGTGTGGTTTTCCAGTCGGAAAGAGCTATTTTCCCGGTGAGTCTCGCTGAAAATCTGGTGGATTTCACGCTCGGTCAGAAAATGGGTTTCACACCGGGGATGTTCCAGCGAAAATTCAATCACTGCTTTTATGGTTATTATCACTATTTTGCCGGAAGAACACTGGCGGTCGGGTGGGAAAACGATGATACCTGGGAAAACGTCGACGATGCTGCGGTGATCGGCACGGCCTTATCCTTATTTGAAGGATACACCTCACTCATTCTCTCGAGGCATTCAGAAAATCTCACGTACGGCGACGCCCTGTTCGAGTTGCGTACCGCGATCATCGGTGCCGAACTGGTGCCGCTCCTTTTGGCGACGTATGATTTACACCGGGAAGAACAGAGCAACGAGCGCATCTACGCCGCAACTTCTCTTGCCGGTTACGGCCTGGGCTATTTGCTGGGCAGGAAACTCAGCCGCGATTATGATCTGTCCGGAGCGGCAGGTGTTTTTACCTGGTTAATACCTTATCTTGCCCATAGTGCAACCGGCGGTCTCATAGCGCTCACGGAAAGCGAGGGTCTTGCGCGTTCGTATCCAGTGATCTTTCTTGCAATGGACCTGCCGCTTACGTATTTCTGCTATAAGATATTTGCCGAGCGAGCGACCAAGTACAGCAGCGCCGATGTGCCCAACTTCAACGTCGCAGTCAATCCTGTATATTTTTTGATCAAAGACAGGTCACAGCAGAACGTGCCTATTGTTTCAATATCGTACCGTTTCTGAGTAAGGGGGTGAATTCCTTTTTGTCTATTATTGACATAATAGGTTATGTCAATATAATAAACTGTTTAGTGCTTATTTATCCCATAGAAGGTGATAACTATTCAACCGGGACTGCTTAGTGATTAGTATATTAAGCCGGGATGGCGGAATTGGGAGACGCGCTAGGTTCAGGACCTAGTGCCCGCAAGGGTGTAGGGGTTCAAATCCCCTTCCCGGCATGATATAGAGAACAGGAATCAGGGAACAGGGGGCAGTGTTGAAAATTTTAGCAGATACGGACAACAAATTTAATAACATAATAACTTAGTAACTCAATGACTAAATAACTAAATAACATGGCGGACTGATGCATCGGGTCATAATCAACCTTGGGAGACTACTATTTCGTTATCGGGCTTGGATCGCGGTTCCTTTTTTTATTCTGCTCGTTATTCTCTCAAGACCTGAACATATCAAAATCGTCCCTTATTTTATAATATTTATCGGCCTGATTATTCGATTTTGGGCGGCTGGATATATCGGCAAAAAAGCCAGAGCGATAAGTTTTTCCACCGGGTGTTGGATAATCAATGCTCCTTATAAATATCTAAAACATCCTTTATATGTCGGGAACTTTTTTCTTGTTTCAGGTGTTATTTTACTCTTTAATCCAGCGATATGGTTTGCCGTTCTTGTTATGGTTTTGTTCTTGCTCGTGTATACGCTTATTATTATGAGCGAAGCGCATTATCTAAAAGGTTTAACTGAGAAGAAAGTAAGATTTAGATTGGTGAACTGCAAAGGTGAAATATCGACAATCGTTATTGTTTTGGTAATTGTTCTTATATATGAGATTGCTTCGTTGCTTCGCGTTTCGCAATGACCAGAGGGGAGGACTCGTTTGGTTTCCGAAAGGAATCTGGTCGGTTTTAATAACTATCAGTATCTAAATCGTTGATTTTTTCGAAATCATCCTGATAATCAAAACTGCCTTCAAAACCGTGAATATCACATGAATCTTTTGGCTCAGTGCCATTGATAAAGACTTCTTCGCTCACTTTGGGGCAGAATTGGCGTGCTAAAAGACCAGTTTGTGAGCAGATGCGCCGGCTCACTAACCCAGCGGGTTTGGGGAATACGCCATAAGGCGGCTTGTTTATTTTATCCATGAGGTCGCCCCAGATCGGCGCCGCGACATTACCTCCAGTTGCCCCTCTAAATATCCGGTCATTATTATCGTTACCAACCCATACTCCACAGATATACTTAGGTGTGTAGCCGATAAACCATGTATCAGAATAATTGTTAGTCGTACCTGTTTTCCCGGCAGCTGGTCCTTTAAAATATCTTCTTATACGATAAGCCGTGCCACCATCAACTACTGAACGCATCATGTTGGTCATGACATAGCTGATCTGCGGTGACAATTTATCTTCTGGGAAGGGGCTGTTCATTTCAATGATCGTACCATCACGGTCGGTTATTTTCCGTATGTAGTTGGGTGCGATTTTTTCTCCCAAATTAGCTATCGTACCAACCGCACTGACCATTTCTATCAAACTAATTTCACAAGAACCTAAAGCCAAGGATACGACTGCGAGCAATGGCGAGTTAACACCGAGGTTATGGGCGTAGTGCACGACGAGTTCTGGTCCGATATTGCGGATTAAGCGGATTGCCGCGAGGTTTCTCGAATGCTTTAGCGCCTGTTTTATAGTGATGGGGCCCATGAACTTGCGGTCATAATTCGACGGCCGGTATATACTGTCCATACCAGGAACCTCAAGGACAATGGGTAGATCGAGAACAACGTCAGATGGTGTAAACCCGTTATCAATCGCGGCAGTAAAAACAAAGACCTTAAAGGCACTACCTGCCTGGCGCTTGGCTTGCGTTGCGCGATTCCATTTACTCTGGGGAAAATCACGTCCGCCAATGAGCGCTTTGATTTCACCCGTGTGGTAATCCATGACAATAAGCGCACCCTGAAGATAAGGCGAGTATTTCAATGTATCAGCTATACCTATTGAATCAAATTTCGCTTTTGTGTTTTTAAATCTATAGTCCTTTTCAACCTGAAATAGATGTTTTTCTACTATTTCTTCAGCGACTTTTTGGATATCAGTGTTTAATGTCGTATAGATATGAGCGCCACTGCGATAGAGAAATTCGGGTCCGTATTTGAGCTGGAGATATCTTCTAATTTCCTCGACATAATATTCACCGAAACGCTTCTGCTCTTTGTGTTCGATGACGAGGATTGATTCTTCTACAGCTTTCTCATATTGGGCGCTGGGAATAAGGTTATTCTCGAACATTATCTTTAACACCAGGTCTCTTCTCTGCTTGGCAATAACCGGATGTTTATATGGCGAGTAGTTTTCAGGTGATTTTGGTAAAGCTATCAAGAGAGCGCATTCAGTTAGGGTTAGCTCGGTGATGTCTTTATCAAAATAATATTTTGCCGCCGTGGCGACACCGTAGCGACCCCGACCAAAATTGATTTGATTCAAATATCGCTCAAGGATTTCATCTTTTGTATACGTTCGTTCAATACGAATAGCAATTACCATCTCTTTCAACTTTCTACTCATAGTCTGCTCGAGTGTAAGGAACATGTTTCTGGCTAACTGCATTGTTATTGTGCTGCCACCCTGGACAACCCGCATATGGAGGATATTTGTGATCATCGATCTTATTAGGGCAAGAAGATCTATTCCCCAGTGTTTGTAGAACGCTTTGTCTTCAATGCAGATGACGCCGTCTTTTAGGTAATGAGGGATGCGTTCCAGTTTTGCCAATTCTCGCCTTTCAATGAAGAATTCGCTAATTAAATCATCGTTGTCATCGTAAACTTTTGTCGCGACTGGAGCCATGAAAAAGGATATCGATGCACTGGGTGGTAGGTCTCGGATAATCGAGATATACGTACCAGTACAAATACCAAAGAATAGTGGGATAAGTATGATAATCGCCCAGCGAACGCGGTGGCGTTTATTGAAGCGCTTATTTATTTTTCGCATCGAATAGATATATTTTAGCCGGGTCAATCCTGAGCGTAAACAATTCTCCGGTACGAGGCATAAGTCCTTCAGGCAGACCGTATAGCTTGGTGACTTTATTTAGTTGGAGCTTTGCCATGCTTCCAAATAGTACTTAATATTCTTATAAGCATACTTCTAAGTTCTTTTCGCGACACGACAAGATCGATCATGCCATGTGCTAATAGATTCTCTGAACGCTGCAGACCCGGCGGAAACTTCTCGCCGATAGTCTGTTGGGCAACTCGAGCACCAGTAAAGCCAAGCAGGGCTCCAGGTTCGGTGATAATGATATCACCCAAAGAAGCATAGGATGCCATGACGCCGGCAGTCGTTGGGTGCGTGAGGATTGAGATATAAGGTATTTTCTCCTGTGCCAAAAGTGCTAACTCGGCAGATGTTTTTGCCATTTGCATTAAGGAAAGAATTCCCTCTTGCATCCGGGCGCCACCAGATGCTGATAAGACTATGAGGGGCAGTTTTTTCTCACGTGCGGTCCGTATTGCACGGGCTATTTTTTCGCCTATCACCGAGCCCATGCTGCCGCCCATAAAAGCGAAGTCCATAGCAGCAAAAACAACTGGAATTTCTCCAATACTGGCAAGACCATAGACAGCGCCTTCTTTCATGCCGGTTTTTTCCTGAGCGATCTTTTGTTTTTTCTTGTATTCAGGAAAATCTAAAGGGTCAAGGGGCTCAAGATCTTTATCTTTTTCCTTTAATTTAGCGTCATCTAAGAGCAGCGAAATATAGTTGTGATGGTTTATCCTGAAATGGAAATTGCATTTTGGACAAATCCAGAGGTTCTTTTCCAATTCCTTACGATATAATATTTCCCCACAGGTCTCACATTTGACCCACAACCCATCGGGTAATTCCAGTTTCTCTTCAGGTTTTGCTTTAACCTTTTTCTTAAACCACATAGGCTTTATTGTAACTTATTTTGCAAAAATGTCAAGACAAGCTGCTACCGCGGTACTTTGAAGATAAGAACAATACCGACTATCCCAAAAAGTATATTGGGAAGCCAGGCAGCGAGGAGCGGGTCCATTAACCCGGCGACCCCGTAGGCGCGGCATGATTGAATGAGTCCCCAATAGGTAAATGCTATGGCGACACTTATGCCTAAGCCAATCGCAATGCCGCCTTTTTTTAATACTACTGAAAGAGGAAGCGTAATGAGTAAAATGATTATCGTTATTATAGGATTAGAAAAACGGTAATTAAATTCTACTTCTTCCTTCGCGATATTCTCGCCAGCGCGCGCCCTTTTCTGTACGAATTTGTAGATCTGGACAAAATTCATCTCTTCAAGCGGTTTTATTCTTTTTATAAAATCCTCGGGTTTTTCTTTAAGCTCAGGCATTTCTAAAACTGGATAGGTTTTTACCGTTTCATTACCTTGTTCGTCGAATTCTCGATATGTTGCCTGGCTAAATTTCCAGTATTCATCATATAATCCAGTCGCAGCATCTATTCTTTTCTTAATTCTATTCTCTTTGGATATCTGCCAGAGGATAACCATGTTAATCCTTTGCGTTTTGGCGTCAAACCTTTTGATAAAATAGACCCAGTCATCTTCGCCCTGGTAGAAAAAATTATTGCGCATGTTCTGTGGTCGTTTAGGCCGCTTATTGATTTTTTCCTTTTGGTGTTCAAATAACTTTGTCTGTGACCAGACACCAGCTGTTTCTTGGAAGACAAAGGTCAGTATAGAAATCACTAAACCGGCAGAAAGAATCAACATGAAGAGGCGGTTTGTGTTCAAACCGCACGTCTTCAAAGCCACCAGCTCTTTGTTTTTCGTCATGATGCCGAAGATGAAAAAGACGGCCATTATTGACCCAATAGGAATGAGGAGCACGAGGTAGGAAGGTGTTATGTAGACATAGTAGAGGAGAATATCTTTTGCCAGGGCATCCTTAGCTAAGAATTTCCCCAGGTTGTCAAATAGGTTTATCACGACATAGATAAATATCAGGACACCGAGGCAAAGAAATAGATATTTCAGGAAACTGCTGAGTACGTAACGGGTAATCACTTTCATTTTAGAAACCGCTTGAGAGGCGACCTTTCATATTCCGCGAGAAGAAAGAGATAGAGCCCCGAGATAAAAAGTATAATATTAGGTAACCACATTGCCCAGTACGGTGAAAAACCGCGTCGGTCGGCAAATTCCTCGCCCGCAAGGACGAGGATATAGTATGACGAAAACAGCAGAATGCCGATAAGAACTCCGCCAATCCCACCACGCCTGAAAAGATAACCTATTGGAGCACCAATTAAAACAAAGAGGATACAGGCAATAGCCAATGAAAATTTCTTATTGAATTCAACTAGATACCGTGATATTTTCCTTTTCTTGCCTTTTATCACGTTGATTTTTTTCCCAATTTTGAATCGTGCAGCATCAAGGTTTGTGATATCACCGTTAATGAACTTGGTTATCGCCACCGTGCCGATTTCAGTGATTTCAGTCTTTAGTGATAAGATTTCCTGTCTTGTTTGATCAATTCTGGACTTGAGTCCAAATATATTGAGTTCATTCTGGTTACGATGTTTTCTTTCTTTTCTTACTAATTCAGTATTTACCGTCATATTAATAGTCTGTTTATTAAAATTTGTTCGCTGATACGTAGCATTATCAATGAGCTGATGTAGTTCGCCGTCATAGAGAATGAATTGGAGGATTCCCTCTTCTTGGAAATCTTTGAGTTCACCATGAGGAGCAGTCATCATTAAGCTATTACGGAGATCGTAAATAGTTATATCGTAGAGCTTTGACCGGTGCTCATCTTTTCTACCTACATATACCATGTAACCGGGAAATTCGTTTGTAAAAACTCCTTCCGGCAACCTTATAGCTGGTCGCTTCCTTGATATGTCAAGCATGAGATTTCTCACCCGATGGTTTGATTCGGGGAGTACGAAGCTGTTGAAAAAAATGAGGAAAAACATAAATAAAAGGGTTACTATAAAAGGTGCTTTCATAACCGAGAAGAAAGTCTGACCACTTATTTTCAGGGCAAGAATCTCGTTGTCCCCAGAAAAACGACCAAAGGTCATAACAATCGCCACGAGGATTGCCATTGGTGCAGTATATGAGACTATTAAAGGCAGGGTGTAGATCAGAATTTGGCCAACGATGTCAAATGGCAGCCCCTTTCTTACAAAGAGATCAATCAGACGAAACAATTGGTCCATTAACAGAATAAAAGTCAGTGCTACAGCTGAGAAAAAGAAAGGTGGCACAAACTCTCGGAGTAAATAGCGATCTATTAACTTAGTCAATCAATCCCCTATTTTTGAGTCGGGCAATCCCTTTGGCCGCAGAGGTAACTGGGGCTTTTGCATCAGGGTCCAAGTCAGCGTTGAAATCCATGATTCCGAGGTGAACCAATCTCATGTATGGTAAGTAAATAAAGGAATTGGTTTGAACTATTTTCATGGTATAGAATGTCTTTGGGTAAATAGGTTCAACTAGTTTATCAAAAATAATAATGAGGTTTTTATTAGTTAGTGTATCATAGTCATAGAATTTGCTGTCGGGGAATAATGGAAGATATTTTTCAGATACTGCAAAAACCATTGGGTCTGCATACACTGAACGATCCGTTGCGCCGCTAATAATTTCTGCATAGAGTTTTCTGGTCAAGGCGTATTTTTCATTAAAAATGCTGGCGACTGGTTGCTTCAAATTGTTGAGCAATATGTAGAGGTCCTTGTATTGCAAATTCGTGCGGTAATATTGAAACAGATTGAGGTAAACATTCTCATCCATGCTGCCTATTTTTACCAGTTGTTCTAAAACATGTGTTACTTCGGTTCCTTGATTGAGTTTCTTATAGCAATCATAAAGGTAGTACAGGGTAGTTTGAGATTCGATGTGCTCTGCATAATAGGTCCCAAAGTGCTTTGCGGCTTTCTGGAAATACTCGGCTTGATACTCGGCTAATCCTTTTTCAAATTCACTACGGCGGTGAAAGAAAGTTGAGCAGCTTAGGATTAGTAGTACTAAGGTCCAAAAATAATGGCGAGACGGCATTCTTTGAGGAGTTCTATATTATTCTTTGAACCGTGGATGCGACGTGCATCTGGTCCAGAGATTTTAATATCAGTTCCAGCTTCACCTATAATATCGATTGCCTGAATCCTTAAGGGATTTTGGCCGATTCTCGGATTTTTATGTAGATCTCGTGTTGTGTATAGCACCAACCCTCTATTAATAATAGAATTCTGGTCAGCAAAACTGGCTGAGTATACCTCTTCCAGCATATCATTATAGATGCTTGGGAAAAGACAAGGCTTCAGGTCAAAACCTCGACAGTCGATGACAATACCTGTGTACGTAGTGGACTCAATCTGTTTTGGTACAAGCTCGAGCCCCTGGGGGACTGGTTTGCCATCAGGCCATTCCTGTCTACAACACGGACACAACATGGGAACGACGAGCTTCACAGAAGACGTTTTGGGCAGGAGATGTGCCATTATTTTATTTGTCAAAGAAAGGTGGTAGACGTATTCGATGCTGCCATCGGTTAAGTAATTTTGCTTGAGGATACAGTAATCTGACAAAAGACTGGAGATTTGACTGCTGAGCCCAGGGTTGTTCTGGAGAAAATCCATGACCAGCATGCCTTGATCATACTGTAGCGTATTGAATTCCTTTTTCAACAGGTCAAAAGCAAGTGTTTGATCAGTTGCTGATGCCTTAAATGTATATGTTTCCCAGTCCATCTCGCCTGAAAAAGGACCGGTGGCAAGGATACAACACAAAATAAAGAAAACCTTCAAATTCACCATCATACCTCCATGCAATTCATATATGAATCGTCGCTAATAACTTATGGCATATAGCCTATGGCGAATAGTTTTTATCAGCCATTAGCTATAAGCTATCCGCGGTGCCGCATACTGCGCCACAGAGCGGGCGACGGGATTTGAACCCGCGACCCTCGGCTTGGGAAGCCGATGCTCGACCCCTGAGCTACACCCGCAAACTCAAAAAAATTATATGCTAAATAATTTAGATGTCAATACTGCCGTTTCCTATTCATTATTCTTTTAGAAGACGCATTTGATATAAATAGACCAATAACTGAGATTGGTCAAATATTCATAATTATCAAGATCAATTGACAGATGTTGATTCGGGTGCCAGCCAAGACCAAAAGAATAGGAATAACTCAACCGGTGAGAAATATGTCCACTGACAAGACCGGTATCAGTTGATTCTCTGAGATTCTTGTAATTATAGCAGAACCTTGTACCGAAGCGCAGATAAACTTTATTAATCAGGTATTCAACTGCCAGAGGGATTCTGAAGCTATTGGTAAAAGCCTGGAGATCATTACCAGTTGAAAAATCCTGGGTCGGTTGATACAGGAAGTCATTACGCAAGCCGATTACTGCAAAGCTTTTTTCTCCCATTGGCAATGCCTTTGCCCAACCGATTCGAGTGGTGAATGTATTGGCAAAATATTTGAGCTCTCTTTCATAATCTCCAAGGTCAAGGTATATTGAGTAGGGTAATGATTTGATTCCGGCGGTTGTGATTGGTCCACCGATATCGACAAACCAGGAGGTGAACCTGTTTACCTGAGAAGCATTTGTGTAGAATAAGCCGATTCGGCCACTGGGTATGCCAACTCGCTGACTGTAGATTTTAGCAATATTCCATTTCTCAACCCGTTCGTAAAACCCGGCAGCAATTTTTAAATCAATATTCAGTTTACCGATATTAAAAGATGTCTGAGAACCGATAAAATACTCAAGGCCCTTTACCAAGTGGTAGAGTGACGCATCTTCGTGTTCATAGCGGTTGATAATACCATCGTTAAACAAGTTCCAGACTTCGTCTTTTACTTTTAACAGCCACAAATCTTCAAAGTAAATAGAATACTTTTGCCAGCCCGGGTAATTCCGGAAAAACTCGTACTGATAGTCTACCCAGTATTTTGCACGTACACCAATGCGGTTCGAGCTGAGGAATATGCTCAGCGGTTTACATGAAATTGCGTCATAGGCAATGCCGAGCATTTTCTTACTTGATATTTGAGGGTTTTGATAAAGGTCAGTTTCATAATCAGGTACAAGCCAGGCAAAATCAGTACCTAAAGCCTTGATACGAGGTGAATATTGCAGTCCATTAGCTAAACAAACTAAGAGTATTATCCCTATTAATAATTGCTTCATAATTTTCTCCTATTTACTGGTGATTTTTCAAAACAAGTGTAGTGATGAGTACTGGTTTGTCAAGATGACAGATTGACACAGAGCTGTTTCTCGATATAATCTTCGTAGAAGCTGTCTAACAAAGGAGGTGAATAGGATGAAGACATACATTTTACTAATATCGGTATTGGTTTTAACGATTTCCTTTATTTCTTGCGGGGAGAAAAAGGATGGCCCAGAAGTCGGTGATCTTACTCCTTTAGCAACAGGATTTGTTGAGTTACTCGTAAAAGAAGATTTTGCTAATGCAGCAAAGAATTTTGATAATACAATGAAAGGTGTAATGCCTGAAGCAAAGCTTCAGGAAGCGTGGCAGGGGTTACTTGCACAAAGCGGGTCTTTTAAGAAACAAACTGGCGTTCGGCAGACACAAGAACAAGGCTTTAACATTGTATTAGTAACCTGTGAATTCGAGAAATCGACGCTTAACATTAAGGTTGTTTTTAATAATGCAAACGAAATCTCTGGACTTTGGTTCGTGCCGTAGTGTGTTGGGGTCAAATCTCGACATTGGGACAACAACAGTATCCTACTTGACGTTGGTAGAAAAATCAGTATAATTGTTAATGGAAAGCATAAAGTATAAACAAGGCCTTACATTTGATGATATTTTATTAGTCCCCCAGTATTCTGACACCTTACCCTGCGATTGTGCGGTCGCGACGAAATTCTCAAAGCATATTAGCTTGAAAATTCCGATTGTCAGTGCGGCAATGGACACTGTGACTGAATCAGCCATGGCAATTGCCCTTGCGCAACAGGGGGGTATCGGCGTTATTCACAAGAATATGTCGATTAAAAAACAGCAGACTGAGGTGCGGAAGGTAAAACGTGCACGGGGTGGCATGATTGTGGATCCGATAACTGTTAAGGAGAATTCGCCGATACGTCTTGCCAAAGAAGCAATGGATAAGTACGGCATTTCTGGGGTTGTGGTTCTTGATAAGAAAGAGCAGATCGTTGGTATCCTGACAAATCGCGACATCCTCTTTGAGAAAAATCTTTCTAGAAAAGTAAAGGACATTATGACCCGTGAGAAATTGATTACCGCACCTGAAGGAACGAGTTTGGAAAGAGCACAACGTATACTGAAGAAATA
Source organism: bacterium (assembly GCA_049647125.1). Classification (GTDB taxonomy): domain Bacteria; phylum Hydrothermota; class Tepidihabitantia; order SM23-42; family SM23-42; genus JAUVZL01. The sequence continues at coordinate 11,531 of JBARXC010000021.1, read as the reverse complement.
TCGTATAGAGAAACTTCCGATTGTCAGCAAAGCTGGTAAACTAAAAGGGTTAATAACAGTGCGTGATATCATAAAGAAAATGGAACATCCGGATGCTACGGTTGATAAGATTGGCCGACTCTGCTGTGCTGCTGCGATAGGTATTGGTCGAGACACAGAAGATCGCGCTGGTGCTCTTATTGAAGCGAATGTTGACGCACTAATCATTGATACGGCGCATGGACATTCAAAGAGTGTGTTTAGTATGACCAAACGCATAAAAAGACTTTTTCCCAAGATTGAACTTATTGTTGGTAATGTCGCAACTGCCGAAGCAACTAAGGGATTGCTAAAGCTTAACGTTGACGGCATTAAGGTTGGTATTGGCCCGGGGTCAATATGTACAACAAGGGTTGTAGCTGGTATTGGCATTCCTCAGGCAACTGCAGTAGCCGAGTGTGCACGCATTGCCAAGGAAAAACAGATACCAATAATCGCGGATGGCGGTATAAGATATTCAGGTGATGTGGTAAAGGCACTTGCCTGCGGAGCATATTGTGTTATGATCGGGAATCTTTTTGCCGGGACAGAAGAGAGTCCAGGCGAAAGGATTTTGCTCGAAGGTCGACGGTACAAAGAATATCGTGCCATGGGTTCTCTTGGTGCCATGCCCAAAGGCTCAGCTGATCGTTATTTCCAGGAATCAGCCAAGAAATTTGTGCCCGAAGGAGTCGAAGGAAGGGTTCCTTATCGGGGTTTGGTTAAAGACGTAATTTTCCAATTGATTGGTGGTCTTAAGGCTGGGTTGGGATATTGTGGCGCAAAGAGCATCAAGGCATTACAGAAAAAAGCAAGGTTTATAAAAATAAGTCCGGCCGGGTTAAGAGAAAGTCATCCACATAATATTACCATAACCAAAGAAGCGCCAAACTATGAAATCCGGGGTGTATAGACCTGCTTTTACAATAATCGCACCATACTATGACACGTTGATGTCTTTTGTTAATTACCCGGCTTGGGTTACGTATATCGAAAACATACTAACGCTGCATAATAGAAAAGAGAAAAGGATACTCGATATTGCGTGTGGCACGGGTATATGTCTTGAACTATGGTCTCAAAAGGGATATGTTGTCTTTGGACTCGACATGTCCATATCCATGTTAACTGTTTGCAGACAACGTTTTGCGCGCTTGAGCAATGGCCCGGTTCATTTGGTCAATGGCGACATGAGACAAATAGGGTTTACCGGTAAAATGCCGATCATCACGTGTCTCTACGATAGTCTTAATCATTTGCTGAGCGTTGATGATCTATTCGGTTGTCTGCAAAGCGTGTATGATGGACTGGCACCAGGGGGGATCTTTATCTTTGACATGAATACAGTCCATTCTTTGCGTGATGAATGGGGCAATAGCACATTTTATCGAAGGGATGGTAATATTGATTCAACATGGACAAATAGGTTTGATTTGGCTACTGACATTTCGACCTTGGAGATAACTTTAAAGATCAATGAAAATGGCACGACCAAAACCCTCAATGAAATTCACCGAGAACGCGGGTACGGATTATCCTTGATCCGTGACATATTGGCTAAACTAGGTTTCAAGAGTAGTCTGTATAGACATCTGACTTTCAATCCAGCGCAAGAGAGTGATTTGCGCATTATGGGGGTTGCAGAAAAATGATCGCTGATTTGCACATTCATTCACGGTATTCAAGGGCAACATCCAAAGAAATGATGATCCCCAAGATCGCTGAATATGCCAAGCTCAAGGGTATTAACATGGTTGCAACAGGTGATTTCACCCATCCTCAATGGCTCAAGGAATTGAAAGCAAGTCTAAAAACAGCGGGTAAAGGTATTTATGAACATGGAGGCGTGAAATTCATACTGAATGTTGAGGTTAACAATATATATACTAAGAAAGGCAAGCTGCGTCGTTTACACAACCTCATATTTGCTCCTGATTTTGCCACCGTAGAGAAAATCAATGCTTACTTGACCCGTTATGGAAAACTTGCCTCTGATGGAAGGCCGATATTGTCGCTTGATACCTATGAGATGTTTAAAGCATTACTTGATATATCATCAGATGTTTTTCTGATCCCAGCTCATATCTGGACGCCCTGGTTTGCTCTTTTTGGTTCCAATTCAGGTTTTGACTCGATAGAGGAATGCTTTGGCGATCTCAAAGATCAGTTTTTTGCAGTGGAAACCGGACTCTCTTCAGATCCAGGGATGAACTGGCGTTTGTCAGTATTAGACAATTACACTTTGGTCTCGAACTCTGATGCCCATTCACCATCGCGCATAGGTCGTGAGGTAAATGTATTTAAAGAAAACCTGGATTACTTTCAACTGCGTGATGTCTTAAAGAATAAGGACAAAGAGAAATTCCTGTATACTATTGAGTTCCATCCAGAAGAAGGTAAATACCATTATGACGGACACCGCAAGTGCGATGTAAGGTTATCACCCAAAGAGGCGCGGTTCAATAATAACCTTTGTCCAGTCTGCTCGCGCAGTCTTACGATCGGCGTATTACATCGCATTGAATCGCTTTCTGACCGAGACGAGGGGTTTGTGCCGGAGAATTCAATACCTTACAAAAAAATGATTCCGCTGGAAGAAATTATCGCCGAAGCAAAGGGTTGTGGTCGAGATACAGTGGGGGTAAAAAATGAATATCGCAGACTGTGCAATATTTTTGGCAGCGAATTCGAGATATTGCTGAATGTCTCAATTGATGACCTGAAGAACAATACTGATGGGAAAATAGCAATTGCAGTTGACCGCGTACGAAGGGGTGATCTTATAATAAACCCGGGTTATGATGGTGAATTCGGTACGGTAAAGATATTTGAGGAAGAAAAATCGAAAGAATCACAATTGGGTCTGTTTTAGTTCTATACTTATCCTTAGTTTCTTAAAGATGTACAGAACAATACCAGCAAATAGGTTTAGGCAAATCCATAGTATAAGTAGAAACGTTCTGTATTGTCAATCTACCATCATCTGATATCACATCGAACCTACAAGCACCTATCGGCATTTCACCAAAATATATCTTTAAACAGTAATCGCCTACTTCGTAAGGGCCAAATATCTCCACGGAATAGGTGATTGTTCCTATTCCAGCATCGACTTGCACCTCAGTACGAAGACTCACATCTTGATAAAACTCGTTATACAGGGGCAGAGCTTTCTCAAATCGGTCAGTGAAATCGATTTGCATACGAACACCGACAAGATATCCATAAGGGTCATAATAAACTCCTGACACCCAAGTGTCCCATATGTGAGGCGGTGCCATGAAATCTTCATCAAGGATATCAAACACGTTTGTTCTTTCACGGCAGGAAACTATACAGAATATAATAAGTGGTAATAGGTAATAGAATTTCTTCATTTCTCCCCCTCTATAGACTTTTCTTTAAGCCTAATGACCATTTGTTGCGGTAACAGTATTGAAAATCAAGTACTGGCGTAAGATTTGTGGATTTCGATGCTTTAATATTCTTTAACTGATAATAAACCGCCCTTATCGTAAAGAATAGCGCGCCCACGGCGCAGACGTTTCTAAGATTATCATAGATCTTTGTTTTATTCCAGTTATCAAGCGCCGATTTTGTTGATGTACTCTTTTCATATTCATCGTATGCGTTGTTTCCCATTTTATAGAAGACCCCTGTGCCAATTCCAAAGCTAATACCGACAATACCATTTAGCAATATTCGTTTTGTATAATTTTCTTTTTCAGGAATATTAATTTGAGAACCAAGGCTATCAACAGATGTGTTAATACAGATTGTAAAAAACAAAATGTAGGTCATATGTTCCTCCTTCCAAACGATTATACCAACGAACAGGTATAAGTCAATACTCTATAGCTGGATTGCTTTTAAAAACAAAAATAACCCTCAATCAAATTTCATTAATGAATTTTATTACTAGCAACCCCCGTCATAAATGGCCTGCCTGTGCGTTGCACGCAGACAGGCGCAACTACGTTTCTCCGCTGAAAATTGAACAGTAACGGGTTATGTCCTTTGCACGAGTTGGTTGAAATTCGATGTGAGGTGGATATAATGATGCCATGATCGGTGTAGTCGTAAATACCGTGCTTGTCATTATCGGCAGTTTAGTAGGGCTTTTTCTTAGAAAAGGGATCCCCGAGAATATAAAGAATATTATCATGATTGGACTCGGCCTTTTCACCTGTATGCTTGGGATAAAACTTGGGCTCGAGATGAAAAATGCGCTAGTCGTTGTATTGAGTATTGTCACCGGTGGCGCGCTCGGTCAATTTATTGGGCTTGAACAAGCCATTGAGCAACTTGGGTCAAAACTGAAAAACCTTGTTGGTTCCACAGATCAAGGTTTGTTTGCCCAGGGTTTTGTATTTGCCAGTTTACTCTTTTGTATCGGTCCGATGACTGTACTCGGTTGTGTCCAGGCAGGATTAGAGAACAACCCTGAGTTGCTTCTTATAAAGGGATTAATGGATGGCGTGTCCGCGATCATCCTGGCATCTACTTTTGGTTTGGGAGTAATATTCGCAGCGTTGACAGTTCTTTTTTTCCAAGGAGGTTTAGTCCTGCTAGCCGGTCAAATGGACTTTCTGACCACCCCCCAATACTTGAATGATTTCACAAGTGTCGGTGGCATAATCATATTTGGTATCGGGATCAAGCTATTAGGCTTGAAACCGATAAAAAATGGCAATTTTTTGCCGGCATTAATACTCGTTCTTTTCTTTAACTTTATTATTAAAATTATATAAGCTTCCACATTGATATCTCTATTGACATTACGCTTTTTTTAAATATATTAGGTTAGTTGGTGGATTCAAGGGAAGCACCGTGAGAATCGGTCGCGGTCGCCGCCACTGTGATTCCAGAAAGTAACTCTCGTCGCAGGAAGCCACTGCTGCCGCTTTAACAAAGGGCGGAGCGGGAAGGTTGATGAGAGTTGGATAAGCCAGGAGACCTATCCATCAACATCACAGGAGAGATCCTTCGGACGAAAGGAGGCAATAATGATCCCTTTGGTTTTTCTTGTTATGTTGGTTGCCCAACCTATCTATGAATTAGAGGAGATTGTGGTAACTGCTACGCGTTATCCTGCAGCCTTGCAGGATATTGCTCTGGCAACAGTTGTCATTGATAAAGAGGAGCTTGATATGCTCAGTGCAATAAGCGTAGGTGAAGTCTTACAGGCTCATGCCGGTATAGATATTAAAGACTATGGTAGTCCTGGTTTAGTATCGAGTATGGCGATACGTGGGATACCCGCAAATGGGACCCTGGTGCTTGTAAATGGTCACTCATTGAACTCAATAACCGTAGGTATGGCTGATCTAAGTGCGATAAATATTAATACGGTTGAGCGCATTGAAATCGTCAAAGGTCCGGTTTCGAGCTTATACGGAGCAAATGGTATTGGCGGTGCAGTAAATATCATAACCACAAAGGATTACAAAAAGCCCGAACTCAAAGCTTCATTCTTTCCATCAACAACAGATATGGAGGCACCTTTTCAATCAAAAGAATTATTTGTGAAGGTAGGTCTGCCTATTGGCAAGACGACTTTTGATGTAGCAGGCACATATAGTGCTTCAGATGGTTTTAGGGATAATAGCGATTATACTGGTTATTATTTTACCGGTTCGCTCAGTTATAAACCAGATAAGGCGCAGATCATTTCAACGTTCACCTTTAATAGCAAAGACTACGGAATCCCCGGACCAATGCTTGCTGACTCAAGCTCAGCTTCTCTTTTGGACCGAGAAAAGGACAATAACCTACTCGGTAATGTCTGCGTCAAATGGGACATATCAGATGGTTTTGGTTTGACCAATACCTTTTTTGCTGACCGTCGCCTAATTCAATTCCACACAGCTTTTATCGGGTATAATCAGGATACAATCGACACTGATTATGATTATCTTACCTACACACTCGGTTCTAATACAATGGCGCAGATCAGCATGAATAGCACTGAAGTGGTTTTTGGTATTGATACACACTATGATACGCTTGAAACAACTGAAACCTCTGAACGCTACCGTGATACAGTGTGGAATGCTTCTTCATATAATATAGGCGCCTGGTTTGGATTGAAACACAAAATAGAGCATTTCATATTTGCGCCAAGCATGAGAATCGATTGGAATTCAAAATACGATTATTTTCTTTCACCAACAGTCGGTTTTATCACACCGATTATGCATAATCTCTGGGCGAAGATTTCGATTGGCAAGGCATTCAGGGCGCCGACATTCAATGATTTGTTCTGGCCTGGGTCGGGGAACCCAGATTTGAAACCAGAGCATGGCTGGGCATATGAATTGAGGTTTGAAAGTTCTCCTTCACCTTTTCTCTTTGCAGCATTGTCGCTATTTGGTCGTTCAATTAAAGACCGGATAACATGGCTTCCTTCAGGTAATGGTCAATGGCAACCCCAGAATGTGAATTACATATCAGTTAAGGGACTAGAATTTGAAGTGAATAATCAGATCAACGAAATCGTGGGCGTCCATCTTGAAGGTTCATATCTTTATTCAAGGCAGAAAAATAATGAAGTCACCTATGATTTCTATGACTGGATGGCGGATACTGGTCTTACGATAATCGAAGAACTAGAAAGAGAGAATGCTTTTACACCAAAGTATTCTGCTTCTGCAAAAGTTGGCTTTAATTTACCCTATGGATTCGGTTTCAACATAGAAGGTTTGGTAGTTGCTGAACAGTTCAATTACTATGCAAATTATGACCAGTACCCTACTGTATCTATGGATACGAAGACCCTTGATTCATATCTAATACTTAACACCAGTGTTAGCAAAACACTAATCAAATTTCTGAAACTGTCAGTTGGTGCCAAGAATTTGCTCGATGAGAAATATGCTACTCAATTCGGCTATACGATGAATGATCTGGATTATCCCATGCCCGGACGCACGTTTTTCGGGCGTCTATCAATGCATTATTGACATAACTGACTCTTTTGCTTATACTTATTCGTGGGGTGGCTGGATAGCCGCTCTATGTGAGAGGAAAGTCCGGGCTTCAAAGGGCAGGATGCTTCCTAACTGGAAGCCCCCACACTTTTGGGGAATAATGAATTATGTTCTACGTTTATGTAATAAAAAGTAAAAAGGATAAAAAATTATATACTGGTTATACAAATGATCTTAAGCGAAGATTTAATGAACATAATTCAGGTTTCAATAGATCTACTAAGGGACGAGGACCGTTTGAGCTGATATATTATGAAGCATATAAAGCCAAGCAAGATGCAGTACATCGGGAAAAGATGTTAAAGCTTAGAGCAAAAGCTCTCGGTCAATTGAAAAGACGTCTCAAATATAGCTTGGGTATTCCCCAATAGTGTGGGGGGGAAAGTGCCACAGAAAATATACCGCCCTTATACTTTTTGTAAAAGTGTGGGGGTAAGGGTGAAAAGGCGAGGTAAGAGCTCACCGCTTTGGTGGTGACACTAAAGGCAGGGTAAACCCCATCTGGAGCAAAACCAAATAAGTCCCGTATGAAATTGCCCGTTTCACCCTGCACCTTGCGGGAACGGGGTGGGTAGGTTGCACAGAGCATAGTAGTGATACTATGCCAAGATAAATGGCTATCCAAGACAGAACCCGGCTTACAGGTCACCCCACGATTTGGTTAAATGGTTAAATCTAAGGAGACATTTTGACTGAGTGGTTTTTGAAAAATCAACCTGTTGAAGCAGAGGGTATTGAAATACGCGGTAAGAAAATACCCAAGGTCATTATTCAAATTTTGAAAAGCCGTGGTTATGATACACCAGAAAAAATAGAAAGGTATTTTGATCCATCTTTATCTGACCTGCACGATCCTTTTTTATTGGGTAGCATGGAAAAAGCAGTAGATAGGGTCATTAAAGCTGTAAATAATAACGAAAAAGTCCTTGTTCATGGCGATTATGATGCCGATGGTATTACTGGTTCAGCTCTCGTTATAGAAAACCTCAGGAAATTTGGGCTCGATGTTGACTCTTATATACCGCATCGGATTGTCGAAGGTTATGGTCTTTCTTCAAATGGTATAAGGCAAGCTATAGAAAAAGGATGCACCTTGATGATAACTGTTGACTGTGGGATTACCGCAGTACAAGAGGTTTTGCAGGCAAAGAAAAGTAATGTTGATGTGATTATCTGCGACCATCACAAACCCCAGGCAATACTGCCAGATGCATATGCGATACTGGATCCGAAACTACCAGGCGACAACTATCCTTTTGAAGAACTGGCTGGCGTTGGTGTGGCATTCAAGTTGATCCAGGGTTTATACACTACGATGAAGCAGCCGGTTGAAACAGCTTATGAAGACCTGGACCTTGTCGCTTTAGGAAGCGTTGTTGACGTCGTGCCCTTGATTGATGAAAACCGCGTGTTTGTCAAATACGGTTTGAAGAGAATTACAAAAAGCAAAAAGATAGGGATGCAGGCGATACTTAAAGAGACTGGGTTAAAAGATGATTTGACATCATATCATCTGGGGTTCATAATAGGTCCCAGAATCAATGCTTGCGGCAGGATGCGTGATGCAAAAGAGGCTTTAGAACTTTTCTTGACGAATGACCAAACAAAGGCAACTAAGTTTGCACAGAACCTCTCTGCTGATAATCAGGAAAGGCGATTGATCGAGGACACAATCTACCAAGAAGCCAAATTCATAATTCAGGAAAACCAGCTCGACAAAGATAGAATAATCGTTGTTGGAAAAGAAAACTGGCATGAAGGTGTAGTTGGAATTGTGGCATCCAAAATATCTGAGGAGTTTTACAAACCAGCAATCATTCTATCGGTGAAACAGGACATAGCAAAAGGTTCTGCTCGATCAATACCTGATTTAGACATCACTGAGACCCTCAGTGTGTGCCAGGATCAACTTATTAGATACGGTGGACATAACCAGGCAGCAGGCTTGGAATTGAGCATAGAAAAACTCGTTCAACTACGTCAATGTATTAATGACTATGCACTAAAATTCGATGAGGCGATTTTCCAAAGGAAACACTCCTACGATATGCAAATTAGTTTGGATGAAATTACTGAAGGTGTGGCGTATTTCCTGAAGTTTTTCGAGCCGACTGGTATGGCAAACCCTCAACCAGTTTTCTTGGGTACGAATCTGGAAGTAGTTGGTGTACCAAGAGTAGTTGGCAATGATCATTTAAAATTCGCCTTAAGGGATCAGGGGAAGAGTTTTGAAGCAATCGCCTATTACCAGGCAAATAAAATTCTTGAAATCGAACCCGGGAAAACCAGATTGGATTGTTTGTTTTCGATTGCCGAGGATTCATATACCAGAAAGAAAAAAACCGTGCTCAAAATCAAAGAGATGAAGAAAAGTACACAAAAATAATGGTACAGCGCGCAGCAAAAAGAATACCTAAGATATCATGGAAGTTAATCAATGATGACAATATGAAGTTTTTTGAGTGCAAAATAGACAATAAACTCGTGCTTTATTCGACAAAGTACAATGAAAAAAGATTCCTTGAACGGTTCAAACCAATTCTATTAAAACAAATACACTCAGACATAATAATTGATGTTGATAAAGATAGCGCGCGCATTGGCGATGGTTTATTAACGCAGAGAAGCAATCTCGCGCTTGGTGTCAGAATAGCTGATTGTTTACCAGTCTTTCTTTTCAACGAAACAGAAATCTGTATTATTCACTGCGGGTGGCAAGGTATTATTAAAGGTATTGCAAAAAGGGCTAAACGACTTATGGGCAACTGTAAATATATACTCGGCGCTTGCATAGAACCTTGTTGCTATGAAGTCAAGGAAGATACTGCCAGACTCTTCATGCAGCAATACAAAAATGCAGTGATCCGCAAAGATACAAGATATTTTATCGACCTCAAAGGAGCTATTATTGAAGACCTCGGTGAGGAGAAGCTTATCGCATCGCTTGATTTCTGCACAAAATGCCATCCCGAGTATTTTTATTCATATCGCCGGGAAGATAAGAATAAAAGAGATTATGCTGTAGGGATCGCTAAAGCTTAGTACAGTTTCCAGTACTCCGAGTTCTATTATTGATTCATAGCTGCAGGATTTATTGCCAGTTCTATTCGGGCGGTTTCAAGAGCATCCAGAAGATTACTAATTAGAATGATAAATCCGCCATCTTCATATTCAGGTGTCATCAAAAGAATACCGTAATTAGAACAGGCACCGCCATATATCTTTTTAATCAATAATGAATTACTTTTTTCACCGAGATCTTATTCTTCTGCCTCAGAGACACAAAATAGATACCCGATGAAACCTTTTTGCCCTTATTATCTGTTCCATCCCAACGCACAGATTTCACAGATTTATTTTGATCACACAGATTAATAGGAAAAATACGAATGAGCCGTCCTGAAATATCATAGATTTCAAGGGAAATAGGCTCGGCAATTGGTGCGGAAAATTCGATACTCAAACGATTGGTAAATATATTTGGCGAAATACTAAACGTGAACTCTGTAATATTTGTATTCTCTTCAAAAATACCGGTGGGTTCGGTTGTAAAACTATAAAAACTTCCATCTGCTGCCTCAAGGGAGTCAAGGACACTAAATGCCTGCAGATTGATGCGCGCACATAATGATTCTTCTGGTACAACCCAGGTATAAATTTCAGTATTTGGTGCACAAGAGTCAATTAGTGTCCATTCTAGAGAGTCATAAGTTGAGGCATTGGCATACCAAATTTTTACATAATCAATTTCACTGCCGTGTGAATCCCAAGTAATATCAACTGTATCACCATATTGAAAGACAATACCAGAGTCAGTTGGAAAAGTGATGAATATATTATCAGAATCCGCGCCACCAGGAACCAGGGTAACTACTAGATCATAAGAATATGTCCCATTATGATAGGTCCATAATGGCCAGAACGGTTCACCACCCCAACCCCAGGTATTATGAACCTGTACAAATGTATCTGATGGGGTAATAGCATAACCAACACCGCAACAACAATGGTTAATAAATTGGCCAGAATAGTAGTAATAGTGGACTTCCCAAAGGAATGGCCTCCCATTATCGATCTCATTTTCTATCCATGAGAAATTCCACTGATTCCAGGAACCTCCTTGTGCTGATTTATCTGATCCAAAATTATAGCCATTAAGCGAATTTGCAACATAACGAATGGCCCAATCAATTGGTTGTGGGAAGGTATCACCCATAGCCATAGCAATTTCCCGTACAACATTAGGTACGTTATATTTCCATTGCGAATAAGGAGGACTCCATCGGTCAAAATAGAAATCTACAAGGCGTCCATAATCTCTATAGTCCCAATACCATAAGGCCATTGCCGTAGAGGTAGCGGTACAGTTGTAATTCCAATCGATAAAAGGAACTGAATCAACATATCCGGTATCACGCACGGAATAATCTGTGTGAAATAGATAATACTGCCATTTCTTTTTTAATACTTCTTCAATCTCTCTATTTATTTTAGCAGGCATTCCAAAAGAATGTTTATCATAAA
>JBARXC010000020.1:0-1826 GCA_049647125.1 bacterium | reverse complement strand
CCCGCACTTTATTATTTGACGGGTGGTTTACTGCAACAGAATTTATACTACGTAGCAAAAAGTGCGAGGGTGCGTGGATCATTTCCATACGAAGTATCTCTTCCATGCGTAGCATCATTTATTAAGTAATTTAGTTAGTAAAAGACGTTTGGTTCGTTATTATCGTTTTTTCTACGAGTATGGAATGTACTTAGTGCTTACTATTCTTACTGTTCGAGCTTGTCGAGAACTCACATTGAGGTACTTCTCGACTCCCCCGTACTTTTGTAAAAGTGCGGGGTCGCTCGAAGAGAAAACAGGTGCTTCTTAGTTCCAAGTATTTTGTATATTTCTTTCCCGGTCTCCGTGTCTTCCCGACGCTTCTTTTCCCGCACGTAGTGCCGTCACGAATTTTATCTTAATCTGTGATTCAGCCATAAAATTCAGTGTCCCGAGCCTGTCGAGAGGAACCGTTCACGATAGTGAACCATAACCGCCCCGCACTTTATCAAAAGTGCGGTGGCCAGTCCCGCACCCAGTGCTATTCCCCTTTGTCTCCAGCTTTGCATGCAAAGGCGTGTCTCTTCCGTATTTCTACCTATCCATATACCCGCAAATTCCACAATTGTATTTCCTCCAATTACCACTATTCTGTGAGCATAGTGTATTGCTTTTGGAGATTGCAGGAACAGATAATATGTGGTTAGTACTTATACTATTTCACCAGTTACCCAATTACTTAATAACTAAATCATGAGGCGACAAGGAGCAGATGAGCGAAAGCGTGACATACAATGACTCGAAACTAGTCGTTTCGCAATTGCTGAGCGCTCAGAGCATTTACTCGATGGCTTTTGAGAGTGCGTTGAGGGTATTCGAGCTGTCAGTTCGTTTTCCCAAGGATGGACAAGATTCATTGCACAACCGGGTGCTCAAATCCTCGAGTGGCGTCTGCTCAAATTTATTGGGAGCATGGCAAAATAGAAATAACAATAGGATATTTCATGCGCGACTTGATCAAGCTTCAATAGATATCAGCGACACCCAGAGCCAAATCGAAGAGGCTTTGAATGCCAGATTGCTTGATAAAAAGTCGGCAATCGATTTATTTGAGGCTTATGATCGGATTATCGATGGAATTGTAACAACGATTAAGGATTCTAAACAATGAAACTATCAGTCATCGGTGTTGGTTATGTTGGTCTTGTCACTGGTGCCTGCTTTGCACAAACCGGCAACCAGGTGATTTGTATGGATAAAGATAAGAAAAAGATAAAGACTCTTGAACAAGGCAAAGCACCTTTTTTTGAACCGGGGCTCGATGAACTGGTTCAACGTAATTCTAAAGAAGGGAGACTTAGATTCACAACAGACATCAGTGATGCAGTCAGCAACTCTTCAATTATCCTTATCGCTGTTGGTACGCCATCCCAACCCGATGGCTCTGCAGATATCAGTATGGTTCTCAAGGTCGCGCAGTCAATCGCAAAAGTGATGAAAGAGTATGGGAGAAATAAAGACAGAAGTTGGGAAGTTAGGAAGTTATGAAGATGATGATAATTATAGGAATGACTGCTTCGCACTGGAAGAGATACTTCGTATAGAAATGATCCACGCACCCTCGCACTTTTTGCTACGTAGCATAAATTCTGTTGCAGTAAACCACCCGTCAAATAATAAAGTGCGGGGCGCGGGATGGAATGGATTCTTCGAATGGAATGATCTAAAATGAAGGGAATTAAAACTATTCCCGCACCCAGTGCCATTTCTCCGTTTCATATTCAATTGTAGTCGCTTGATTTATCAGGCTCTTCAGCCAGAGGCGTGCCTCCAGGTCTCTGTGTTTT
>JBARXC010000019.1:0-17762 GCA_049647125.1 bacterium | reverse complement strand
TGTATTCACTTTTGTATTGAGCTGTTTTTTCATCGACTTCCATTTTGCAGATCGGATCAATAGCCATTATTGATCACCTCCTTTTAATTTCACCGGTGGTGAATATTTCTTTAGCATTAAAGAAAGAGTCACTACCGTTACTGAACTCAATGCCATTGCTAATCCAGCAAATTCCGGGCGAAAAGTAATTCCAAAAAATGGGTTTAATAACCCAGCGGCAACCGGAATTAATATAGTATTATACGCAAATGCCCAGAATAGGTTTTGTTTTATTCTCGACATTACTTTTCTACTTAATTGGATGGCTGAAACTACATCCATAATATCATTTTTTATTAGTATTATTTCAGCACTCTCTATCGCTATATCTGTTCCGCTGCCTATTGCTATACCAACATCTGCCTGGGCAAGGGCTGGCGCATCATTAATTCCGTCACCCACAAAAGCCACCACCTCTTTTCTTTTCTGAAGTTTCTTCACTTCGTTAGCCTTATCTTGTGGTAAAACTTCGGCTAACACATTGTCAATTCCGATTTGTCCTGCAATTGCACGTGCCGTCCTTTTATTGTCACCTGTAATCATGGTTACTTTAAGTTTCATTTTTTTTAATTCCTTAATGGCATCGTGAGTTGTTTCTTTTAAAGTATCAGCAATGGCGATTACACCGCTGATTTTTTTGTTAATTGCTATGATAGTTACTGTTTTTCCCACATTTTCCAATTGTATTATTTTTTCTTCAATTTTTTTTGAGTATGCAATATTTTTTTCTTTTAAGAGAATTCTGTTACCTATGAGTATCTCTTGCTCACCGATTTCTGCTCGCACTCCCTTGCCTTCAAACGTATCAAAATTCTCAGCCTTTACCAACTCAAGACCTTTCTCTTGGGCTTTTCTAACTATTGCCTCGGCCAAGGGATGTTGTGAATTCTTTTCAACGCTTGCAGTATGTTTCAGTAGTATTTGTTTGTCCATTCCAATCGCCACTATATCGGTCACCTCTGGTCTGCCTTTAGTAAGAGTTCCAGTTTTGTCGAATACCATAGTTGTCAGCTTTTGCGATATTTCAAGCGCCTCGCCCTTTTTGATCAGAACGCCAAGCTCAGCACCACGACCAATACCTACGGTTACAGCTGTCGGTGTTGCTAGTCCAAGTGCGCAGGGACATGCAATGACTAGGACCGAAATCAAACGTGTTATTGCAAAAAGTAGAGTATAGTCCAAAATTAAATACCAGATAACAAAAGAAAGAATGGCAATTGATAATACTGCGGGGATAAAATAAGTTACTACCCTATCGGCAATTCTCTGAACCGGTGGTTTAGACCCCTGAGCTTGCTCGACTAGTCTTATGATCTGTGCTAAAAGAGTGTCCTTGCCAATCTTGAGCGCTTTGATCTTGATCACGCTGTTTTTGTTGATCGTCCCACCGACTGTTTTGTCGCCAGCCCTTTTAAGTGTTGGGATTGGTTCTCCTGTGATCATTGCTTCATCAACATAGCTCTTACCATCGATTACTTCACCGTCAACCGGTATTTTCTCACCTGGTTTTACAATAATAATATCACCGATCATTACATGTTCAATCGCTATGTTCATTTCTTTCTCATCACGGATTACAGTAGCTGTTTTTGCCTGAAGACCCATTAATTTTTTTATTGCATCGGATGTTTTTCCTTTTGCTTTTGCTTCTAAATACCGACCAAAGGTCAGAAAGGAAGCGAGCATTATCGACGTTTCATAGAATAAGAATTCTCTTGATAATAATATTTCAAAAGTACCGAGAATACTCGATAAGAACGCTACTCCGATAGCCATCGAGTACATAACATCCATACTGAGATTTTTATTCTTCAGGGCACGATAAGCTGCTTTGAAGATCGGTAGAGAGACATAGATAAAAACGGGTGTTGTTAGAATTAACATCCCATAGGGTGCGAAAGACGGCAGGGATAGTGGTAGATACATAAGTACCATTAGCGGGATACCAATAGCAAAACCGGTGATAAATCTATTGCGCCGTGCTTTTAATTCTTTTTCTCTTATTTCCCTTTCCATATCTATTGTCTGATCACTCTCGATACCGATATACTGATAGCCGGCATCTTCAATCGCTTTTTTCATTTCCCAAGCGGCAGTCAGCTGTGGATCATATGTAACAAAAGCTTTTTCAGCACTGAGGTTCACATTTACATTGGTTGTACCATTTAGGTCTCTAAGTGAATTCTCGATCGTGCGTACACAAGTTGCACACGTCATACCCATGATCTTAATTTCGACATCTTTTTTATTATTCTTTTTCATCACTCGAGACTCAGATTACATCATAGGATAAGGATCGCATCGACGAATAGTTCATACTTTTCATCCTCATTGAGATCGTGGATTAATACTTTCTCGACTGTATTGACACCTTTGATTTCGATTATTTTTGATTCATAGAGCACTTTAACATCAGTTTTATTAAGTTTGATCTTTAAATCCGATTTTACCGGCAAGTTTTTTAGCTGGGTTACAAGAACGACGCGCGGCGTGTATTTTGATATTTCTATAGCCGCTTCTGCAGTTTTATCTCCATTGTCTACAATGATCGTTCTTTTATCTTTAAATGACGAGTATTCATCGATTTTGTAGAATACCCCCTTATCCAGAAAATCATCTTCACCGACCAGCTTTTTTTTACCTTGCTCGATTTTTTGAGTTACCCCGGGTTCACTTTTTTTCATACTTTTATAATTTTTAATAGCGTCTTTGAGAGCATCCGCGGCAAGATTTGAACAATGCATTTTTATTGGTGGTAGTCCATCCAGCTCATTAGCTACATCATTTCTTGTGATGTTCATTGCTTGCTCTAATGTTTTCCCCATGGCTAACTCGGTAATCATACTCGCTGTTGCGATCGCAGAGCCACAACCAAAGGTTTTGAATTTCATATCTACGATCTTATTATTCTTGACCCTTATGTAAATTTCCATAAGATCACCGCAAACCGGATTTCCGACACGTCCTACTGCAACATCCTCACCTTCCAATGTGCCGACATTCCTGGGTTTACGGAAATGGTCCAGAACTTTTTCAGAATATTGCGTTGACTTCATCTTATTTTTCCTCCGTATATAATGGTGATAACTTGCGTAACCGATAAACAACAGTAGGCAAAATATTGAGGAGCGAATCAATATCCTTCTTGGTGGTAAACCTTCCACAGCTGATTTGCAGAGAACCATGAGCTTCCTCATGTAATAATCCTGTGGCGATCAAGGTATGAGATGGTTCGAGGGTTTTCGAAGAACAAGCAGAGCCAGTAGAGACAGCTATGCTTTCATCCTTTAATGAAAGGAGTAGTGACTCACCTTCGATACCATCGAATCGGAAATGTGCATTAGAAGGAAGCCTATCTATTGGATGTCCATTCAAATGGGACTTAGGAATTTTCTCTAAAATATTTTTTATGAGCATATCACGGTATCGGATGAACCTTTTGACTTCTTCGCTCGTTTCTCTTTCCACAATCTCAGCTGCCTTTGTCATTCCGACGATACCTGGAATGTTTTCAGTACCAGAACGTAATCCGCGCTCTTGGCCACCACCAATAATGAGAGGGTTTATTTTAATCCCTTTTCGTATGTACAAGGCTCCTATTCCTTTGGGACCGTAAATATCGTTAGACGACAGTGTTAGAAGATCTAGATTGTCTTTATTCACGTCTAAAGGCAAGAGTCCTTCAGCAGGTACAGCATCTGAATGAAATGCAATGTTTTTCTTCCTGCATAATTCCCCTATTTCTACAATTGGCTGGATCGTACCAATTTCGTTATTTGCATAGCCGATCGAGATCAAGATAGTCTTCTCGTTTATACGCCCTTCGATTTTTTCTATACTGACTTTCCCAAACTGGTCTACAGGAACTTTGGAAACGGTAAATCCATCCTTAGTCAAAAGCTTTGCTATATTGTGAATGGATATGTGCTCGATTTCTGATATAATGATATGATTACCTTTGTTCTTATTCCGTAGTGCAAATCCGATAAGAGCAAGATTATTTGACTCGGTAGCACCAGATGTAAAGATGATTTCATTCTTTTCTGCGGCGATGAAATTAGCGATAGTCTGCCGTGCATTATCTAAAACTTTTGTGGCTTCATCACCAACCTGATGCAGAGAAGATGGATTACCAAATTTATCATAAAAATAGGGTTTCATTGCTGCAATAACTCGAGGATCAACCGGCTTTGAGGATTGGTAGTCAAGGTATATACTCATATTATTATCACCAATTAAAACCACATAGTTGCATCAGCCTCAAGCGCAAGATCGTTCAAAGTCCCTGCGCCCACAATTTTAACACCGGAGATCAAATCGACTTTATCCCAACCAAACATCTGCTTTGATGCTTCGCATACATATATCTCAATGCCCATATCAAGGGTTTTTTTTATCATCTCGGCGACACTGGGGAAGCTTCCTAATTTTATCTTATCAGCTTCGCCCCTAATGAGTGTTCTTAATGCCTGCCCAAGATAATAAACTCGGGGAGTGATATCCATTGCTTTTGCGGTTTGTGCAAGAACTAAAGGTGAATATTGTTTCTCTGGGTTATCACTCGTTTGTACATAGAGTATTGATTTCTTATTATTCATTATTATTCTCCTACTTAACTTTTTTAATAAAAAATTTGAGGATCTCACCGCTTTTTTCGAATCTAACTATTTCATGTCCAGTTCTCTTGGCAAAACGTTTAATATCTTCTTCCGCGGCAGGGTCATCTGCAATAACCTCCAATATTTCGCCAACTTCAATACTGTCGATATTTTCACGCGTCTGGAATAGCGGCTGAGGGCAATAAAGTCCAACACAATCAACGGTTTTCTTTGGTTTGATAAATTCAGACACTAACTCCTCCTTTTCTCCCTCTATATTTTGACAACCTAATACGGAAATAATTTATTGCCTTTATCATTTTTATATATAGTTGTAGTTAAAACAGAAGCACCCCGTAGTAATACGTCTTCACCTAATAGTTTTCTAACCTATTGAGGATTCATGTGGTTTCCAGAGTGATAGATCTTCAGAAATAACCAGGGAGCTGCTTTCATTTGTTTTATCAAAACTTGCCGTCCATTCTGAATTCAGCCATGTCGAACCAGAAACCGGTATTAGTGATATTATCATATTCTGCCTGGAGCAAATCATAGTGAAATTTTTCTTCTTCAATTATCTTTTTGAATATCTCCTGTACTTTAGTATCGCTCGTTTCTTGCGCCCATTTTTCATACTGATCAATTGATTCTCTCTCGAGTTCCATACCTATCCTTAAAGCCTCTAAATCACTTGCTCGATCTTCGTGTTCTTCCTTTTTTACTCTTGTTTTTAGTTTTTCCAACACGGTTTCTTTGTTATTCTCCTCCTGTTGAACATGTTTTTTCCACTCATCACTATCTAATACTGAGGTGAATATCTCACCAAATGTAGTAATGTGTCCTATTTCATCCTCGGCAAGTTTTTTGAACATCTTTTTGCCAAGTTCATTATGCGTTATATCTGCGACATGTTCATAAAAACTCCTGCCATTAATTTCCATTGTTGTGGCATATTTTATTACATCAAGGATTTCGTTGGAAATATTTTCCATTTTTTCCTCCTATATCTGGTTATACCTTCCCTATTGCAGCTGGTGGAGCAAAAACCCGTTGCCCAAGTTCTCGGTCAAGCATAAATAAATCACCGCCTCGTTCACCGACAAGTTTAAGTTTTTGTACGACTTCATCAGCCGATGATTCTTCTTCAACCTGCTCAGCTACAAACCATTGCAGAAAACTATTTGTAGCATGGTCTTTTTCAGATATTGCCAGATTAACGAGATCGTTTATCAGTCCAGTGACTTTTTGTTCGTGCTTGTACGTATATTCAAAAACAGCCAGAGGAGAATCCCATTGTGTTGGTGGTTCTTCAATCGCAGGTAGTAATACCCTACCGCCTCTTTCGTTGATGTAATCATAGAATTTCATTGCATGTACTATTTCTTCCTGAGCTTGTGCTTTCATCCAATTAGCGAATCCTTTTAGGTTTATTGATTCGAAATACGCAGACATCGATAGGTAAAGATATGCAGAGTACATTTCAGCATTTATTTGCTGATTAATGACTTGTTGCATGTTTTCTTTTATCATTGTATTTTGTCCTTTATTTATTTTTTCCACAAACCGTGAATATTACAATATTCACGGGCAGTTATATTTTGTCCATCTATCTTGAACATAGCTTCAGGTTTTGCACCAGGTTTTAGAAATTCACGATATGCCTGTCCATCAGCAATTAACTCTATCCACTCGATATAATGCTTTTCTTCCATAGGATGGGCAACACTTCCTACTTTAACTGTGATACCATCGGCTGTTTTTTCTATCACTGGAACATGTTTTTCTTTTGCTGCATCAACTGTGTTCTCTTGCATAAGTTTCATTGGTTGATTACAGCAAACAAGTTCTCCTACACCTTCATGCAGGATCTCTACTATATTTCCACAGACTTCGCATTTATAGATTTGCAATCTTTTAGTCATTTTTTACCTCCTTTTACTTCAGTCTCATGACCGAATTACACTGATTTCCGCGGATATTAAAACTGATATACGCGGAGAAAAAATTCATAGCCCAATGAATCCCGCTCTTTTGTAAAAGGGCTGGATGAATTGGGCGACTACACTCGAAAGTAATCATTGTCTAATCTGTATATCCACAATTACTCTATCGTCCTTTTGTTCTCGGATAATTTCACAAAATGTCGTCGTTCTTCTTCTATGATGCCTTCAATTATTTTCCTCTGATTCTCAGGGACAAGATTTTTTACTTCCTGATAATACAAAATAGAATCTGATTCAGCATTTATTGCATAATCAAGCGCAGCGTTAATATCTTTAATTTTTGCTATCTCTTCATCGAATTTTTTCTGGGTGAAGATGATTTTATCTGCATAGGCACGTAGATAGGCAAAATATTCTCCTGGGAAAGCCTCAAATGGTTCGTATTTTTCGATCTTTGAGACCATTTCTTCATATATTTTCTTATGCTTTATCTCCTCATCCGCGAGGAACGAAAATAGTTCTTTTACCTTTGGATCATCAAATTTTTGAGCCATCTGGCGATAGAATTTTTCGCCATTATCTTCTATCCGTATTGCAAACTGAAATATTTCACTCGGTTCGAATAAACTCATTTTTACCTCCTTTTAGGCGATTATATTTATTTCTTTATGCTTTGCAAGAATTTCATCGACGAGTTTATTCAAATTCTTATAATCGTCATCTTTTGGATATCCTTTTGCAATTACTGGAGAAAGAAGTTCTACTTTGAGATTTCCGAGCATACCTTGAATGGTTTCTGGCATTTTACCACCCCAACCGTATGAACCTATGATAGATGCGAATTTTGTCTTTGGTCTCAATGCATTAGCAAGATAGGCTGCATAGACTACAGCTGGGTGTGGACCAACAAGTACTGTGGGACTTGCAATGACAATGGTAGCAGCATCAACCAGAGCCTTTGCCAGCTCACCAATATCTGTTTTTGTTAAATTGAATGGTTTTACTGTTATGCCTCTTTTCACAAGATCGTCGATGAAATAGTTTACCATTTTTTCAACGCTACCATGCATCGAGATATAGGGAATGATGACTTGGTTCTTGACATCATCTGATACCCAGCCCTTATATGCATTGAGAATAAATTCCGGCTTATTATAGACCGGACCATGACTTGGTGCAATCATTTCAATTTTATAGTCCTTTAGTTTTTCTATATGCTTTTTGATATTATTTCTGAATGGCATCATGATTTCTGCATAGTATCGCTTTGCCGATTCATAGACCCTTGCTTCATCTATTGCATAGAGATCACTCGTCGCAAGATGTGAACCAAAAAAGTCGCATGGGAATAAGATCTTATCTTCCTGCAGGTACGTGAGCATCGTCTCAGGCCAGTGAACCCAGGGTGCCATAATGAACTGGAGAGTTTTGTTTCCCAGGGACATAGTGTCAGCATCATTTACTACTATAAATTTATCTTCAGGAATCAATAATAAATCTATTAGCATCCCTTTGCATTTTGGGTTGGTTACAACCTTTGCCTTTGGATAAGTATTCAATATTTTTGGTATGGTGCCCGAATGATCCTGCTCAGCATGGTTGGAAACGACATAGTCGATAGTATTGATACCCAGTGAACTTAGGTGCTCAAGCAGTACCTGTTCTTTTGTCGGATCAACAGTATCGATCAGCGCTGTTTTTTTACTACCTTTAATAAGATATGAATTATAAGTTGTGCCATCAGGTAAAGGTATTAATTCGTCAAATAATCTTCTATCCCAATCAATTGCGCCCATTGAAAAGACATCAGGCTTTAATTTATTCGCTGCCATATTTATTGCTCCTTTTCAAACTTATCTTTTCCAACCCCACACACCGGACATACCCAGTCATCCGGTATTTGTTCAAATGGTGTTCCTGGTTTTATACCTGAATCCGGATCACCTTTTTCCGGATCATATACATACCCACATACTGTGCATTTATATTTTACCATTTTTTGCTCCTTTTTTGGTTTATCTGATTTATTTAATTTTTCTGGTTCTTCTTTGATGTAAGTTGTCGCTGTTTTCGGTGCCTTACCTTTTAATTCTCGATGATAGTATTCATAAGTCAAGGGCTCTTTATTATTTATTATTTCTGCATTAACTAACTTTCCGACAAACAGGGTATGGGTGCCGGCATCCATACTGCTTATGACTTCGCATTCTAAATAACCTATCGTGTTTTCCATGACTATTGGCGCACCTGTTTTACCGATTTTATAGTCAATATCTTTGAACTTTTCAATATCTCTGCCGCATTTGAATCCGAAAAGTCCGATGAATTTCATCGTGGCTTGGGTGGATAGAATAGAAACAGTAAAGACTTTGCTTTCTTGGATATATTCATGGGTCAAGTTCTGTTTATTTATAGAAACACCTATTGTTGGTGGCTCTGCAGTCAACTGGAATACAGTGTTCGCAATCTGCCCATTAAACTTGCCTTCCTTTTTTGAACTAATAATATAGATTCCATAACTAATTTTCCAGAGTGCTTTTTTATTCATCGACGAGGTTACCAGTTTTCTGCTAACAATTCAAAATATGCCTTTGCATGGGCACAAGCAGGGCACTTTTTTGGTGGTTCAGTGCCCTCATGAATATAACCACAATTCCTGCAACGCCACTTTCTTACTGTTTCTCTTTTGAAGACTTTCTTTGTTTCAATGTTCTTGGCTAATTCCAGATACCGTTTTTCATGTTGCTTCTCAGCTACGGCAATTGCCCTGAAAACAGCTGCAATATCATCAAATCCTTCTTCCTCAGCGACTTTTGCAAATTCAGGATACATAGTGGTATGCTCATAATTTTCACCAGCAGCAGATGCCTTGAGATTATCTTCTGTCTTACCAATTATTCCGGCAGGAAAAGCAGCAGCAACCTCTGCTTCACCGCCTTCTAAGAATTTGAATAATCTTTCAGCATGTTCTTTTTCATTATCTGCGGTTTCTGCGAATATTCCAGAGATCTGTTCATAACCTTCTTTTTTCGCTTTAGATGCAAAATAGGTATAGCGATTTCTTGCCTGTGATTCTCCTGCAAAAGCAGTCAAAAGATTTTTCTCTGTTTTTGTGCCTTTTAAACTTTTCATGATTTATCTCCTTTTATCAGCCAGAGGCTGATACACTCTTCTATGTGGGAAAGCCCTTCGTGGATATTAGGATAACAGGATATCAGGTTAGCAGTTTTTATCATTTTTTTCTTTACTCCTTAATCTCCTGATTATCTGGTGTGCTGATATTCTTCATCCTGATCCTCTGATAATCTGGTATCCATTACTAAAATACTTGCTCCACTGCTTTCACTTCAGTAATTTTTTCTTTTAATCTTTTCTCAATAGCCATCTTAAGGGTGAGTGTGCTCATTGGACAGCCTGCACATGCACCGGTTAGTTTCACCTTGACAATGCCATCTTCAGTAACATCGACTAATTCAACATCACCGCCATCTGCTTGCAAACCTGGTCTTACTTCATCCAGGACTTTTTCTACCTTTTCTTTCATGTTTCCTCCTTTTTAATAGATGTCAAACCTTCATACCATCTTAATCTTTGACATCAAGAATCATTATTATGTTTAGACTTATTTTTTTCGTTTTTAAGACAATCCTTACAAACACCCTTTATGTATCGATGAAATTCCTCTATTCTATGCCCGTAAATTTTCTTTTTATCTACAACAGGACATTTAATATCAATATCTATTATTCTACCGCATTTTTTACAAAGAAAATGGTGATGGGGAGAGGTATTGAAATCATATCTAATTTCTGTTCCGGTAATAGTTACGGCAGACACCAATCTTTTTTCTAGAAAGGCGTTTAGAGTATTATAAACAGTTGTCATCGACATTGTCGGTATGTTTTTGGCCAATGCCTCATAAATCATTTCTACAGTAGGATGGCCATTCATATGCTTATCCAGGTATTCGAGAACCTTTAATCGTTGATATGTCGGTTTAAGATCCTTTTCCTTTAAGATATTTTTTAATTTCCCCATATTTGAGATTGCTTTCATTATGTACTCCTCATAATCAGGGAAAATACTGTATTAAGAACAAAAGTCTTAGGAAAACAACAATAATCATAATCTATGTCCTGAATGTTTTTCTCAATTTGAATTCCTCGCTTTTGCCTTTGTTCCATTGTTTAACTGGTCGGAGGTAACCTACGACACGTGAGTAAACCTCAGATTGCAAACCACATTTTGGGCACTCACTGTGTTCTCCAGCTAAATAGCCATGAGTAGGGCAGACACTGAAAGTAGGCGTAAAGGTTAAGTAGGGTAGATGAAAGTTTTCACAGACCTTACGGATTAAAACCTTGACTGTGTTATAGTCGTTAACTCTTTCACCTGCGAAGATATGCAAAACTACCCCGCCTGTATATTTTGTTTGGATATCATCCTGCAATTCAATGGCTTCAAAAATATCATCTGTAAAATTAACAGGCAGCTGAGTGGAATTTGTATAGAATGGTTCGGCTCCCTTTTTATATTCTTCTTCATTGGCACATATTATTTGGCGGAATTTTTCTTTGTCTCTCTTTGGCAAGCGATAAGCTGTTCCTTCAGCAGGTGTTGCCTCAAGATTATAATTATTCCCGGTTTTTTCTTGAAATTCTATTAGTTTTTCTCTCATAAAATCTAAGACCCTCAGCGTAAAGGCTTGAGATTTTTCCGCGGCGATGTTTTCTCCGAACAAATTCAGGCACGCTTCATTCATTCCAACTAAACCGATTGTTGAAAAATGGTTTTTCCAGTATTCATTGAATCGTGTCTTCACGTTTCTTAAATAGTATTTTGCATAAGGATAAAGGTCTGTTTCTGTAAATTTTTCTA
The DNA here is from genome assembly GCA_049647125.1 of bacterium. Lineage (GTDB taxonomy): Bacteria > Hydrothermota > Tepidihabitantia > SM23-42 > SM23-42 > JAUVZL01. The sequence goes on along the minus strand of JBARXC010000019.1, from coordinate 6,304 downwards.
AAATCTTTCTCTTTATTTCTAAACTTTTGCTTGCTAAAATCATTAGTTTTTCCAATCTTTCTATAAACTCATTTTCATTCTTTGACAGATATCCAAGTCTTGGCATATTGATTGTAACTACACCAATTGAACCGGTCAAAGGGTTAGAACCAAAAAGTGAGCCACCTCTTTTTGTTAATTCTCTGTTGTCTATTCTCAGACGACAGCACATTGATCTAGCGTCCTCTGGTTTCATATCGGAATTTATAAAATTCGAGAAATAGGGTATTCCATACTTGGCAGTCATCTGCCATAATCCCTTTAGACCAGGATTATCCCAATCAAAATCTTTTGTGATATTGTAAGTAGGAATTGGGAAGGTAAATACTCTGCCCTTAGCATCACCTTCCATCATTACTTCAAAAAGGGCTTTATTGAATGTATTCATTTCTTCATGGAAATCTTTATAGGTTGCGCTTTGTGCTTTGCCTCCAATAACAACGCCCTGGTCAGCATAGTAACTAGGAACAGTTAAATCCAACGTAATATTAGTGAATGGAGATTGAAAACCAACCCGGGTAGGTACATTTACATTGAAAATAAATTCCTGTAAGGCTTGTTTCACTTCCTTATAATTTAGTTTATCGTATTTTATAAAAGGTGACAAGAGTGTATCCAAATTGGAAAATGCCTGAGCACCAGCAGCCTCACCTTGTAGAGTGTAGAAAAAATTAACCACTTGTCCCAATGCACTTCTAAAATGTTTAGCTGGTCTACTTTCTACCTTTCCTATTACACCTTTGAACCCTTGAACCAGCAAGTCATATAAATCCCATCCAACGCAGTAAACAGACAGGATATTTAAATCGTGAATGTGAAAGTCGCCGCTGGTGTTAGCTTCTTTTATTTCTGCAGGATAGATTTTGTTGAGCCAATATGCTTTACTGACCTCTGAAGAAATGTAATTATTCAATCCTTGCAATGAGAACGTCATATTACTATTCTCATTGACCTGCCAGTCAATTTGTTCTAAATATTGATCAACAATATCGACATTAGCTTTGGCAGTAATTTCTCTGATTCGGGCATGCTGATCCCGATAAATAATATAAGCCCGGGCAGTTCCGCGATAAGGAGAAGACAATAGAACTTCTTCAACAACATCCTGAATGCCTTCAACTGTTGGTATCTTTTGAGCAATTGCCTGCTGAGCCAAATTTAGAACTTTGAGAGTGAGTTTTTGAGCAATTTTTTTATCAAATTCATTAGTAGCTTCACCTGCTTTAGCAATCGCATCGGTAATTTTTTGAGCATTAAAATTTACTACTCTACCATCTCTTTTTTTAATCTTTTTGAACACACCATCCTCCTTTTATTCTTAACATTCTCAATGAATCAGAATAAGAAAACCTGTTTTTAAATTATTCTTTGATACTACCTATTTGTAATCATTGTAAATATGTAATCATTATAATTGGAAAGCGAAGTTTGTCAAGAGGCAATTCGCATATAAATAACAACGATTTAACAAAGGGAGGAGAGGATAAGTTATCCAAAATTTCAAAATTTTTTAGTAGCAAGTTTCCATTTGTCGTAAAATAACAGATTTTAATACGCATTATTCACATTGGTCGTCATTTAACAGGGTTCGCAATGACATTTAAAAAAACTTGATTATTTTAAATGTCTTGGTATAATCGAATGATGCGGTTACGCGGTATTTTAAATGCGGAGTTCGGATATATCACCAGTATGGTAGGATATTCGAACCTGTTTCGGTACTCAAAATTTCTTTATAGCTTGGAGATAGACAATGCTTGGATAAATGTCAAAAAACTTGAAGGAGGTAAATAAAAATGGGTATAACTGAAAATTACCTAAAAATAAGAGAAGAAATCCCAGAGGATATTTTAATAGTAGTAGCATCAAAAACAAGAACACCAAAGGAAATTGTAGAAGTTATAGAAGCAGGAGCGCGAGATTTAGGGGAAAATTATGTTCAGGAAGCTGAAAAAATGAAGCAAGAATTAGGCGAAAAGGCGAATACTATCAAGTGGCATATGATAGGTCATTTGCAGAAAAACAAGATAAATAAAGCCCTCTCAGTTTTTGATATAATACAGACTATAGATTCTTTGGAGAAAGCTCAAGCTATAGATAAAAGAGCAAAGCGAGCGGGTAGAGGTGTAATTCCTGTTTTAGTAGAAATAAATATTGGTAGCGAGGATTCGAAAGCTGGAGTGAAGCCAGAAGAACATGAACCATTTGAAGAATACATAGAGAAATTAATCAGGGATGCCTCAAAGTTTGAGCATTTAAAAGTGGAAGGTTTGATGACCATGGGCCCCAGGTTTGGAAACCCTGAGGATTCTAGACCATACTTTAGAAGAACAAGAGAGACATTTGAAAAAATCAGAGGTCTTAATATACCAAAAGTGGATATGAAATATCTTTCCATGGGAATGACAAATTCATATAGAGTTGCAATTGAAGAAGGAAGCAACATGGTCAGGATAGGAACCGCGATATTCGGACCCCGTTAGAAATAAACCGCTCCGAGGCGGCTGCCGCCAAATCCTTTGGACAGGATTGATTTCTAACGGGGTAGAGAAAGGAAGTATTAATAAAATTTGGTGAGGTAAAGATGAAGATTAAAGTTGTATATTCGAAAGAATTCACCAGACCAAAAGGAATAGCTTATTTTTATTGATCAATTCAGATATGAACGAGTTATATGAAATTGGGGGCAAAGAATTTAGAGGACAAAGCCTAATAAAAAGGTGAATATTATGATAATGATAATACAAATCCTAATTTATCTTTGCATAGGACTTTTCGCAGGTTTTATGAGCGGTATGTTTGGAATTGGCGGAGGAACTGTAAGAATACCTTTGCTTAATCTTGCAGGTTTGCCTTTATTAAGTGCCTTCGGAATTAATTTTTTTGTTATCCCTTTTTCATCCTTAGTAGGTGCAATGAGTCAGAGAAAAAATATCGCAAAAGAAATAGTAATTTATGCGATTGTCGGGGGTGTCTTAGGAGAAATAATAGGCGCAATTTCTGTCGGATTTATCCCGACGCTAATCTTGGCAATTATTTTTGTTAGCCTTTGTTTTATAGTAGCATTTGGCATTCACTTAGGTAGGATTGTGCCAAAGTTTACTCAAAAGGTTAAACCTACTAAGAAAAATATCTTTGGTTCTTCTTTTTTTGTAAGTTTTATAACCGGTTTAAGGGGTGGTAGTGGAGGTCAAATCTTTCCAGCCCTTTTTAAAAGTCTTGGTCTTGATACTCATCAAGCAATCGCCACTTCATTAACTGTATCAATTTTCACTGCCTTTGGTGCTATACCAATATACTGGCATCGTGGTAATATAATCTGGCTTCCAGCGTCATTTGTACTTATAGGATCAATGATTGGTGCAAGAATTGGAAGTAAAGCTTCGTTAAAGACAAAGCCATTTTGGTTAGAAATTGGGCTCACAATACTCATTATATCTCTTGCTTTTATAACAATCTACAAGGCATTGTAATTAAAACAGGATAAAATAATGAAAAGCTTGTTTTATTCTTATAAACCAGTGGTATATCCATTCCCAAGCAAATTTGGGGTTGGCACAGAAGATAAATTAGCTGGCTGATAATTTTTTTTTCGCCGCTTTGAACTGGTAACAATATCTTGACGCCTTCGTTTTGTTTGGTTGACTTTCGATAAATTTTAGTTACAATAAACTTATGAATTATAGATTGATATTTATAGAAGGTGATTAGAATGTCATTAATTGAAAGAATCGGTAATTTCGTTAGTGAAAAAGATGCTGAAGGATTCTACCCTAGAGGATGTTATTGAACATTTATTATATAAAGCAGAAAATTTTGAAAGGTCAAGGACTGACTCCGTGGTAAGGTGTTAAAAAAGAAAAATTTAGGATTTTTTGCAAACTGTCAATTAAACTTAAAGGAGGATAAAAATGGAAGAAGGAAAACCAATTAATGTGGGGGATGAGGATTTTGAGCGTGAAGTATTGAAATCAGACCTTCCCGTAGTAGTAGATTTCTGGGCTCCTTGGTGTAGACCTTGCCAGATAGCTGCTCCAGTGCTGGAGAAAATAGCTCAAGAATATCAGGCGAGATTAAAGGTACGCAAGTTGAATGTTGATGAAGGACGCCAAACAGCTATGAAATATGCCATCATGAGCATACCCACATTGAATATCTATAAAAATGGTGAGGTAGTGGACCAAATTATTGGAGTCACACCAAATTATGAAGCTGACCTTAAGAAAAAGATAGAACCGCATTTAGAAGAAAACAAAGGGTGATTTCAGGAGGAGAAATAATGGCTAAAAGTATTTCAGAACAAGAGGTTCGTCAAGCGTTATCCAAAATAAAACATCCGGCAATCGACCACACATTGATAAACCTGGGAATACTGAAAAATATAACCATCGGGAATGACAAAGTCGAACTTACCTTGGCATTTCCATTTCCAGAAATTCCCATCAAAGATTACCTTATAAATAGCGTACGAGAGCCAATAAAGAAACTGGGCGCGGAAGTTAAAGTGAAGATAGATGTAATGAACGATGAGGAACGCCAAGCCTTTTTGGCAATGGAAAAGAAGAACTGGAAAGGTATTTAATACGTAGAAGGTGTTAATGGAATTATTAATAGCCTTTGGTACAGACGATGGAAAGAGTCTAAACAAGGACCACTTTGGCATGGCCAAGCATTTTCATGTATATAGGTTCTCTGATGACAAAGAAGAGTTTGTGGAAAAAAGGGAGAATGTAAAGTTTAAAGGTGATGAATCCATAATACACGGTGACCCAAGGAAAGCTAAGGCGACATCATCAGCTCTACAGGGTATTGATGTTGTTGTGGGCAGAAGGTTTGGACCCAATATTCTCAGATTGTTGAAAAAATTCGTATGCATAGTTGCGAGGAGAGAAACTATTGATGATGCAATTCAACTTGTCCATGCTAATATGGATAAGGTAATACAGGAAAAAGAAAAGTGTGAGAATAGAAAGCATTTAATACTCTCATAAGAAAAGGAGAAATTCTATGGAGATGAGAGATATAATTATTGTTGGAGGAGGCCCTGCTGGGCTGTCAGCAGCCATATTTACAAGTCTTGATGGATGGAATACTTTAATTTTAGAAGGTAACTGGGTAGGTGGCCAGGCTGCTATTGCATATACTGTTATGAATTATCCGGGTTTTCCACCAGATGATGGGGCAATTCTAATGGAGAATCTCAAAAAACAGGTCACATCCCCACCTCCAAAAGGTGCCGGAGCAGAGATTAGACAAGAGGAAGCAATGAAAATAGATACTGAAGAGAAGGTTATTATTACCGAAAAAAATCGATACAGAACAAAGACTATTATCCTGGCGACTGGGAGTAATATGCAAAAACTGGGAGTTCCTGGAGAAAAACAATTTGTAGGTAAAGGCGTATCCTATTATGCCAAACGCGACTATGAGAAATTTTCAGGCAAAAGGGTCTTAGTAGTAGGTGGTGGAAATACCACCGCAAAAAGTGCACTTTTAGCTAATACTAAAGCCGAAAAGGTTTTTCTAATTCATCGCCGCGATTCGATGCGTGCGTATCCTCCAATGATTAAAAGATTACAGAAAGAAGGGGTTGATATCTGGTACAATACCGAATTAAAAGAGATAAAAGGAGATGATGTTGTAAAAGGGGCTATTCTTGTTAATAACAAAACCAATGAGGAGAAGGATGTTTCTCTCGATTGGATTGTAATCTGCGTGGGTACAGAACCCAATATTAAATTGGCAGAGGAATCCGAACTTGCGCTTAATGAATCTTTCGTGAAAGTGAATAATTCTATGATGACTAGCAAGGAAGGGATATTCGCTTGTGGAGAGATGACAGGCTGTGACAAGCATCTCATTACATGTGCTTCTAATGGTGCTACTGCTGGTATGGCTACAAGTGAATATCTGGCTATGGAAAAAATAAAGAGAGGAGAAAAGTTTAAAGGCGCTATAAATGGTAAGTATGCAGAAGAGTATTTAGAAATGCTTAAGCAGAAAAAGAGTTAAAAAAGGCTTATGTAAAGGATGTAAACGCGAATATTCCACCATTTACTAATTTACAAGAAGGTTGAAAAGACGTTATATAGGGGGACGGATGTGCTCTTATTATCCAGAGTCAAAGGTTGAAATCACTGGATTTACAGCAAAATATTATGATAGGCTAATGAGTATTCTAACATTTGGTATGTACTCTTCTCTAATGCAAAAAGCTGTTAGATTAATGAAGATCAAACCAACCGACAAAATTCTTGATTTAGGG
>JBARXC010000018.1:0-6867 GCA_049647125.1 bacterium | reverse complement strand
TTGCTGATTGGCCCATATTGAACGGACTTCTCAATACTGCTTCAGGAGCTTCCTGGGTTTCTGTGCATCATGGCGGTGGTGTGGGCATCGGGTATTCAATACATGCGGGTCAGGTTCTGGTATGTGATGGCACCGATGATATGGATACCCGCATCGAGCGTGTTCTGACCAATGATCCTGGTCTTGGCATTGCGCGACATTATGATGCCGGGTATAAAGATGCCATGGCTTTTGCCAGGGAAAAAGGCATTAACATACCACTCTCCTCCTCTTGACATTTTCATAATCGTTTGTATAATATGTTTGGAGACGCTCCCTTGGACATCATTCTAATTTCAAGCAAAGATAATAAAAGAATAAATGTGCACATGAAATTTGTATTTGCTATCCTTGCGTGTTTAGTGTTCGTTGCAGTATTAGTACTCTTTATCTATAATATCACGATATTTACGTCTCACCGCGTCGACAAAAGAAAGTTCGAACGGTTAAACCAAGAAAATCAACTAGTGCATGCCGAGATTGGAAGGATCGAACAGGAAATCGCTGATTTGGCTATTCTGGTTGATAGCCTGGAAGAATATGACAAGAAACTCCGGACTTATGCTTCTCTCAATCCAATAAACAATGACCTGCGCAGCATGGGGGTTGGCGGCTCCAGTATCTTCAATAATGATGAGGGGTTATCAACCAGTGTGTACAGTGATCTGGCGAGCTTGTCAACAACTCTGGATCATTTGCTCTCACGTTCCCGACTGCAAAAAGAGAGCTTTACCAATATCATCCAATATCTCGACGAGAAAAAATTTTTACGAGAGCATACACCCTCCATAATACCGGTCCAGGGATGGTTCATGAGCGGGTTTGGCTACCGTATCGACCCCTTTACTGGTCAGGTGAAGATGCATGAGGGTTTGGATATCGCCGCACCACCAGGCACGCCAATTATTGCACCGGCTGATGGCACAGTGAAGTTTGCTGGAGAAAGACGAGGTTTTGGTTTGGCTCTTGAAATAGACCATGGCTATGGTTACACGACTCTGTATGGACATTGCCAGAGGCTAGCCCTTGAAAAAGGAGAAAAAGTGAACAGAGGTGATGTCATCGCCTATGTGGGCAGCACAGGAAAGAGCACTGGTCCGCATCTTCACTATGAAGTGCGTGTTTCCCAGATTCCAGTTAACCCTATCCACTATATTCTCAGTTCATCGATTACTGATTAAAACCATATGCAAAAAATCACCGAGGAAATCAGTCTGCTGCGTAAAGAAAAGAATGCCGTCATACTCGTCCACAATTATCAATTGCCCGAAGTCCAGGACATCGCTGATTTCACAGGTGATTCCCTGGAGCTCGCACGGCTGTCTCAAAAGCTCGACTGTAAAGTAATTCTCTTTTGCGGAGTCCATTTTATGGCGGAAACCGCAAAAATTCTCAACCCCGGTAAAAAAATTCTAATCCCTGATCTACATGCTGGCTGCCCTATGGCAGACATGATCACAGACCAGCAATTGCGTCGGGAAAAAGAAAAGCACCCTGGTGCCGCAGTGGTTACCTATGTCAATTCCACAGCTGAGGTAAAAGCCCTTTCAGATATCTGTTGCACTTCTGCAAACGGGGTCAAGGTTGTCAATTCACTTAGAAATGAAGAAATAATCTTCATACCTGACAAGTATCTCGGTTCTTATGTCGAGCGACAGAACAAGACCAAGAAATTCTACCTCTGGTCAGGTTACTGCCCAACCCACATGGTCTTCTCCAGATCAGACATCGAAAAAATCAAAAGAGAACACCGGACAGCTGAAGTCCTGGTTCATCCCGAATGCCTGATTGAGGTCCAGGAAATCGCCGACCGAATATGCTCAACGTCACAGATGATATCCTATGCTAAAAACAGCAAAACAAGCGAATTCATAATCTGCACTGAAGTCGGCATGCTCTATCCCCTACAAAAAGAAAACCCTGATAAAAAATTCATTGCCGGCAGTCCCAATGCGATCTGTCCTAATATGAAGCTAAATAGTCTGGAGAAAGTACTGTGGGCGCTCCAAGATATGAAGCATGAAGTCCATGTTGATGAAGCTATTCGAAAGCAAGCGTTAAAGGCGATTGAAAAAATGGTCGCGATTACTTAATATCATCCATTCTTATATGAGATTTATTGTCATGAAATATCACTGTAATCTTTCCTGCATCTCTGTAATCGAAATATATGGATACCAGCATGTATCCATATATTAGGTCTTGACAAGAAATAAAATATAAGTATAATAAATTATCCTTATATTTCCAAATAATAAAATGGGTTTTGGTTAAGGGGATCGGAAGTGGAGTAAAATTATCTGATTTTTGATGAAATATAGGACAAAGGTATTTCCTTTAGAATATGTTGCACAAATTCCTGCCCAGATTTACGAATGAAATTTTTAGACAATGATTGAAAAAAGGAGAAATAAAAATATGATAATGGAAGGTGTTATATGGAAGTAATAGAACTCGGCAAAAAGAAAGTAACTGAACTTCAAAGTATGGCTAAAGAACTGGGACTTCAGAACTATACTGATCTCAAGAAACCGGACTTGATTCATGCAATAATCGAAGCTGAAGCACAGAGAGGCGAACTTGTACCGGTTGAAGGCGTCCTGCAAATCCATCCTGACGGCTACGGCTTTCTCAGATCACCGAATTACAACTATTTACAAAGCCAGGATGATATTTACTTATCGATTTCGCAAATTCGCAAGTTCAACCTTAAGGTCGGCGACCACATACGGGGACTTGCACGACCGCCGCGCGAAGGCGAACGATACTTCGCAATGATCAAAATCGAAAAAATCAACAATATCGCGCTCGGTCAATTCAAACCAAGGGTAGTCTTTGATAAACTGACACCGCTTTATCCGGTTGAGCGAATCCATCTCGAAATCGAAGAAAAGAACGACCTTTGCATGAGAATCGTTGATCTCTTCACGCCAATTGGCAAAGGCCAACGGGGTTTAATCGTCTCTCCGCCCCGAGCTGGTAAGACAATACTGCTCCAAAAAATAGCTAATTCAATAAGGACAAATCATCCTGAAATATACCTTATCGTGCTTTTGATCGATGAACGACCCGAAGAAGTCACTGATTTCGAACGTTCTGTGGACGCTGAGGTTGTCTCTTCAACTTTCGACGAAACACCGGATCGGCATACCGAAGTCGGAGAAATTATTCTCGAGCGAGCAAAGAGAATGGTAGAGACAAAGACTGATGTCGTTATCTTACTTGACAGTCTCACACGGCTTGCCCGAGCGCATAATTCAGTCGTACCTCATTCCGGCAAAACCCTGTCTGGCGGTTTGGACTCAACTGCACTTCAAAAACCAAAAAGGTTCTTTGGTGCAGCACGTAAGATCGAAGAAGGAGGAAGTCTGACAATTATCTCTACCGCGCTGGTGGATACCGGTTCAAGAATGGACGAGGTGATCTTTGAAGAATTCAAAGGCACTGGTAACCTTGAGTTAATCCTTGACCGTCATCTATCTGACCGTCGGATTTTCCCAGCTCTGGACCTGTACAAATCGGGGACCAGAAAAGAAGAATTGATACTCGCTGAATTTGAACTTCACCGCTTATGGATTCTTCGTAAATTCCTGTCCGAGATGAACGTCATCGAGCAAATGGAGTTTCTCACCGAGAAAATGGGAAGAACAAAAACAAACAAAGAGTTCCTCAAATCAATGAACGATAGTATATAAGGAGTGCAAATATGAAAGAGAAAATACACCCCAAGTATGTTAAGTGCACAATAAGCTGTGCCTGTGGTAATAAAATTGAGACAAGGTCGACAGTGGAAAAAATATCAGTTGACCTATGTTCGAAATGCCATCCCTTTTTCACCGGCAAGCAGAAAATCGTGGATTCAGCCGGTCGGGTCGAAAAGTTCATCAGGCGCTATGCCAAGAAAAAAACCGTAAAACCAAAAAAGCGCGAGAAAAAACGCGAGTAACAAATGGATAAATCCGGCAACCTCAAAAAAATAAACCTTGAAGATATAAAAAACCTCAAAATAAGCTTCCAAAATCTAAAGGAGCATCTTTGACCTAAAAGCCATAGAACAAGATATTGTAAAACTCCAGCAGAAAACAACTGCACCAAATTTCTGGGAAGATAAGCGATCCGCCCAAAAGGTAATGTCGGCAATCAGCGAGAAGCAGTTCTGGCTCGATGAAATACACCATCTCGAAGAAGATATCGGATTGCTCGCTGACCTCATCGCATTGCCTGAGCTCGACAATAAAATGATCAAGGAAGCAATTTATGAGATCAAAGAAGTAGACCGAAGAATCCGGGACCTTGATGCAAAACTTCTTTTAAGTAATGAGGATGATATCAAAAATTGTATCCTCACCATCCACCCGGGAGCAGGTGGTACAGAATCTTGCGACTGGGCAGAAATGCTCTTCAGAATGTACTTGAGGTGGCTGCAGCAAAAGAAATTCAAGCACCGCGTCCTCAATCTATTACCTGGTGAAGTTGCCGGTATCAAAGATGCCACTATTGAAGTAACCGGCAACTATGCATATGGTTTACTGAAAGCCGAACTAGGGATACACCGTTTAGTCCGCATTTCGCCCTTTGATACAAATGCACGGCGCCATACATCCTTCGCATCAGTCTTTGCCTATATGGAAATTGAGGAAGTAAATTTTGAAATCAATGAAGACGATTTGCGTATCGACACATTCCGGGCAGGCGGGCACGGTGGTCAGAACGTAAATAAAGTCGCCTCGGCAGTCCGTATCGTTCACATCCCCACCGGTATCACTGTACAGTGCCAGAACGAACGTTCCCAGTTCCATAACAAGGTAAATGCCATGAAGATCCTGCGCTCTAGATTGTATGAACATTACCGGAAAAAAGAAGAAGAAAAATTGAATAAGCTTGAGGCTCAGAAAACCGACATTGCCTGGGGGCATCAAATTCGTTCGTATGTTTTTCATCCGTATAAATTAGTAAAGGACCACCGGACAAACCGCGAAACATCGCAGATCGACAAAGTCATGGACGGTGACATAGACGGCTTTATCTACGCCTATCTTAGTATGCAGGCAAAGAAAAAGGGGTCAGATCATCAAAGACCCGACCCCTAATGCGCATGTTTGGCAATTATCTTACGAGAACAAGTTTGTTCGATATAACATTCATCCCTGCTTCGATCTGACAGAAATACACACCAGCAGAAACTCGCTTGCCGAAATTGTCTTTACCATCCCAGATAGCTGAAAATCTTTTTGGCTCGTGTACCTTGTCAACCAAGGTTCGTACGCTTTTACCACTTGCATCATAGACCGTAATATTGATATCCTGTGAATATGGTACGCTGTAATCAATGCGAATCAAGTCTCTGAATGGATTTGGTGCAAACGCGATATTGTGTATTAAGAAGGCATCATCGCTCTCTGCTACGCCAATTGGCGTTGTTCTTCGTGCTGTATAAATTTCTATACCATCAGTGCCTACGCTACGCGTGTCTTCCCATGCCGAATACAGATAATCCGTTGTATAGAGTAGGCCCACACAGTGATAGTTCGGATTAGCTGAACTGTTGTCAGTTATTCTCTCTGGAGCCGCTAACCATGTTCCTGTCAGACCATAGCTTATCGAGTAGTTGAAATACACATCACTCTGTGCGTAGTTGTAGGCACAACCGATTATCGAATTATAACCGTAAAGCCTTGGGTATGTCTCATCTGCAACATCATTAGTCAAATCATCGATTGCTGACCAGTTTTCGCCATAATCAGTTGAATAGCTGAACATGATGTCATGCTCACCACCAACATCTGCCTGATAAGCAATATATGCATAGCCCTGGGAAGCGAATACTGATGGGTATCGGTCATCATTGGTATTGCCTGTACCCCAGCCGTATAATCCGCCCGAGCCATTAAGTGTATCTAAATAACATACGACATCCCAATCGCTGCCAGTAGCATCGTAATATTCTATACCATGAATCAATATCGTGTCATTACCGACAACATCGACACTGATTGATGCCTTCTCAGGATCACCGCCTGAAGGAGCAAAACTCAGACCATAATAACTTGTTGAATCGTGTGAGAAAAGACAAAATATTTGCGGTGTTGCAGTATCAAGATATTGAGCTATGACAAATTGATTACCATTTCCCCAGGTTACAACTTCCGGATATGTAAAATTGGGAAGACTACCAAAAACGCTAACGCCGGCGAGATTATCAGGATCATTATATCCACCAATATTCGAACGCATAAAGCATGGACAATCAACATATGCACCACCCCCCGTGAGCGAACCAAAAACATAGATCTTCCCATCATCAGTAATGGCAATTTCAGGATAGCGCATATCATAACCAGTTATACCCCAAGCTCTATTATCCCATGACACACCTTGATCAGTACTGGTCGCTATTCCAAAACGGTAGTCACCGCCAGTGGTAATGGCTTCATAACAAACATAGATCCTGCCAGTAGCGTCCTCAGCCATAGAGATAAGCTGGTCATCAAGATCGTAGACATCTGGGACCTGAACATTGGGGTCCCAAGGCGCATCCAGAGTAAGCCAGGGAGGTACAGTCGTCACGCCAGTATAGTCGCATGTTACTGGCACCGCAAGATGCTCTACCTGGACTTGCTGGCACCCCACTTGCGAAGCGGGTATGTGAAACGGCTCCACACCACTCGCAGAGGTGAGTAATACCATACACACAACCAACATCACTACTTTATACATAATTCCTCCTTCCAGTAGTTCTGTATCTATTCTATTCATTAATATTAATCACTTATTCAAAAATGTCAACCCCGCACAGGAATGGTAAGTAGTTATTGGGTTAGCAATTAT
>JBARXC010000017.1:0-1623 GCA_049647125.1 bacterium | reverse complement strand
AAGTACAATAATCGCCTCACGGTCTGCCAGATATTTTGTGATCTCTTTCATTAGTTCACGTTCATAGAACATATTAATTCCCCCATTTATCATGTTCATTATACAAAAAACTCGGGTATTTGTCAATAGCTACATACAAACAGCGGTATTTAATACTTCCTTGAAACATAATTAGAGCTCAAGGTAAAATTCCAAAAAATTATTCTAATAAGCACATTATATCTTATATTTTGAACCTATCAAGCACATTTTTTCCATAATCCACCTTTCTCACTTTCGTGCGAAACCGAGATAGATTGTGATTTTGCTTTGCCTAATAGACTCTTTCTGGCTAATTCAACACTCGTCCGCTCAGTCCCGGCGCTAATCAGTGAAAACGCATTCTTAACGAGCAACCCATTAGCTTGAACTTTCGGCACCGGCACATCCTCAACTGATAATACGCCAGTCTTAAAATTCTGGACTATCTGTCTCATAAATCCCTCTTTTTAATATCCTCACTCCGACTGAAAATCTTGAAATTGCACATCTTGTTGGATATGTTTCACCTAATGGGGTCATTGCGAGCGACCCTGCTTCTCTGTCATTGCGAGCAACTGACCTGTCTTTGTCATTGCGAGCGACCCTGCTTCTCTGTCATTGCGAGCGACCAAAGGGAGCGCGGCAATCTCATCTCCCTTCTAAAATAATATTTATCAATGCTTTTCTCACATTTGGATTGACTAAAGAAATCTTTTGCTTGGCTTTTTGAATCACAATTTTCTTGAAGTCATCTTTACTTCGTATCGGCACAATCCTGCCCAGAGCTATTAAAGACTTATCAGCAGCACCGATTTTGCCCTTAAAAACCGTATAAGCAGGTACACCCAGGACACCAGCTTCACGATTCATTGTACCACCCGCACTCAATACCATGTCCGCGTAATGTAACATATCACGACCATCCACTGCTTTTTGTGGTATTGTGAGTTTGGGATCACCAAAGGATTCAAAAATCTTTCGTTGCTCCACAGATCTGGGAAAAGCGATCATCGCCACATCCCTGTTCTGTAATATATGGTGAACTGTCTCATAAAATAAATCATTCTTAAACCGATGATAGAGTGCCATAGTTGCCGGTGGTCTCACAATGACAATGACCTTATCTTTACTTATATTCAATTGTTCTAAAGGATTATTACAGGAACGATGCTCAACAAGATAGACTTCTTCTTTTAACCCCTCATATTTTACTGTTTTCCCAAGCGCATTGAATCTTAATAGAGCTGCATCAGGAAAACACACTGGAGTAACCACTCTATTGCATAATCGAAATGTCAGGTGATTTAAGGGCTGAAATTCGTAATCCATAAAAACTATCGAACGTATGCGTAGCATCTTTGCCGCGATCGCCAACGATGCAGAGTTAAATGTAAGAGCCAAATCAAACTTCCTATTTTTAGCATAAGTAACCAGTTTTGCGCTTCGTTTGATAACTTCAAACAGTTTTTTCGATAATTTTGCACCAGCATGAGCGCCTATCAGAGTATATTCCATGCCTAATTCATCGAGCATACCGGTTGTTTGAGCATATTCCCGTGCCGTAATACTTATTGAATGACCGCGTTTTTCAAGCTCTTCAAT
>JBARXC010000016.1:0-19232 GCA_049647125.1 bacterium | reverse complement strand
TGGATTTACAGCAAAATATTATGATAGGCTAATGAGTATTCTAACATTTGGTATGTACTCTTCTCTAATGCAAAAAGCTGTTAGATTAATGAAGATCAAACCAACCGACAAAATTCTTGATTTAGGGGCAGGAACAGGTAGCAATGCTTGTTTGATGAGGAAATATTTTTCGTCAAGAGGAGAGCTTATAGGACTTGATATATCTGAAGAGATGATATCTAAATTTAAAAAGAATTGTGCAGATGTTCCTAATATTAAAATCATCAATGAAAGGATTGATCAGGATTTGGCTTATGGAAGATATTTTGATAAAGTCTTTATCTCTTTTGTGTTGCACGGATTTCCCCAGAAAGCTAGGAAGCAGATTATTAGGAATACCTTTAAAGCATTAAAAAAAGGTGGTGAGTTTTTTATTTTAGACTATAATGAATTCTCACTAAAGGAAATGCCTTTTTATTCAAGGATTCATTTTAAGCTTATAGAATGCCCTTATGCATTTGATTTTATTGAAAAAGATTGGAAAAACATATTGTCATTGCAAGGGTTCAGTAATTTTAGGGAACATCTTTTTTTCAGCAGTTATATACGATTACTTAAGGGAGTAAAAGTATTATGAGACAATTGAGTTTCAAATTGAAGTAAATTGGAATTATATGAACACCATATACTCATAATGCACCGTATTAACCAGGGAACAAACGAAAGGCTAACATGAGCGCTTGTCGATTTCCTGAAGTAGGGGCTTTAGCCCCGTTAAAAAGCTTTTGAAAAGCAAGTAGTTGCACGATTTATCAGGCATTGTTTGATAAATTAGTAGATCCAAACGATTATATTTACACTCTACTGACTACTGTCTACTTATTCTGTATAGCATATTTCTTCATCTTCCGCCATAAGGTGATGCGGGAGATTTTTAATACTTTTGCAGTTTTCTCACGGTCCCAATTATTTCTTCTCAAAGCATTTATAATTACTTCCTTTTCGATTGCTCTAGTAGGAACTTCTGCATTGAGTATGCGCTCTATCAAGGGACTCGATTTTTTCTTGATCTCATCAGGCAGATGCCTTGCCTGGATTGTTTTTCCAGTACAATGTATAAAAGCATGTTCAATAGCATGTTCAAGTTGTCGCACATTACCAGGCCAGGGATAATCTAAGAGTAAATCCATTGCATCTGGAGATACATTAGTGATTGTTTTATTAAATCTTTTTCCAAATATCTTTATAAAATGTTCAATAAGAAGTGGAATATCTTCTGGTCTATCACGTAGGGGAGGGATGGTTATAGGAACAACGTTCAAACGATAATAGAAGTCTTCCCTGAATTTCCCTTGTTTTATTGCCTGCTGCAGGTCGCGGTTTGTCGCAGCAATAATCCGAACATCGATCTTTACTGTTTTAATGCCACCGAGTGGTTCGAGTTCATGTTCTTCTAATACCCTGAGTAATTTTGCCTGGATTGAAGGGGGTAGTTCACCTATTTCATCGAGGAAGATTGTACCTTTATCAGCCAGTTGAAATTTGCCTGGTTTGTCTGTTTTCGCATCAGTGAACGCGCCTTTTTTATAACCGAATAATTCACTTTCTAAAAGTGTTTCGGGTAATGCAGTGCAATCAACCTTCATAAACGCATTATTTTTTCTTGATGAATTATGATGGATTGCCCGTGCTACTAACTCCTTACCAGTTCCAGTTTCACCCATGATTAAAATGGTTGTGGATGTTGGACTGACCACCTCTAAAAGACTATACATCTCTTGCATTCTTTTATCTTTACCTATAATATTTGCAAAACTGTATCTTAAGTTCAATTCTTCGCTTAGATGTTTGTACATTGAAAGGTCTCTAAAGGTTTCGACCCCGCCAATTATATTGTCTTGTTCATCTATTAACAGAGCAGTATTCACACTAATGGGTATAATTTCGCCGCGGGCACCGACGATTTCGATTTCATAATCATATACAGGTATCTTTGTCGCCATGGTTTTTCTTAAAGGGCAATTGGTTTTGCATGTTTCGCTTTTCATGACCTCGTAGCATTGTTTCCCCATAACATTTTCTGCTTTATGACCGGTTATCTTTTCAGCAGCAGGATTAAAGCTCGTTATGCGCCATTCATTATCAACAGTCAATACTCCATCGGTAATAGAATTGAGTATTGAAATAAGCCGGGCATTCTCCGTAAATAGCTCGGCATGCAATTTATAGACCTCTTCGATATCACGGAAATTCACTATCAATCCAATTATTTCACCTTTAACGTCTTTGAGCGGTGTTGCATTTATCGAAATCGTAGTTGGTTTGTTATCAACATTATTAATTTTAGTTTTGATATTAGCGAGTGATTTGCCGTTTTCCAAAACATCAGCTATGGGTAATTTATGGACGTCCAGTTCACTCTTGAATACCTCGTTGAAGTTTTTACTATTGACATCAACTGCAAGAAAACCGGTTATTCTTTCTGCACCTTTGGAAAAACTTATGATTCTCAAATCTTTATCTATGGCAATAACACCATCAGAAAATAAATCGAGAATATTTTCAATATTATTTAACAACATATTATAGCGTACTTGTGAACAACAGAATTCCTAACAGTGTGAGCAGCAATGCACCAATTATAGAAAGTGTTGTTTGCAAAATCGTATTTACCTTTGGCCTGTTGATAATAAAGTTTGTTACCCCTTTTTTTGCCAGAATCGTTGAAACGCCAACAAGAGAGATGGTAGTTGCCATTCCTAACGCCATGCACAGGGTGCTGATAATACCAATCCCAAGAATGCCCATTGAAATTGAAAACAATAGTACAATCGTAGCACCTGTACAGGGGATAATACCAACAGCAATAGCAAAGGGGATTATGCCTTTAGTAGTTACTGGATTTTCATAAGTACTTTTCCCTGCGTTTTTTTCTTTTCTCCAAAGAGCAATAGTTGCCTTAAGCAACAGAGATAGACCTATCGCGGTGATCAAGGCATAACTTATCAACTTAATTATTCTACTTAAATCCTCGAGCGGACGCAAAAAAGACTGTTGAATGATAAAATACAAAATGAGCACAAGAATTAGTGCAGACCCGGCATGGAGAAATCCGATTAAAGTACCAACCATAATTCCTTTTTTCACTTCGGCACGTTCTGATAAAAAGTACGAAAATGTCACAGTTTTACCGTGTCCAGGTCCTAATGCATGAACCATACCATAGATAAATGTAACAAAGAGAATGATAAGCATAGACTTTGGGGATTTTTTTTCTTTTATTTGTTTAGACAATTCAGTAATTTTTTGATTAATTTTATGTTGAAGCAAAGAGATTTGTTTCATGAATGTTTGAATAAAATTCGGGTATTGAATTCTTTTTTCCACACTTTTTTCCGGTTTTTTAGAGATAAATGGGTTATCCTGTGCAAAAAGTAAGGACTGGGCTGCCAAAACTGCCACGAGAAATAGTATTACAGTATTTTTTTTCATTCTTTTCTTCTAAATTCTAAGTGGACTGAATAAGGATAGATTTCGCCATAATCTCGGGATGTTTTGGTGTCTTCGAAAACCTTGTATTTATGATCAATACTTGTTGCATTTGTGAAACGGACGGGATTATCACCTACTGGTAATAAATCTACATAGTATGTTTCATCATACATGCAGATTTCAATTTTCTTATACGATAGGGTTGCCGGTACGACGCAGGGGATAAAGAAACTATAGATAACTTTGTTATCATACACATCTACAGAAAAATTCTTGATTGATTTAACCTTGAAATTTTTACTGTTAATTGACAGATAAATGAAGTAATTATAATTTTCGAGATTCGAAAATGCATCTTGCTTTATTGTTATTATTTCACGGTCGCTAAATTTACCATCTTTATTCGCATCATAGTCTTGAATTAATATGCTGCTGTACATTTCATCAAAAATCCATTGGGTTGCCACGCCGGTAAGTTCATTTTGGTCGAAAACGAAATTCACTGTATAATCAATAAACACATGTGGATGAGCGAATAAAGAGCAAGGGACAAGAAGACCGATCGATAAAAGAAGAGCTTCTCTTGTAGCGGATTTTCTGCCAATAGAAGTGCTAACCATTTCGATGAGTATAGGTGCTGAGCTTGGAAAGTCAAGGAGTGTTTTGAAAGGATATGTTTTATTGCTTTTTCTAATTTACAGAATAAGGTCCTGAGATAAGGAGCCATGTCCATACATATTCCAGTACAGTCCAGGATGTGAGCAATAAAACAAGTGACCATGCCATTTTTGTTGGAAAAATTTGATTGTCATTAATTATAGAATCAGATTTAGTAATATACCAACAAAAAATGCTGAGACAATCATTATAACTGCTGCTTTAATCATATCAATAATCCCCAGTTCTTTTAAAAGAATGGCAAATGTTGCAACACATGGAAAATACATGGTCAAAACCACACTTGCAATAATGAGTTGTTTTAGTGAAAGTCCTAACGGCGCAAGCATACCAACAGCCAGGTCTTTTCTTAAAAATCCGATTATCAAAGCGCCAACTGCTTCAAATGGTAAACCCATAAGCTCCGTAATTACCGGTGCAGCTATTCTGCCCAAAAAATTAATTATCCCCAGCGAATAGAGAAGATTTACAATAAACACACCTAAAAGAACAAAAGGAATTGCCTCTTTTAAAAACCATTTGATACGCATCCAAAGTTTTTTCAACAGGGCGCCGAAATAGGGGAGACGATACGGCGGAATCTCTGTAAATATCTCCGGACTCTCGCCTTTTATGATTAAATTCATTAGTATACCGAATACAAACCAAACTATAAATAGTGTTCCAAAGACCGGGAAGAGCCCTCTTGCGCCATATTTACCTATCAGACCAAATATCATGGCAATCTGAGCCATACAGGGGATTGCAATTGCCATAAGTGTGGCGGCAATAAAACGTTCTCTTTTTGTCTCCAAAACCCTGGTACCCAGTGCTCCAGGTACATTACACCCTAAACCTAATAACATAGGAACGATTGCCATCCCGTGCAGGCCAACAGAGTGCATTGATTTATCGAGCAACACAGCAAGTCTTGGTAAATATCCTGAATCCTCGAGAAAACTCAAGACCAGATAAAAAGCTATAATATAGGGTAAAACAGCAGCAATGGGAACGAATAATCCAGTAGTTAGTAATCCAAATGATTGGCCAAAATCGATTTTTCCCTCAATGAGCTGGCCAATAAGTATATTGTGAATTATACCCTGTTCTCCTAAAACACGCGAAAATGCCATCATTACAGGCGCCCATAAGTATTCAAACAATGGTTCGAAAACATAACCAATTAGACCTTCGCCAATAAATCTGATGATTTGAAAGATAATGTACATAATCGCTATGGCAATTGGTATACCGGTCCAGGGGTGGACACTAAGATCAGACAGGCGTTCAGCAAATGTATGATGTTTATGCTTAATTACCTGAATCTTTTCGACAATATTACCTATTTCATGCCAGCGCTCCTCATCTTCATATTCATAGGTATCCTGTTTTGCTTCGGTGAGCCGATTTACGAGTTGTTTGATACCTTGACCGGTTATTGCAACGGTAGGAACAATAGGAACACCAAGAATCTTTTGGAGTTTTTCCACATCAATTGAGATGCCGATGTGTTTTGCTTCATCCCAAAGGTTGAGCGCAATAATTACTGGGATGTTCTTTTTAAGCAGTTGTAGAGTCAAATTTAGATTCCTCTCAAGGTTCGTGGCATCAATTACGTTTACCACAATAGTATTTTTGTTTTTGATTGCCTTGTCGAGCATTTCTACTGCAACTTTTTCTGCTGGGGATGTGGGATCAAGACTATATGTCCCAGGGACATCAATAACATCCATTTTTTTGTCACCCGAACCAAGATAGCCCCCACAGAATTCAACGGTTGTACCAGGATAATTTGAGGCGGTTACACCTACACCGGTAAGCCTTGAAAAAATTACGCTCTTGCCAACATTTGGATTACCCACAAGGAGAATTTTCCTCACTTGCATACTAATGCACCTCAACGAGAATTTTGCGAGCCATGCCAAAACCTATTGCTACCTGCGTGTTGCCGAGTCTTACAACTACTGGTCCGCGCATAAGCTGACCACTGACTTTGGTTATTTGAACGCCAAGCCTGATACCCATAGATTCGAGCCTTTGTACTAAGCCTCGACCTCCGTTAAAACTAATAATCCTACCGGTTTGCCCAGCCACCATTTGAGATAAATCAATTGTTGTCATTTTATCACCTCCGCAATTTCTTCTGCTGACATCGTTTACAGATACCAAAGATTTGATGTTCGTGACTTCTTATCACAAAGTCATATTTCTTTGCCACATCATTCTGGAACTTCTCTATACCCTCATGCGTGAATTCAATAATCCTGCCGCATTTTTCACAAACAAGATGATCATGGTGTTGTTCTTTATGTACTACCTCAAATTTTGCATTCTTTTTGCCAAAATGATGTATATTCGCCATTCCGCAGTCTACGAGTAGCCTAAGCGTACGATAGACTGTGGAGTAACTTATGTTCGAGTCGGTTCTCTTAATTTCATTGTAGAGCTGTTCAACTGTATAGTGTCTATTTATATTGATGAAATACTCAATGATCGCTGCTCTCTTTTTGGAGAACTTGAGTCCTCTTTTCGCTCGACATTTAAGGACTTCATCTAATTCTTTTTCCTTTTTGGGACTTACTCTCGTGTAGTTTGACCACCTGTTTTGATAACCATTGGATCCATTTTTGACTTTGACTTTCATTTTCATTTACATTATAATCAACAATTAGCATTTGTCAAGGGGGGAAATGCAAACACCTAAAATCCAAAATGCCTAAACCCCGTTAGATGTTTACTATCTAAACGGGGTAAACACCTAAAACCGTCTGGAAACAAAACAAAATCGCCCCACAACATAGCGGTTTGTCCGCTCACGAGACTCTCGGAGATTCATCAAAAAATACGCTGTGAATCGAGCGATTACCACTTTTCCTTGACATTGACTGTTTTCTGTGATATACTACTGAGTGCAACTTGGTATAGATACCCTCATGAGCAGAGGTTTTGACCTGCTCAAGGGCAGTAATGTCGGCTTGTGCACCAATATCGCATCTTGTAATTCTGTTTTTGATCCAACCGTCGCGATATTCACTAAACAAAAGGTTTTCAAGTTTAATGCAGTTTTTGCACCAGAACATGGTTTTTTCAGTGCCCTACAAGATCAGGTGCGTTCGCAAAACTACTATGATAAGGAGAGGAAAATTGAGGTTTATTCCTTGTATGGTAAGAGTCTTGTGCCGGATAAGGCGATACTGGAAAAGATAGATGTTCTGGTAATTGATCTGATAGATATCGGAGCCCGCTATTACACGTTTATCTGGTCAGCGATTCTATTGATTGAACAGGTGGCACGTCTGGGCAAGAAAATCCTTATTCTGGACCGACCTAACCCTTTAAATGGTAAGACTGTCCAAGGACCTGTTCTTGAACCAGAATATGTCTCTTTTGTCGGTCTTTACCCGGTTCCGGTCCGGCACGGTATGACGATTGGCGAACTCTGTAATTTGGTCAATGATGAACTCCACCTTGGTGCCGATATTCAGGTTGTGAAAATGAAAGGTTGGGAACGGGAATTCTGCTTTGAAGATACTGGGTTATACTGGACTGTACCAACACCGAATATGCCCAGTTTTTCAACTGCTTTGGTATATCCTGGTGTGTGTTTGCTTGAAGGTACTAATGTATCCGAAGGTCGAGGAACGACCAGACCTTTTGAGATTTTTGGAGCACCTTGGATAGGTCCTTTTTCGTTTGTAAAATCACTGAATAAGAAAAAGATACCCGGTGTTATGTTCCGTCCAGCATTTTTTATTCCGACCTTTAGCAAATACAAAAACCGGTTATGTGGTGGTGCACAGATATACGTAACCAATATGCGGCTTTTTAATCCGTTTTCAGCTGGATTGGAAATAATACACGCGATAAAGCGTCTATATCCCGGTAAATTCAGGTGGCGCAGACCGCCATACGAGCATGAAATGCGCAGGTTACCCTTTGACATATTGGCTGGTAACGCCTGGATAAAACAAGCCCTGGACAAAAACCGCTCTATTAACTCAATAAAAAAACGATGGCAAATGGAGTTATATCGGTTCAAGAGAAAACGAAGAAAATACCTGCTTTATTGAATGGAAAAGATGGATGTTTGGTTTGGGTTTAGATGCTGAAACAAGGAATAATGAATAAGGGGATGAATGCTATATTATTATCAGCAGGGATGGGCAATCGGATGAAACCAATAACTGAGCATATACCAAAAGCTCTGCTGCAAATCGTTGATTTTCGCTTGATAGATTACAATATTGCACGGCTTTTTGATATTGGTATAAAGCAAATCGGCATAAACCTTTTCCATAAAGCAGGGGTAATCAGAGAACATTTAGAAAAGTCTTCAGAGAATTTGTATATGGTAACTGAACCGAATTTAAAAGGAACTGGTGGGGCCTTGGTAAATTTCAAGGATTTTATTCGGGGTGACTTTATTTTTTACTCCTGCGATGTACTGGCTGATATTGATCTTGCTGAAGTTATAGAGTTACATCTGACGCGCAAACCTGCGGCAACGATTGTTTTGCTCAATAATGATGGCGCTAATATTATTGGTATAGACAATGAGCACAGAATAAAGGAAATCACCAGGAACAGCGATGATACATTCTATGATTTTGCCGGTATTGCAGTGTTTTCGGAGCGCATTTTTTCCTACTTACCTAAGAAAGAAACATTTAATATTGTCGAGGTGTGGACCCGGATGCTTGAAAACGGCGAATACCTTCTGGGCGTGCCCAAGAAGATGAACTGGTACAACATCAACTCACCAGATACATATTGGCAGGTACACTATGACTTACTTATTGACAAAGTTGTCGTAGGCGGTCATGGATTTGATTCATCTTTTTACATAGACCCAACAAGCCGGGTTAAAACTACATCACTCGATGGTTTTGTTAGTGTTGGCCCGAATTGCACAATATCTGATCAGGTGGCATTAACCAATACGGTCGTTCTCGGCAACAGTGCAATTGGCGATGGTGAATACATGAATTGCCTATTGTCTGACATGTTCTGTATTGAGATTAACCATTAAGCGGGAGAGAAATGGAATACAAAATTATTGAAAAGATAAGCATTGGTGGTTCGGATCGGATTTACTATCGGTGTAACAAAGGAAATGAAACCTATATACTCGCTTGGGATAAGAACATTCAGTATCATTTGAGAATACAGAAGCATCTTTTTGACAAAGGTGTTAGTGTACCAGAAGTACACTGGTCAGATGAAAACTTGAATCTCATACTCATGGAAGATCTGGGAGATAATTCTTTATACGAATTATCCAAGAAAAAGAGAAGCCTTATTTTACAGTATCGGACCGCGATCAAAGAACTCGTAAAATTCCAAGTTGATGGTTATGATGATGCACCAACTGAGGACTACTATGATTACGAACATATCAAATGGGAGCAGCAGTACTTCAAGAAACATTTTCTCACTCAATACTGCAAAATCTCAAGGCGGAAAATAGAGAAACTCAACGGTGATTTTGAGAAACTCGCTAAGGAACTACTAAAAGCCGTAAAACCATGGAGCAATTTCCTCATGCATCGGGATTACCAATCCCAGAATATCTATATAAAAGGGCGCAAGGCCAAGATCATTGATTATCAGTCAGCTCGAATAGGTCCACTCACCTATGACTTGGCTGCTCTGTTAAGGGACAGTTATGTAAATATTACTCCAAAAATAGAGAAGAAACTAATCGACTATTACCTTGAATGTCTTAAGAAAAAACACATCAAATTCAAGAAGCGAGAGTTTTTGTACGCTTATGCATTGACTGCTCTGCAGAGAAACTTACAAGCCCTCGGTGCATTTGCCAATCTATCGTTGAACAAAGACAAAGTTCGTTTCAAAAAATACATCCCAAGGGGTTTGGAATTACTCCGAGCAGGTTTGGAAAAAACCGGGTACAAAGAACTCAATGATTGCGTGATGAGTGCGCAAGTTAGTGAAGCGTGTCTTTCCAAGAATTAGATAGGTACCTCACCGCCTGCATTACCGAGAAGAAAATACCTGGCATTGTGTGCTGGGTTGGTACCAGTAAAAAAACTCTATTTTTTGAAGCCCGTGGTTTTGCACAGTTGATTCCAGGCAAAGTAAATATTAACAAGAACACTATTTTCGATCTTGCATCAATAACCAAGCCTTTAGCCACCGCCCTGTCGATAATGCTCCTTTATGAGAAAAAACAACTGAGATTAAACGATCGGGTGAGGACATTTTTGCCGATGAGCCCATCTTGTGCAACAGGTCAGAAGACTATTAAGCAGCTTCTTACTCATACTGCCGGCTTACCTGCTTGGTTTCCGCTCTATCTACTGCCTCAAGAAGAGCGGCTGCAGTATTTAGCAAGTGTAGCAAGTAAGAACAAAGGGGTTCTTTATTCTTGCCTTGGTTACGTACTCTTAGGCATGATTGTAGAAAAAGTAGCAAATCTTCGCCTTGATAGATTCTGTAAAAAATACATCTTTAGACCTTTGGGGTTGAGCAATACAATGTTTGGCCCGGTCAGGAAGAAAAATGTTGCGGCAACTGAATTCGGCAATAAATATGAGAAGCAGACCGCTGCGCAGCATGGTAAGACCAAAGCAATAAAGTGGCGCAACTACGTGCTCAAGGGTGAAGTCCATGACGGAAATTCATTCTACGGTTTCAATGGTGTATCAGGTAATGCCGGACTTTTTTCGACTGCTCAGGAATTGGCAAAACTCGCGCGTGTGTATACAGCAGGTGGTATAGTCAGTAAAAAAACGGTAAAGATGATGACACGGGCACAAACGAACGGGAAGGAAAAACGAGGACTCGGTTGGATAATAAACCCGTTCCCTAATTTCGTTTCAAGCAGGTCTTTCTATCACTCTGGTTTTACCGGAACTATGTGTCTTGTTGATCCGATAAAAGATAGCATTGTTGTATTTCTTACTAATGCGGTGCACCCGGTAGTGCGCGCTGACCTTATGCCAGAAGTAAGGCAGCGGCTTGTCGAAATTACTGCAAAAACCATGGCTTAAGAAATCAATCGATAAACAAAAAATAACCTATTGCCAGACCAACGCTATCCCAAAACAAGTCTTTCCATGAGAAATGGTTCTTTTTCTTTTTGTCACATATTTCTTTGCCAATACCGACAAGAGCGGTTGCTGATACTGAATACACCTTTGCCTTGGTTACATCGCCGTTTCCAAAGTTGGTATATAAATGAAAGGTCAGGCACGGAATTACCGCACATGCTGTGAGGTGGTAGAGTTTGTCTTCAGAAAACCACGGATCAGAATTATGTTGCAATACCGCAGCTGTTTCCGGTGCTATATTGTATCCAGCTGAACGTGTTTTCCCAGACAGAGGGGTAATTTTTTGAGCAATCAGGAGAAAGATTGAGACCAAAACAAGTGCAATACATTTATTCATACCGGGGAATTATAATGATATATGAAAAAGTGTCAAGCAAGCAAGTAGTGTTTAAAACAATAATAGTGCAAATAAAGCCTTGACAAGTTAAAATATTTCAATATATTATAATTAACTATGAAATTAGGCGAATTATTAGTGAAACAGGGTACAATTTCTGAAGATATGCTTGCTCAAGCTTTAGAAGCTCAGAAGAAAGACGGGACTAGACTTGGGACTACGTTAATAAATCTCGGCTATGTAAAAGAAGAAGAGATGTTGGTAGCACTTTCAAAACACTATGGTGTTAAGTCAGTTGATCTTAGAAACTTAGAAATTGATGAATCGTTGTTAAAGTTAATCCCCGGCGACCTCGCCGGGAAATATCTTATCGTGCCGGTCTCACGCTTCGGACGTACCCTCACCATCGCTATGATTAACCCTGGGGATGTGGCGGCGATTGAGGATATCCAATTTGCGACCGGCTTTGAGGTAGATGCAGTTGTTGCTGCTGAAGATGCTTTACTAAAGGTAGTGCAAGACCACTATAATGTTCAGAAAATGTTATCTGATGTTATGTACGAGATAGAGATGGCCGATGCTGGCGATGCAAATATCAAAGTTGTTGATGGTACAGAAGTCAAGACGACTGAGGAAGATTTATCATCTGTTCAGGATGACCGTGATAGTGGACCAGCCCTCAAACTTGTGAGCAAGATCATTACCGACGCAGTTGACATGAATGTATCGGATGTACATATTGAGCCATACGAAGATGATATGAGAATACGCTATCGTATTGATGGCATACTCCACGAGATGTTGAAACCGCCAAAGCGGATGAACCGTGCTTTGGCGACGGTTATAAAAGTGATGGGAAAACTGAAAGTCGAAGAGAAGAGATTACCGCAAGACGGTCGAATTAAAGCAAGAATTCACAACAAGATCATTGACATTCGTGTTTCGACGGTACCAACGCTTTTTGGCGAAAAGATTGCCTTACGTATCCTTGACCGTTCAACGATACAGCTGAACCTTGATCTCTTGGGTTTTGAGGAAAAAACCCTAAAGACCTTCCGCAGTACGATTCAGACACCTTATGGTATTGTTCTTGTTACTGGTCCAACTGGTAGCGGTAAGACGACAACCTTGTATTCTGCATTGACTGAACTGAATAAGCCCAGCCTCAACATAATTACGGCTGAAGATCCAATTGAATATTCGCTGCATGGGATTAATCAGCTGCAAGTTCACGAAAGGATTGGTTTGACCTTTGCTAGTGCATTGCGTTCATATCTTCGACAGGATCCGAACATCATAATGGTCGGTGAAATTCGTGATTTGGAAACTGCTCAAATATCAATCCGTGCATCATTGACTGGACACCTTGTTTTGTCAACGGTCCATACAAATTCAGCTGCGGCAACGATAACCAGATTGGTTAATATGAATGTTGAACCCTTTTTGATCGCATCTACGGTGTTGGCAATTGAATCACAGAGATTGTTGAGAAAGGTCTGTAGCAAATGTCGACAAGAAGTTAAATATCCAGACGAAGTACTCATGGATGCGGGCATTGAACATGGAAAGATAGATTATCCTTTGGTTCGTGGTGAAGGGTGTGAGCAATGTCGGGGCACCGGCTATAAAGGAAGGATTGGAATTTTTGAAAACATAATGATTACTGCCAAGATACGTGATTTGATCCTAAAGGGTGCAACGAGTGAAGAACTTGAAAAAACAGCGGTTGAACAAGGTATGGAGACCCTTCACGATTCAGCAATACACAAGCTTGAACAGGGCCTAACATCGGTTGAGGAAGTGATCCGTGAAACAAAGGTGGTTTAATGGAAGAAAGACTTGCTTCATATTTAATAGATAGTGGTTTAATAACTGAGGAACAGTTACGCGAGGCTATGCAGGAGCGGCGCGAAACTGGACAGCGTTTGGTCAGTGTTTTGAACCGTCTTGAGATGATCTCGGAAAGTAAATTGCTTGCGCAGTTGAGCAACCTTTATAAAATGGAGGTTGTGGACCTCGATTATATTATTCCTGAAAAAGAAGTTCTCGAAATGATCCCGGCGGAAAAAGTGTACCATTATGAAGTGCTGCCTATTGACCGAAAAGGAAGGTACCTGACCGTGGCAATGGTTGACCCGACTGACATAAGTGCGATTGAAGATTTGCGTTTCATTACGTCCATGGAAATAAACCCTGTTTTGGCTGCTGAATCGAGCATCAGGGAAGCACTGGATCGTTACTACACAATGGAAAAAGGTATTGCTGAAGTATCCGCGGAGACTACCACTGGTGGTGCCAAGGAACTGGGTATTGAGGACATGGAACTTCTCGAAACTGAATTCCAAGAAGAAGTAGAGGAGAACAAACTAAGAGCTGATGCTGAAGGCGGACCAGTTATAAGGTTGGTTAATTTCTATATTGCCGATGCCGTAAATAGACTTGCTTCAGATATTCATATTGAACCTTATGAAAAGGAGGTCAGGGTTCGTTTTAGAATCGATGGCGTGCTTCAAGAACAACAGTCGCCGCCCCTAAATCTAAAAGCTGGTATTATTACCAGGTTAAAGCTTATGGCGAAGATGAATATCGCTGAACATAGGCTATGTCAGGACGGTCGTATAAATATTCAGGTCGGCGATAAAATGATTGACTTACGTGTTTCAGTAATCCCGACTTTGTACGGCGAAAAAGTCGTTATGCGAATATTGGATCGGAGTTCTTTGATGCTTGACCTCTCGAAACTTGGTTTTGCTTCAGAAGCTTTAAAGAAATTTTTGAAGGCGATTGAGAGCCCTTACGGCATAGTTCTTGTAACCGGCCCAACTGGCAGCGGTAAAACAACCACTCTTTATTCCACACTTGCACGGTTAAACAAACCTAAGCGCCAGATAATGACGGTTGAAGATCCGGTCGAGTATAATTTGCGCGGCATTAATCAAATTCAAGTCCATGAAGAGATTGGCTTAACTTTTGCCAGTGCATTGCGTGCTTTTTTGCGTCAGTCGCCGAATATAATACTCGTCGGTGAAATCCGTGATAATGAAACAGCGGATATCGCCATAAGAGCTGCGCTAACCGGGCACTTGGTCTTTTCGACGATTCATACCAATGATGCACCGACAACCGTTAACCGATTGGTCGATATCGGTATAAAACGATATCTGGTGTCGAGTGCTCTTGTTCTTATCCAAGCACAACGTCTGGTAAGAAGAATTTGTCCGAAGTGTAAAGAGAAGATTAAGGTGAGCGAAAAGCTCCTTGAAGATGCTGGCATACCTGAAGGTACTTTTCCTGATGGCATAGTCTTTAAGGGAAAGGGATGCAGTCACTGCAACCAGACCGGGTATAAGGGCAGAGTTGGTCTTTATGAAGTAATGCCGATATCTCCGGAGCTAAGGCAGATGATACTGAAAAATGCTTCTTCAGACGAGCTTGCTAGACAAGCTGTCAAAGAAGGTATGGCAACGCTGCGTGAGGATGGGATGGAAAAGATAAAACAAGGGGTTACGACTGTTGAAGAATTAATGAGGGAAACTACGGCATTTTAGATACATGCTCTATGATTAATTTAAAGGAGGCTCTATGCCTGTAACAATGAAACAACTTTTAGAAGAAATGGTGCAAAGGAATTCAACCGACTTGCACTTGACTACTGGTGCGCCGCCGATGTATCGAATCGATGGTGATTTGGTGCCAACCAATTATGAGATTATGACCCCGGAATTGATTCAAAACCTGATATACAGTGTATTAAATGATCAACAAAAAAAGAAATTCGAAATGGAGTGGGAATTGGACTTCTCCTTTGGTATTGCTGGTTTATCGCGTTTTCGAGGTAATTGTTTCCAACAACGGGGTAGCGTTGCTGCAGCTCTACGAACCATCCCGTTTGAGATCAGGGGCTTTAAAGAACTGGGGATCCCACTCGTTGTTCAAGAACTTGCCAGTAGACCAAAGGGTTTAATACTCTGTACTGGTCCAACCGGTAGCGGAAAATCAACTACCTTGGCGGCCGTGATCGATAAGGTGAATAATGAGCGTCGATGTCACATAGTCACTGTCGAGGATCCTATTGAGTATCTGTTTAGACACAAAAAGGCGATAATTAACCAGCGTCAGGTAGGTAGCGATACGAAATCCTTTGGTAATGCATTGAAATATGTTTTGCGTGAGGACCCGGATGTTGTTATGATCGGCGAGATGCGTGATCCGGAGACTATCGGTACGACGCTTACTATTGCCGAAACAGGTCATCTTACCCTAGCCACCTTGCATACCAATTCATGCGCTGAATCAATTCACCGTATTATCGACGTTTTTCCCCCTCACCAGCAAGGCCAGGTAAGAGCACAACTTGCTTTTGTGGTTGAAGGTGTGATTACGCAGCAGTTACTTCCGAAAATCGGTGGCGGGCGGGTTCTGTCGTGCGAGGTTATGATTGCGACTCCAGCAATCCGTGCTCTTATCCGTGATGAAAAAGAACATCAAATTTATTCAACGATCCAAGCTGGTTCGAAATATGGTATGCAGACGATGAATAATTCTTTGTTTAGTTTGTATGCAAAACGCACGATTACATTGGAAACAGCCTTTGATTATACGCCTAACATAGAAGAATTTGAACATATGGTTGAGCAAGGTACAGCTCAGAGGCGTTAAGATAGTTTATGGGGTCTAAGAGAATTTGTTTTGTAAATAACCGTTATCAAACAAGGAGGTGAAATGCCAACTTTTGTCTGGAAAGGTAGAACAGCATCAGGAGCCTCAGCGACTGGTGAAATTGCTGCAGGTTCTCAAACCGACGTTGTAGCTGCGCTGCGCCAGAAGAAAATCATTCCCACTTCAATAAAGATTAAAGAAGAGAAGAAAAAGTTTATGCTATTTGCGGGCCGGGTTACAGGACGTGCACTGGCTGTTTTCACTAGACAATTTTCGACTATGCTCAACGCTGGTCTTCCGTTGTTAACGTGTCTTGAGATTCTAGGTAAGCAGACGGAAAGTATGGCGCTGCGTAAAGTCTTGACTGAAGTGAGAGGCGATGTTGAAGGTGGTTTGTCACTTGCTGATGCATTACGTCGACAGCCAAGGATCTTTGATAACCTGTATGTGAATATGATCGAGTCAGGTGAAACCGGCGGCGCTTTGGACGTCATCCTCATGCGTCTGGCTGTATATTTAGAAAAGAGCGCGGCGCTGAAGCGGAAGATAAAGGGTGCGATGATTTATCCGGCCATTATTTCGCTCGTTGCAGTTGGCGCTATTTCGGTAATGCTCCTTTTTGTGATACCTATTTTTGCAAGAATGTATTCTGGCGTAGGAGCTGAATTACCAGCTATGACGCGCTTGGTCATGAAAATGTCTGATTTTCTCAAGGTTGCGATAATACCATTAGTGATTATCGTCATTGCCTTGTTTACGATCCTCAGACGCTGGCATAAAACTACCTCTGGTGCCAAAGTAATGGATCCAATATTTCTTAAGTTCCCGGTCTTCGGCGATCTAACTAGAAAACAATCAATTGCTCGTTTCGCAAGAACCCTATCGACTTTGCTTTCCAGTGGTGTACCCATTATTGATGCCCTGGAAATAACCGCGCGCAGTGCCGGGAACTGGGTTGTCGAGGATGCCATTTTAAAAGCCCGAATTTCGATTAAAGGCGGTGAAAACATCGCTGATCCATTGTCCAAGACTGCGGTTTTTCCACCGATGGTTACGCAAATGATTGCGATCGGCGAGGCCTCGGGTGGTTTGGACGAGATGCTTGCTAAAGTCGCTGATTTCTACGATGAAGAGGTAGATCAGGCGGTCGAGAACCTGACCGCTGCTCTTGAACCGCTTATCATGGTCTTTTTGGGTGGAATTGTTGGATTCTTAGTTATTTCCATGTATCTGCCCATATTCCAATTAGCCGGCACAATTACAGAATAACTTTATAAGCAAACAATAGGTTGTGCCCGAGTTACTGAGCGCGGATAGCTGTGTAGGCAAACGCTATTGCATAAGTTTGGGTGCAGGTCCAGGATAGGTAGTGGTATATTCGACGTTCTTCAGTAGAAGAGCTGGTCTGATTATTCTTCACCCGCTGTTGATAACTTTTATTCTGTTATCTTCGTATCCAATAATTCACAGTATCCCAACACCTTTTTGGTTTATTATTCTTGCATCTTTCATATTAGCTTCAGTTTTTCTACTCTTGCAAACCTGGCTACCAGAAAAAACTTTCTTTTACATCATTTTTTTGGTCGATATCCCGCTGATTGGTTCTATGATTCACTATTCAGGCGGGGTTGAGTCTATCTTTCCATTGCTCTACATATTGTTGATTATTGTCGTATCCTTGTACCTTTATAAAGCTGGTGCCTATACGGTTAGTGTTATTTCGGTGATTTTCTTTCTCGGCTTGCTATTCTATGAAATGCACGAGACAAGTGCGACAATGCAATATGTCATGTATCGATTCTACATTTTTGGACTACTCTTTCTCTTTACCGGGATACTGAGTGGTGCATGGTCAGAGCGCTACCAAAACCGTACTGAAGAGGCAGCGAGATTAAGGCTCACAACCGAAGAAATATTAATGAATCTTCCTTCCGGGATCATTACCATCGACCGGAGTGGTACGATAATACATACCAATATCCCAGAAGGTCCAATACAGTCAAAGGTTCACCTCTATATTGCAAAATTTCTTAAGGCACGTCACGCAAAAAGGTCGATTGAACTGAAGATCGGTAAACGGTATTTTGTTTTGTCATGCGCCAGGATTTACCGTTCAAAAATCGGTCTTGGTATACTCCAGGACATTACAGCTATTAGAAAACTGGAAGAAAAATCACGTGTCTCCAAACAGACACAACTCCTTGCGGAATTGGGTGGTTCTTTGGCTCATGAGATCAGGAACCCCTTATCGTCAATAAGAGGATCCCTTGAAGTAATCCGGGATTCACAGCAGGATGCTGATATCCTCCATTTCATCAATATGGCATTAGACGAATCAATAAGGTTGAATGAAATTGTTACTGATTTCTTGAACTTTGCCCAGTTTGTGCCGTTTAAGAAAAATCGTTTGCGTATCAGTGAAGTCCTAAACGAGGCATTCATTGATGCGTTGCCGCGTGCAGAGACCAAGAAGATAATGATAAAAAGAGAAGACGATGATTTCTTCATCCTTGGTGATCTCAATAAACTCAAAGCCGGTCTGTTTAATATTATTAGTAATGCCTGCGAAGCTACACCTGAAGGTAAGACTGTTAAGATAAGGACATATATAGACAAAAAGAAAGGTATGGTTGAAATACAGGATACTGGCAAAGGCATTTCCAAACGAGCCATGGAAAAGATCTTCGAACCTTTTTTTACAACAAAAAAAGGTGGCATAGGTCTCGGTCTAGCAATAGCCAAGAACATAATTGAGGCACATAACGGGAGTATCAAGGTAGATAGTGAAATGCGTAGAGGGACCACTTTTAAGGTAATACTGCCGCTGGCCTGATTTGGGTAACCGGGTAACGGAGTATCGGTGAATAGAGCGTAGAGAGAAATGATGCTAAGCATGGAAGAGATACTTCGTATGGAAATGATCCACGCACCCTCGCACTTTTTGCTACGTAGCATAAATTCTGTTGCAGTAAACCACCCGTCAAATAATAAAGTGCGGGGTGCGGGATGGAATGGATTCTTCGAATGGAATGATT
>JBARXC010000015.1:0-4527 GCA_049647125.1 bacterium | reverse complement strand
CGAGTGGTCGTTTAAGGAGACCATACGCACCACATTCCACCGGCTCGCCAAGAAGACCACATTCATGACTAGCTGGTTGGCAACATTTCAACCCATTTTGTCTAATTTATTATGACATCAACTATATAACTTTCGGTCTTAGAGACTTTGGGGGTATAATTCATAGATACTTCATAACATAGGCATTTAACGATGGAAAAAAAGGAATAGTGTTTAAAAAATAAAAAACAAAGAAGAAGAGAAATAAAGTTTTACCTTACCCCTTCTTCCTCTTCCTCAAAATCGTGCTCGTTGCGATAATGGCTAACAAACCCAGAAGTGCTATCAGTCCGATTGGCGTTAGTGCGGGCACTTGCACTTGCCCCTCAACCGTAAATCCCGGATGCGCTGGATGGTCTACGACATCTACACCAATGTCATAATATTCGTTCTGGTTTGCATCGAAGACTATATCGTATTCCCCTGGTATCGGATTGGGCCATATCTCTACTGCTATAATGCTCCCCGTAGCATTTGTTGGAACACCCTTCAGGGATGCATAGACATTGTAGCCGGTGATTTTCTCGCCGCCAACCCATGCATAGTCATCAACAATATAGATGTCTACTGAACCGTTTGGAGCGAAACCGCTGCCGGTTGCATAGACCGTTTCACCTGTGTTGTACACCTCCTGTACACCACCGGCGGAATCGGTTGCATCCCCTGATGGACATGGAACCAGAACAATCGCATAATCCCAGCCATAGCCACATTCTCCTTCGGGAATATTTTCAAACTCGCCTGTTGCAAACAGAAAGTTTACATCTACACCACATTTCACCACACTCGCATTGTATTCAATGGTTATGTTTTCTCCAGGCGTGAGTACGTCCGTGAGATTCCACATAAGCAACGTCCCTAAAGTTAGACCACCATCCATGGTGAAATTCATCACAGGATAAGGGTCTTGCGTTGCATTGTCTGCATACTCTAAGCTGCACGACAAAAAGTCCAAAACCGTAATATTCGTCAGATTATCCCCACCAGTGTTATTCAGCTTGTACTTGAATCGCATCGTATCGCTAATGTTTGCATTAAGTTCGTCAACCCACTTCTCATCAACGGGATCCCAAACTGTCTTAGTAATTTCTATTTTTGGTGGAATATACGTTGTGCCATTTGTTCTCCAGACCTCGCATCCAACATATTCAGAATAGTTGGAGGATTCTCTACTCCCTTGCTCTATAATTTTATCAATCCAGTCTCCGAAGCTTGCAGTGCCCAGATACAGACTGCCATTGAACTCCGCAAATGACCTGACTCCGTACTGGTCAATACCAGCGATCGGAAAACCGTCGAGATCCGCTATCGGTATCTTTCTCTCATTGTTCATACCGTTTACGTTGACCTGTTCGAATGTACCCGGATCACCGGTTGAACTCCCCCATACCTGGCATCCCAGAATCGGGTTTAACGTTCCAACAAAGAGCGAATTATTATAGACGATCATTCTCCACATATAGCCATTACCGAAACCACGGAAGTCAAAGTTCAGTATATCTAGGAACCCAGTGGTTGTAACAGGTTCCCATGTGGTTCCATCGCTTGTCCGCCAAAGTTCTGCTTGATCGACAAAGTTCTGGGTTCCCATGTAGAGGCTTCCGTCGAATACCGCACTTGAAAGAATCACACCGTT
The DNA here is from genome assembly GCA_049647125.1 of bacterium. Classification (GTDB taxonomy): domain Bacteria; phylum Hydrothermota; class Tepidihabitantia; order SM23-42; family SM23-42; genus JAUVZL01. The sequence goes on along the minus strand of JBARXC010000015.1, from coordinate 2,852 downwards.
TTGTGGGTCTCCAAATCCGCCATCCATTACCTTTTCCCAGATGAGTCGTGGTGGGGCACTTACGTTCACGGTACCATTTGTTCTCCAGGCCTGACATCCGACCAAAGCACTCAGATCCCCTGTTAAAATCGCTTGTATAAGTTGAGGACCAGTGCCATTCCATGTCCCCGCATACAGATATTCTATAGCCTCACCATCCGTTGGTGGATCGAACATAACCAGCTCTCCTATACCTGTATTGGTTTCTGGTTCACCGAATCCAGGCGTATTTACCTGCACCCACAGGGCGGGATTGATTAAATTAAAGTCCGTTGGTCCCGTATATTTCCATACACCGGCACCCTCCTCTGGATTCTGTGCTTCGGCATAGATAGTGTCATTAAAAACGGTTATACCCCTGGTTGCAATGTTATTCGAATTGCCAAATCCAGGCAAATTAGCAAGTTTCCAGTGCGTGCCGTTAGTAACCCATATCTGACAGCCAGTGAAAGGATTACTGGTTCCAACCCATAGGAGATTCTCATATACTTCCATCCCTCTTGCGCCTATACAAAACGACCCAAATCCAGCCGCTGGAAACTGTGTCCCGGTTGGTCCCACGACCTGTTCCCATGAGTTGTAGCTGCCGTTTGGGGATCGGTAAATCTCTAAGCCATCAGTCGTAAGATTAACATTAACAGGATCGCTGACATTGGTATTAAGCGTTCCAACATAGAGATAGCCTTTGTATTCGTGCATAGACCATGCATAATCGTTCGTCAAATCGCCAAATCCCTCTTCGCTTACCTGTTCCCAGAGATATTTATCAGCGGCAGTCGTCGGCATCGCAAAAGCAAAAACGGAAATAACCATTATCGCCGTTACCATTATCGCTATCTTTTTATCGCTTTTCATTTTTTCTTCTTTTTTACCTCCTTCTTTTTTATTCTATAAAAGGGGTATATATAACTTTCGGTCTTTTCGGCTTCGCATAATTCGTAGACAGTATTTCATAGGCATTTAGCGATGAAAAGGAAAGAGAAGATTTCAGGGGTTGCGATCCAAAATCGGTGTAAAAATGTAAAACGGATGATAGATGTTTCGAGACATAAAAGAGAAAATATAGCGGTGTTTAAAAAATAAAAAAAATAAAAAAAGAAGAAGAGAAATAAATTTTTACCTTATCTCTTCTTCCTCTTCCTCAAAATCGTGCTCGTTGCGATAATGGTCAACAAACCCACAAGTGCTGCGATTCCTACTGGCGTTAGTGCTGGTACTTGTCCCAAAACGGTAAATCCAGGATCATTTGGGTCGTCTATCGCATCTATACCGGCATCATAGAATCCATTCTGGTTCGCATCGAAGACCATGTCGTATTCCCCTGGTATTGGATTGGGCCACATCTCTTCACCTACAATGTTTCCATCTGGTGTTACGTTGACATTATCCTTTCGCGCGTACACCGTAGAATTGATGTGCATGCCATCTATCCAGTGCTTGTCTTCAGTGATGTATATGTTCACCAAACTTCCGGGCACAAACCCGCTGCCTGTTGCATACACGGTTTCGGTGGTTTTGTATACGTCCTTTGTGCCACCAGCAGCGTCGGTTGCTTCACCTGATATACAGGAAACCATAATGGTCACGATGTCCGTGTTGCTATAAACCCAAAAACTAGGAACAAAGGATACTTTGCCCTCTCCAGCATAAGTGTTCGGTTCATACCACTGACCTTTAGCACACAGTGTATTATTGTCCACACCACACCTAACCACGGTTGCATCGTACTCAATCGTGTAATTGTCACACGTTATCCCATTAGTAATTCCGAAACCACCCGTTTCGACCAAATCACCACCAAGTTCCCACTCCTTACTGACAACGAGGTCAATGGTGACTTCCTCCACGGTATATTCAGCTTCCTCACCAGTTCGTTCGTTACGCAAGACAATGGTGTCATATTCGCTGAGATATCCATCCGGGGAACACACAAAATCAGTCCAGTTCACGATGGTATATTGTTCTTTGCAGCAGCAGACTTCGAGCCATTCGGTCCCGTTCGGATTGTTTAGATTAACAGCTTCATAATCCAGCACTGAATCAATGTACATGCTCTCATTGGTCTCAATATTCGTCACATTAAGCGTGTACGGAACATTGTCCACGTGGTACCAATCATATCCACTCTCCAGGTAAATTTGGTCACACTCGCTGAGTCTGCCATCGTAATTAGTGTCTTGCCGAGATTGTAGCGTGTGATTCTTGCAATATTCTGGACATAGCTCATGAAATTTCTCGCTCCCGACTGACGGATTATACGGATCCCACGAAAGATTATAGGGGTGCAGGACCTTTGGCTTGAACGTGAAATTGTTCGCGGCATTTAGTTCAGAATAAGAGTCGCCGTTCAGCGTTGCGTTGTCTGCAAATTCTAGGCTGCAATCCAGTATGTCCCAGAATCTTCTATTAAGTGGTGGCAATTCAGAGTACCAACAATATTGTATCTCACATCTGAATCGCAGTGTGTCGTCAATGCTTGCATTAAGTTCTTTAACCCAAGTCTGATCAACGGGATCCCAAACGGTTTTATTTACTTCTACGCTTCCACCAACACTCGCGCTTGTCGGTACCACCAAAGCAAACACCGAAATCACCATTATCGCCGTCACCATTATCGCCATCTTTTTATCGCTTTTCATTTTTTGGTTTTTTTCACCTCCTACTCTTTTATTTTATACTAACGAGTGGCACTATCTAAAAATCTAGTGATTTTTAAACTTTTCATCCTTTGCATCCGCCATTTTCATCACTTTTGCATAGAGTAAACCACTATGAAGTGATTCCCCACCGACTTTCTATCCAAAATCCCCTAT
>JBARXC010000014.1:0-1514 GCA_049647125.1 bacterium | reverse complement strand
ACTCGATGTCGCAATTTTACATACCTTGCTCATCGAAACAATGCTCGGAATTGTACCGCAGCATATTGAAGAACATGTGCGTTACGAACGTGGTGCTGCAGCAACTATGAAACGGGTCGACTCGGGTGAGTTCCAATGCTGTTTCTTGATGAATCCGACGAAACCAGAACAGGTTAAAAAGGTGGCAGAAAATAAGGAACGGATGCCCCAGAAATCGACTGACTTCTATCCGAAGCTCGTCTCTGGTCTGGTGTTCTATGATATTGCTGGATAAATCAGTCCTTGACAATGTTGATATTATCTATATACTCATTATTAGGTAAGAATTTTGTGAAAGGGGGTGACATAACAAAAAAGACAGGGAGAAAAGGAGACACGGAGAGGGAGAAAAACTATGATGGAGAGAAAAAAATCCGTGTCAACGTTATTAGTGAATATTCGTGATTAAATTCGTGCATATTCGCGATAAAAAAAGGAGAAGATATGAAAAAATTGTTACTCATCTGTTTAGTATTCACCTTTGTATTTGCTGCCGAGCGGACTAAAGTTGATATCGAATTTACACCAAAACCAGCACCAGAATATGATGTTGCTACAACTCCGTCTGTCCCGCTCGTTGAGCAAATGAGGCAGGCAAAGATAAATGGTGACATGGCTACGTATGACCAGCTTTTGCAAGAATATGAGAAACTAGCTCCTGGTAGCCAATCCAACCCAGTAGGAGCATATACAGAAGCAGTCAACCCGGAAGACTATCCTATTATGCGCTATGGAGATGATGTTACCATATATGCGGGTAATGTCTATTGGAATGCCTGGGCACAACTACTTGATATCGACGATGAAGCAATATCAGTTGACTATCATATTGGCGATACCATCATTGCAGCAGTTGCCTGTACTGACTCACTGGTACGGGCATTTAAATCATATGACAATGGTGTGACGTGGAGTTATGTGCGGTGGTTCTCATACGGTGGTGCTCAATTATCCGAGCCCGAGATTATCTGGGGCGGTGGTGGCTGGTACCACGTGTTTATGCGTGTTTCTTCAGGTAATGGCAATCTACTAAATTTCAACGTAGCAAGCGATGAGAGTGACTATAATGTAACGATGATTGAGAATACCACAGACTCGCTGCATAATTACTCGGTCTGTTCAGACAAGGCTGATTATACGGGTAGTATGTGGCTCTATTTGGCGTGGCATAGAGGCGATGGTGGAGTAGGTTATGATGACATATTTTTTACCAGATCTTACAATGACGGTGCGGCTTGGGACACTCCTGTGTCGATACAAGGCGGAGGTGCTGGTTGGGCTGATTTAACGTATGGTGATGGTATGGTGTATGAAGCCTTCTATGGCCGAACTGGTAGTGACCATGATATATTGGTCAACAGGAGTACAAATCTTGGCAGTAACTGGACTGGCGCAACATTTCTCGCGAGCGATGCATACGTAAAACAAGGTCCAATGATTGCTGCAAGCCATAGTGCTGATGACGATGCCTGGGT
>JBARXC010000013.1:0-58396 GCA_049647125.1 bacterium | reverse complement strand
CAGAGTTTATCTTTATTACTTTCTGAAGTTCTTTTATTGCCTGCTTGAATTTACCGTCAGTTTCGAATTCATTTACGCTTTTTATTATTTTGTTTAATTCATCTTCTTTTCCCTTGCTTATCATTTAATCTCATGATAATTGTATCTAAATATATGGTAATGTCAACCCCGTTAGAGAATACTCTATGAAGCTACCCAAATACCCGATACTGTAAAAATCCTTTAGTTCTGCTGATAGAATTGCCCGAGACTTTACGTTGCTATTCTCTAACGGGGTCAAGCCCGCACAGGAATGGTAAGTAGTTATTGGGTTAGAAGATGGGGAGAAAAGAAGACAATACAACCGTTATCGCGACTGGAAAGCCGCTCCCACCTTACATTGGGATTATTACTGCAGGAGAGGTTTCGAAACCTCGATTGAAATACGCCTGAGGCAAAACGGTAGCATACAAGTCCAGCAAAGGGACTCAGCTGAAATAATGCTGAGCGCCTTTGCTGAAAATATGTTTACTGTTTATCGAAGTTTGGTCAGCCGACCTGTCAATTGCTGTTCAGAGGTCTGCAATTGATAGAAATAGATACCTGCAGGTAATTCAATACCCTGGGTATCAGTGCCATCAAATTCTATATGATGATTACCAGCTGGTTTTACATCATTAACCAGAGTTCTTATGATCTGACCTGATGTATTGTACACGACGAGTTTAACCAAGGCTGATTTTGTAATTGAGAAAACAATACGCGTGTTCTCGCAAAATATATTGGGCAATGCCTGGAGGTTTATTTGCTGGATTCTCGGCTGGGTGTTTTCCTCAATACCGATGACATTTTGATAGACGGTTATGGCATCTGAGTTCTGGGAGAAATAATAAGATGCGTGTCCAGGAGCATCCGGATTATCCACTCCGCCTGTTGTATCTGGTCTTGCAACGAGTTTGTAGGCAAAATAAACTGTCCAGGTATTCCAGGCTTCAAAACCATCACTCTCCAGCATCCAGTGCACAGTATTCTCGCCAAAAACACCATCTACGGGGATAAAACCAAAGTCCATAGCAGTACCTGCGTTATAAGCATTCGGCGTACCGGCGGCATCCGTTGTATCGGCAAATAACCAGTAACCGAGCACATCATACGCAGTCTGTCCACTGTACCTGGTTTCACGCGGGTTGGGGATCGTAACCCAGATTGTATCATTAGCACCGGCGCCTGGACCAGTCTTGGTCACAATAGGCTTGGGCATGGGTCGCACTGTATCTTCCTCCCAGTGTGTGAGAGCAACATCATCGACAATATCTGAGTAGAGCCAGTAAAATCCGGTGTGTGTTTGTTTATCACCATATACACCAGGATTCACATAAGCAGAATCCCATGAGCCAATCATGAGCAGAGAATCGCCGACAGCTGGCACGGGCGACCAATAGGCAAGTTCTGCGGCCCAGAATAATGCCCCGGATGATGGGAAAGTCATACATGAGGGATCTGATTCCACAACCACACGACCCTCAGGATCTGCAAGATCATAAATAGTCCAGTATGCACCATTGACATCAGCAATCGGGAGATTATTGACGAGTTGATCCACAATACATTGTCCAAAACCGCATGCGATCCCGAGTATTAACAGCAGCACAATTTTACTAATTAGTTTCATATTCACACCCCTTGTTTTAGGGTGGGGACATAAATGTCCCCACCCATTTCAATCTTAGCGTATAAAAATAACCTTTTGCTGAGACTCGAATCCCTGAGCATTCATCCGTATGAAATAGACACCAGCAGCAACTTTTCTGCCGATATTGTCTTTTCCATACCAGTCTATTTGATAATAGCCAGGCTCGAGTTTTTTATTCATTAGCGTTTTAACGAGTTTTCCAGTCACGTCGTAAATCTTAACCTCAACTGAAGTAGGTTTAGGGATCGCATAATCAACTCGTGTCTGTTTGGCAAACGGATTAGGATAAATCGAAAAAGCATAGGAAATCGGTGTTATGCTCAAACGCGAACCATGTGAACCAAATACTGTTTCATAACCACCCTTGATCACTGGTTTCAAGGTTGCATTATCAGAAGCACTGAATTTGTTGGCGGTAATCACCTGTTCATTCATTCTTCGGTCACCCTGATAAACACTATAGCCAATAACATGATCATTATCAATCATGTTCCATGATACTGTGCCCTTACCGGCACTTGGCTCGGGTATAGGCATGAGCGCAAGCTCACCCAATTCCTGAATATCTACTGCCTTGTCAAGTTTGAAACTCAAGACCGTAAAATAACCTTTGCCTTGCTTCAATGCCTCGACAATCAACATTACCTCTTCACAATGTTCCCACGGTCTCATGAAATTACCGGCGTCAAACCACAGTACATGAAGGTCATTTTTGGCAGCGGTGCCGCAGCCGATTATGTTCTCAGTCAACACATCATATGGTTGATTAAGACGGTATGCTGTAAACACAACTTGCCCACAATCCGGCATTTCGATTTCAGCACGCACGACATGCGATATGCCAGCCTGACGACATAGCTGCTTTGCTTTAGCAAATGTCGGCAAATAACCTTTTTCCTCTACTGCCCAGACCGGAGAACGGTCAGGTTTAGACAACCTGCCGAGTTTGACTTTAAGCTCAGTGTGTTTTTTGCGCCTTGCTGCCATTTGCATGAATGTTTTATTGCTGAATTCAGTAGGGTTCCATGTCGTATCAGTCACTGCTATCATCTCATAAGCACGACCCGGTTCAATATCAAAAGTATCGCCGTACCAACCCAGCACCGGATGATAAATCCAGTTCTCAAAGATCTGGTCATTTCTGAGGTTCGTGATCTTGGTCACTGCCTCGCCGCCTGAACTATATTCATTAGTAATATCAATCACGCGGTTGTACGCTGCACTGTACGGAACTGAAACCCAATTGCGGTCACCAACTGCTCCGGCGTTCTCATTCAACGCAACTTCACCAGTCGGGTTATTCGAACCGACCAGGAGTATTGTCGCATCAGTCACCGCAATCATCTCATAAGCGCATCCCGGTTCAATATCAAAAGTATCGCCATACCAGCCCAAAACAGGATGATGAATCCAGTTCTCATAAGTCTGGTCATCAGCGAGCTTTGTGATCTTTGATAGTGGTGTACCGCTCGGACTCAAATCATCGGTCAGGTCGATGACACGTGAGTATTCACTGTGCCACGGCATAGAGACCCAGTTTCGGTCGCCAGTCGCACCGGCATTTTCATTAACCGCTTTCTGAAGCGCATAACCCATATTTGACTTATCTGCTACTTGTAAGTACACGCTTACTGGATAATTAAGGTAGTGTCGGTTTTCTGGTGGAATCTCTTCCATATAAAAGGTGTCTGACGGAGAGTCAAGCCAATCTGCCCCTACCGGTACATAGCTCGGATCAGCATTCGAATATATCTCGTACCAATCAATAGCAGTTGGGTCATCCAAAGTATCCTGGGTCACTGACTCCCAGTAAAGGATAATCGAATCCTTTGCTGTATTCTTCTGCGCATAAATATAAGCAGGTTTTGGCGGAACGCCTTTGTCATACCGCATTACTGCCTGCAAAAGCAAATCATATGAGATAGGTTGCCAATCATCTGAAGTTCTGTCTTCAGCGCAAAATGCACGCCAGACAGATGTTGTATCGTCCATGAGGATATGCGGTGGCTCTGCATTCCATACGCCGATAAAGAAATCAGAGAACGTGTCAACGCGGATCGGGGAGAAACTGATATAGAACCAGTAGCCACCCGTACCGCCCGGGTCAAATCCCACTGGACTAAAGAGTCTAAGCGCGGATGGATCAGGCAAACCACCATCGTTCCAGCCGTCATCATCATCCCAGACAAATAAGGTACAGTCTGTCCACGGGGTTACATCGCTTTGCATAGCGACCCAGCATCCAATACACCAACCGGCTGCCTCAGGCGTGAATCTCTGTGCAGTATAGCGGTAATCAGGATCACCCCAAAACCACGTGGCAACTCCGTTATCATACCAGATAATCTCATTAGGCGTTGAGAAAATGCTGTCCTGGATTATCGTATCGTTGTTCAAATTAACATCGCTGCCCAGAGTAGTGTAGACTTCCAGATTGTAGTAATCATACGCCTTGGCAGGCTGCCAGTCCGGGAAAGTAATACTGGTAATTTCACCGGGATTCAAATTCGAAACGTTCTGAGCCTGTTGATAAACCTGCGGACCTTCTGATTCAGTAACACGTGCGACAACATTAAAGGTTTCAGTATTGGCGCCTATATTCTTGACATCCGCTTTGATCGGATAATCATAAAGCGTACTTACGATAGTTCCTGGTTCGTTTATTTCTTTGGTCATCACATCATGGTCATTTACAGTCCCAGAGTACTGAACAATCACCCTTATCATACCATCGATCGTCCGCGTATTCCAGGTTGATTTATCATCTGAAGTTTTTGTGCGGTATGATTCAGACGCAGCATCGAACAGGATATACTCGCGCGTTGAGTCTGCACCCACGGTACCAACCATGCCAGGCTGCCAGATACCGCACCAGAAATCACCGCTGTGTGCAATTGGCGAACCTAATGTCCAGTTGTGCCAATATGTCTGATTTCCTACTGTATTTGGCGGCATTATTGTATCTTGACCAAGCTGGGTTCCAGGATTACCACCTGCATCATCCCATACAAATACAGTACATGGAACAACTGATGGCGCAGGAGCTGCGTCCCTCACCTTCCAGATAAAATACTCTGCACCGAGTATATTTGCCGGACTATTCAGAGTAAAGCGCACACCGGCATAAATGGAATCACCAGAGTAGAATGCTGCAGCACCATCGTCAAATAAAAGCGTGTCTGTATCAGTGCACAACACGTCTACATAGGCAGTATCATTACTTCGATCTTCGTCGGTTCCGAGTTGAGTGTAGCATCGACAATTGTATGTGCCAGCTTCATAATTGGGCATCCAGCCGTCAAAGATCACTGTATCCACATCATACTTACCCATATTCATTGCGATTGTCTCGGTGCTCGTGTATATCTCTGTACCAGCAGAATCAATCTTCATGGTGACATCAAACCCTGTTTCTGCACTACTACCAAAATTCTTGACTATTACCTGCGGGATAACGGGCATCGCGGTAATCTCATGGGGAACAGGAGTAAGTATCGAATTCAGTGTCACGTCATGTGTTGCAGCGCCAGGATATTTCACGATCGCGCGGATCTGCCAATTCCGAGCAGCATACGTATTCCAACTACTACCATTGGCTGAATATTCACTTCTACCAGACCCTGGACCATCATCACTTGTGTTCCACGGTCCTGGTCCTGGATCTCCGCCTGGACACTGGTAACCTATATGAAAATCACCTGCAAAGTACTGGTGTCCAGTGATGTCGACTGTTTTCCAACCATCGCTAGTATTATTGTAAGTCTGTGGTCCAGTTGCCACAGAACCAGGAGTCCCAGAAGCATCATTCCAGGTATAGATACTATAGTTACCGGTCCCACGTCCATAAAAATATATCGATATCACAGAACAGGGCTGCGCAGGACTACATCTCACTGCCCAGTAGTAATTTGCATCTGACCAATAATACACATAATTATCCTGATCGTATATAAGTGTGTCGATCGTCGCTGCTCCGGCAGATTGCACGTTTACAGATTGTCTCAGAGTGTCATTTCCAGTATTAAGGTCACCAGATAAGTTAGTGTATATTCTGAACGCATAGATACCGCTTGGCGGTATCCATTTCTTGAATTGACACAATACTGCGTTCTGTTGATACTCGGTATTCGGCGCTAGATCAGTGACATGGACAGTATCTGCATAGACAATACCGAGCTGGTCTGCCTCAGCGATCACGTCAAAGCTTGCCAGACCAGTACCTCTGTTCTGGACTACTGCTCTTGGAATGATAGACGCATATGCTGGTGGTGCAGCAGGAACATCAAGCATTTCATTAACCGAAACATTGACATTGTAACTCTCTACTGATTCGTAAAGGTTCACAATCCCAGCGCCCATGAGTCCTGCATATTCCGGGCTCTTGTGTTCATTATAGTCTGCAGCTCTAATGAGCCTGTCCCTTATTTGAGCCGGTGTCAAGGAAGGACTATCCGAGAGCATAAGAGCAGCTGCAGCTGCAGCACCTGGTGTAGCAAATGATGTACCGCCATAAGAGTTTGTATAGCCTGTGGCATCGCAACAATACTGGGCATCGCCAGGTCCCAGAATGTCAACCCACTCACCAATATTAGAGCCTGTACCAGTGCCCCAGTCCCAAAGCTTTCCTTGTGCATCACAACCACCAACTGCCATAACAACACCGTAGTATGCTGGCCAGCCTGGTTCTGGATTAGCAGCATCATTACCCGCCGAGGCAAATGATATTACACCCATGCCCCATGCCCATTCAAAAGCTGATTCAAGTCCTGCTGGGTTACCAAAAAAACCAATACTTTCGGTAAGCACTCTGGCACCAGCAGTATTAACAGACCAGGTTATTCCTGTGATATTATCTGCGGCAGTGGTAAAGACATAACCTGTCCATAGAACACCCTGGGTACCACTCCAACCACCGCAAAGACCAGACATACCTGTCGCGATGACATTATTCAGTTCAGCACATGCTACACTTATACACATGGTACCATGGTCACCTGTACCAACAATACCGCTTTTCATACCGAGGTAGTTACCATTAAGATCTGCATGAGTTTCATACAATCTTTCAATATCAAGAATAGAAATTATTATGGAATTATCACCGGTCTCTGGAATTGCCCAACACTCAGGTCCCTTTACAATACTATCTGACCAGTCATAAAGAGGATCATTCGGAATCGTACGTGGTGGCGCATCAGCGTCGAGTTTAAATGGGATATAGTTGGGTGACACCTCTTTCACATCCTCTAATTTGCGATACTCTTCTGAAACTAATTCAAGGTCAAGGTCTACTGGAACCTTCATTAAGAAAATAAGGTCAAGACCAAAATCTTTTGCTTTGTGTGGCAGTTCATCAAGAACACGGGATATATCATTTACACTATATCGAACATTGAGAATATCGAGGTCAGGGATACCAAATGTTGCTGTACCATCCTTTACTTCGATATTTACCCTAGCGCGTGCATCATTTTTCAATTGTATAAGCATCTCACCTTTAATATAGAGATTCTCTTTTGGTTTACGCCAGGTCTTTCCGATAGGCTTGGGCAACACATCAATGTTCTCCGCCTCTGGATAAGGTTCAATATTAGTTAACCTATGCGGATGAAGTGGCTCGAACGGTATCTGCGGTGCCACTGTTTGAGCCTCATCAACAAGTTCCTTTTTCCGCAACCCGCCTTGGTCCATCTTCACCTTGGTCATCTGCTCAACCTTAATGTCTTGTGTTCCAGCCTCGAGATCATTGGTCATAATAGACTTCCTGTTAGTGTGCAGTCGTACTGGTATATCTGCTTCATTGACTATTGTTCGCGGTGTAGTTCGGGTGTCATTCTGCGCATCAATTTTTTGTGCTTGAATAATGCCGATAATCAATATCGGTATCATCAATAACCAAACTTTCTTCATACCTTCCTCCTCTTTCATCTGCTCAAGATTTTTCCCTATCAAAAATTTTTTGCTAAGAAATTATCCAGAGCAAATTAACCCTCTAAACTGGTTTATTGATAAAATGAATTATTTATTGCTACCGTCTACCAAATTAGCGCACCACCTCCTTTCATGATAGTATATTTTAATCAAGCCACAGACAAAGTCAATGACTAGACTTATGGATAGACTTAAGGCTAAATTATTAATCTCCGTAACCGAACCTGATATATTATAATAGATTCTGATAACCTGTCAAGGGGGAAGGGATAAAGATGAATTTAAGAAGCTAAGAAGTTCTGAACTTCTTTTGGGGTCAAATCTCGACATTGGACATAGATACATGCAGAAAATCAGCTGCAGCAATCCAGAAAAAAGGTTAAGGGGAATGTCCAATGTCGAGATTTGACCCCATCTCCCGGTTTTACAGTATCGGGTATTTGAGTAGCTTGATAAAGTATTCTCTAACGGGGTTGACATACCTAATTTTTAGCATATAATCGCACATGAAGCGGTCCCAGTCTGATTGTGATGTCGATACTCTGCATATTATCTTTGATCCCATTCAGAATGCTGATGACCCGGATGAGTTTACCCCAGATTTTATCAATTGGCAACCACTGTATGATCTATACATTACACAAAGCGAAATGGTCGTTACCATTGAAATTGCCGGTCTTAAACCAAAAGATTTTTCAATATATGCAACAAGCAACTATCTTATAATTAATGGTATAAGAAAATCACACGAGCTTTTAACCAAAGAATCCTGTAAATTTCATAATATCGAAATCCCTTACGGCCGTTTTAACCGAAGAATAGATTTTCCTGTACCCGTACAAGCAAAGCAGTACCAGTATAATATAGATAATGGCATGCTGACCTTGCGGTTCCCACTGGAAAAAGAAAGGATAATCCCCATTGAAGATGGTTAAGGAGGAAAAAAAGAATGGCTGATCAATTGGTACCGATACCTGGCGAATTAGGCATAATCCCGATCAAAGGCGGGGTAGTCTTCCCCGAGCAAATCGTGCCGCTCATTATCCATACTCAGAAACTCGCCAAATTGATTGATGAAATACTAACTACAAATAAACTCGCCGGTGCCCTGACCCAACGCGACCCCGAAGTCGAAGAGCCTGAACCTCATCAGGTATACGATGTTGGGTGCGTCATTCAAATCAACAAAATGCTGCGCTTCCCCGATGGATCAATCAGACTGCTCATCAAAGGGTTGAAGCGCTTCAAGGTAACGGACTTTGTACAAACCCAACCATACTTAAAAACGAAAATCAAGGTGATTACTGGTAAATATAAGAAAACCATGGCCGTTGACGCAATGATGCGTAACGCGGTAACGATGTTCCAAAAGCTCGTCTCGTTAGCGCCATACCTGCCTGATGAACTCAGTGCTATTGTCTTGAATATCGATGATCCAGACCGGCTCGCGGATTTTGTCATTCACTACACTAACTTTGATTTCAAAGCGAAACAAAATCTGTTGGAAACTTATGATCCTAAAGAGCGTTTTTCAAAACTCATCCCGGCGCTCCAAAAAGAGATAAGTGTATTAGAACTTGGCGACAAGATACGTTCTGAAGTTAAGACTGAATTGGACAAGGGACAGCGTGAATTCTATTTGCGAGAACAACTAAAGGCGATTCAGAAAGAACTCGGTGAGGGTGACGACCGCACACGGGAAATTAAAGAATTACGTAAGAAGATACACGACGCAAAAATGCCTGAGCAAACTGTAAAAGTAGCGATGAAGGAACTCGACCGGCTCTCAAGGATACCGTCTCAGGCGGCTGAGTATACAGTAGCGCGGACCTATATTGACTGGTTGATAGCAATCCCCTGGTCAAAATTTACAAAGGATAACCTTTCTATAAAAAGAGCGCAGACAATTCTTGACCAGGACCACTATGATCTTGAAAAAGTGAAGGAAAGAATCCTCGAATACCTTGCCGTGAAAAAACTGAAACCAGATGCCAAAGGGACGATCCTGTGTTTTATCGGACCACCAGGCGTTGGCAAAACCTCGCTCGGCAGATCTATTGCTCGCGCCCTGGGCAGGAAGTTTGTCAGGATTTCACTGGGTGGCATCAGAGATGAAGCAGAGGTGAGAGGACATCGAAGAACCTATGTTGGAGCTTTGCCTGGTCGCATTATCCAATCCCTCAAGACCTGCGGCAAAAATAACCCGGTATTTATGCTCGATGAAATCGATAAAGTCGGCACTGATTTTCGAGGTGACCCTTCTTCCGCACTGCTCGAGGTGCTCGATCCAGAACAGAATAATACTTTCTCAGACCACTACTTAGAAGTACCTTTTGATTTATCTAATGTCATGTTCATTGCCACGGGTAATGTTATCGACCCGGTAATACCTGCGCTTAAAGACCGCATGGAGATTCTTGAACTACCCGGCTATATCCTCGAGGAAAAAATGGAGATAGCAAAACGGTATTTAATACCGAGGCGCATTATAGAAAGTGGCCTCAACTCAAAGAATATTACGATCAATGAACCGGCATTAAAAAGTATAATAAATGATTACACAAAAGAAGCCGGGGTCAGAAATCTTGAGCGCATGATCGGTTCGATTTGTCGTAAGGTCGCGAAACGCTTTGCAATCGGCAAACGCAAGTCTGTTAAAATAACCAGGAATAACCTCACCAAATTCCTTGGACCACCAAGGACCTATTCTGAAGTCGCCGCACGCAAAGGAGAAATCGGTGTGGCAACCGGGCTTGCCTGGACCCCCTATGGTGGCGAGATTCTATTTATCGAGTCAATCAAGATGAAAGGCGCCAAGAAGTTAATCCTCACCGGTCTCTTGGGTGATGTTATGAAAGAATCTTGCCAAGCCGCGCTGTCTTACTTGAAGACAAAATTGACTTCATGGAAAATCAGCGATGATATCCTAAAACAAACCGACGTACACATACATATACCATCTGGAGCCATACCTAAAGACGGTCCCTCAGCCGGCTTGGCCGTGATCATGTCCTTGTCATCGTTAATAAGAAACCAAACAATCGCCCCCAAAATTGCGTTTTCAGGTGAAATTACACTCGCCGGACGAGTCCTTCCAGTCGGTGGCATTAAAGAAAAGGTGATCGCTGCAAAACGGGCTGGCATCACTCACATTTTCCTACCCAAAAACAACGAAAAGGATTTGGGGGAAATCCCCAAACATGTAAGAGCCGGGTTATCATTTCAATTTGTCTCAAGTGTTGAACAGGCGCTACAACTTGTCTTTTCAAAAAATACCAGGAACCTAAAGAGACGGAAAAGAAGAAAATGATATTATTTCTTCTCATGATGATCGAATGGCAGGCCGTCAATAAACCATATAATGACTTTGAACAAGAACTTATAGTCTACTTCAGTATCTCAGACGATAATCTGAAATACGTCACTGACGATTCGATATTTTACGCAGAATATGAGGTTCAAATAAAAATTTTTAATAAACAAGGGAATCAACTGACCGGCGACTATTGGGAAGGGATTGCGTTGAAAAACGACGAAGAGGTAAACGACTCACTAAAGATAATCATCCCGAAAACCAGCCGCTATTATGATCTGAAAATAATAGACCTCAATGCCGGATCAATTCTCAGTGTAAGCGAAAAGATTATTCAGATAAACTACATCGGTAGTATAAAATGGAATATATTCGATGACACGCTATCAATAGTATTCTCAATAATCAACCCTGAAGGCGAAGCGATCAATATGAACTTCTCGATCGACGATATTGAGCAGATGGTCAAAATAGAAAAAGGTATTTACGATGATACCGTGATTTTCTACAGCGCGTCGCTGCCTAATGGCGACTACACACTAAACATAAAAACCTACTCACCGCTAAGAATGATCGATGAAACAAAAGTACCGATAAAGATAGCTAGACCATTTTATCTTGATGAAACAACCTGGAATCTTAAAGTTAACCAGCTTGAATACATTGCAACAACTTCGGAAATTAGAAAGCTAAGGGATGCAAAAAAAAGAGTAAGAGATTCACTGTGGCACGATGTCTGGAAAAAGCACGACCCTACCCCTAATACTGAATATAACGAAAAAGAAGTCGAGTACTTCGAACGTATCCAGTATTGCGAAGAACACTTCTCCCACGGTGACAAAGGATGGCGCAGTGACCGTGCTTTTATTTACGTCAAATTAGGGAAACCGGATGAGATCATCCGTTACCCCTACTACACCGCCCCGATGAACCCCTATAAGCCGGCAGAAACCTTGTATGATTCATATGAGGTCTGGCATTATTACAAATTCAACAAAAAGTACGTCTTTGGCGATCGGTACGGTTTTGGTGACTTTATTCTTCTTAACCCGGATGGATCGAGTCTATGATCTTACTATTGACCAGTCTGTTCCTAAATCAAACTATAGATTTCCATGTCGATCCAGTGATCTACCTTTCCACTGTAACAATTGAAGACACCATCACAAAAACCGTCAAACAAAAGGACATCTTCTATATTGAGTTCAATTGTGAAATCCCTTATCATGAACTCTATTATGAGGAAAGCGATAGTGGAATCATCACCCGAGCGACCATCCCATTTGAGATAGTAAACCTTGACCGAGCCGACACGCTGGTCGATACCCTATATCGTCTGTTCACACTTCCTTCGTTTTCCGAAGCAGCACGACAACAGATGTCATTTCTCATCCAGTTCGGACTGCACATACTCGAAGGTAATTTCAAATATAGAATCAGCATAATGTCAAAGGACAAAAAAGGAACGGTCGAGAAATCATTGACCATCAACCGAGCAGATTATCCGATGAGCGATATCTTACTCGCCAAAGAAATTACGACCGACACAGTTGGCGATTATCTGAAAAAGGGTAACCTTAAGATCGTCCCGCTTCCTTCACATAAGTTTAGCGAGCGCTATACCACGCTCTATCTTTATTATGAAATCTACGACATTACCGTTGATACGAATGAGCTAAGAGTTACCTATGAAATTGTGAACGCCCAGGGCGAAAAAGTCCGTCAAATATCACAGCAAGTCACCAAGAAGTACACATCCCAGGCAGTAAATGTTGGTTTGAACATTGCGCAGTTTGAACGTGGTGAGTATCAGTTGAGCATCAAGATCTACAACCCGAGCACAGAAAGTACGATACGCAAAGACATATCCTTTGAGATCACGAAAAAAGTCTCTGAAGACATGAGCTATGAGGATTTGCCGTACTATGAGAAAATTGATTATTTTCTAAAGCCTGGTGATTACAAGAAATTCCAGGACTTACCTGACGAAGGAAAGAAGATCTTTCTCCAGAAATTCTGGAGCCAACATGACTACTACAAAACTGCCCAGAGGTTTGTTTACGCGGACGAGCATTTTAAAGAAGGTTATAAAACCGGTTATGAAACAGACCGTGGCAGAATATATGTCAAGTTCGGTCCTTATGATGAAATCACAACCAGTGTTATTGAGGTATGGGAGAGCAAGCCCTACGAGATGTGGGAATATAGTAATGGCCTGCGCTTTGTCTTTGTCGACATCCGGAGTACGGCTGAATTCACCTTGGTTTGGACAAATTCAACTGAAGAACAGTCCCAACCAACACTCTTTGACTATCTTCCTGAATCCGTCAAAAGAGAGTTGCCCGCTGGGACTTTCGATTAGCAGTCAGTGCGAAGAAATCTATAAAAAGACAGGAGGTAATCATGGAAGACCATGAAGTTCTAAAAAAAGAAATCAAAGATATTGTCAAGCAAATTATTAAACAAGAAATGCAACAATATTTTCAAAATGCAACAAATGGTGATTGCAAAAAAATATTTGACGAAATACGTTCTTTAAAAGAACTTATCGAATCATCACCAGTTTTCCAAAAAGAAAAAATAGCATTGTTTGTTGATTCACAAAATCTTTATTATTCAGCCCGTATGGGCTATGCAGCAAAAGTCAATTATGAAAAGCTCTTAAGACTCATCACTGAGAACCGGCAATTGGTTAAGGCGTACGCATATATTGTACAACCACCAGAGGGTGATGTGAAACCCTTTGCAACCAGTCTCGAACGTTTCGGCTACGTTGTTAAGACCAAAGATGTAAGAACACGTTTAGATGGTTCGGCAAAAGCAAACTGGGATATGGGCATGGCTTTGGATATTCTCGGCATCCTCGACAACGTCGACGCAATAATCTTAGCTTCAGGTGACGGTGATTTCGTACCACTTGTGGACTTCATTAAGTCAAAGAACAAACGAGTAGAGATATATGCATTTTCCGATAATACAGCTTACGATTTAAAAGAAAAAGCAGACAAATTCGTACCCCTCGGCGAAAACGTCATTCTCATGTGAGATTGCGTAGCAACAATGATTGATTACCACATTCACACGAACCACTCGATCGATGCTGAGGGCGAGTTAGAAGAGTACTGCAAAAGAGCACTATCCATTGGCTTAGAGGAAATTTGCTTCACCAATCACTGCGAGTTAGACCCTACAAGAGATGATTCTTACATATGTTTCAATGGTCGGCGAGAGAAATTCACGCGCCGGGGTTTATTGCGGCTCCAGGATGAAATTTTAGAGCAAAAACATAAAAATAGAAACTCCGGACTGAGCATAAAATTCGGCATCGAAATCGGCTATTATAAAGGTATTGAGCCGCGTCTCCATGAAATCATCGATGGTGTTGAACTCGATTTTGTCCTCGGCAGCATCCATTGTCTCAACCACATCTGCATTGACAGTTCCCGAGAACACATGACCTATTTTTCCAAACATTCGGCACACACGATGCTGGTCAATTATTTCCAAGCGGTGGAGGATTTAGTGAAAAGCAATCTCTTCAATTCGGTTGGTCACCTCGATGTTTACAAAAAATACGGCATAGCTTATTACAAAAATGATATAGATGAGGTTATCGTTGAGTCGCTGCAGAGGATATACAAAATGATGATCGAACAAAACATCGCGCTTGAGATAAACACCGCTGGATTACGCCGCATTGACCAATTCTATCCCAGTTCGATGATAGTTAAATACGCGCGCGAACAGGGTCTTGATATGATAACGATTGGTTCTGATGCACACCGCGTAGAAGACCTTGGTAAGGATATTGCAAAAGGACTTGAGTATGCAAAATCCTTTGGTTTTGATGCCGTCTACAGGTTCAATAAGAAACAACCAATAAGGGTAAAAATCTAAGCTTTCTCAACCTTCAGATCTCCGCAAAGCCTTTAATTACAGGGGCTTCCTGTAATCACCTTCTTGTTGACTTTAGCTAAATTCTGGCTATAATTTTATTATGGAAGAGCGTATGGTTAATGTCTACATTGAAGATGAAATAAAATCATCGTACTTGGATTATGCAATGAGCGTCATTGTGGGACGCGCTTTACCTGATGCCCGTGACGGGTTGAAACCGGTACAGCGCCGTATCCTCTATGCCATGGAAGAAGCAGGACTATTATCGAACCGCCCCCACAAGAAATCAGCAACCGTGATTGGTGAAGTACTTGGAAAATACCATCCTCATGGTGACATGGCAATATACGACGCCCTGGTCCGCATGGCACAGAATTTTTCTATGCGCTATGTTCTTATCGACGGCCAGGGTAATTTCGGGTCAGTGGATGGTGATGCAGCAGCTGCCTACCGTTATACTGAGGCACGACTTACATCATTAGCTGAAGAAGTGCTGGGCGATCTAAAAAAAGACACGGTTGATTTCATCCCGAATTTTGACGGAAGGCTAAAAGAACCTACCGTCTTGCCGGCCGCATATCCCAACCTTCTGTGTAACGGCTCGTCTGGTATCGCGGTTGGCATGGCAACGAATATCCCACCCCACAACCTCGGCGAATTAGTTGCCGCGCTTAACGCAATGATCGACAAACCTGATATCAAAAATGAGGATATAATGGAGCTCGTGACCGGCCCAGATTTTCCAACCGGCGGTATTATCATCGGAAAAACCGGCATCAAGCAAGCTTACAAAACTGGCAAAGGCCGGGCCATCACAAGAGGAAAAATCAGGATTGAGGACGTAAAGGGCGGCAAGCAGGCAATCATCGTAACTGAAATCCCGTACCAGGTTAATAAAAGTTCGCTTCTGGAAAAAATTGCTGCGTTGGCGCGCGCAAAAAAACTTGAAGGCATTTCTGATCTCAGGGATGAATCAGATAAAGACGGCATCAGAATTTCAATCGAGCTTAAAAGAGATGCCAACCCTCAGGTAGTCCTCAACAATCTATACAAACACACTACTTTACAGTCGACGTTCAGCATCCAACTGCTTGCACTGGTTTCAGGGGGGCCAAAGATTCTTACTTTGAAGGAGGCTTTGAAAACTTTCCTGGACTTTCGTTTTGAAGTAATGACGCGGCGCACAAAATTTGAGTTGGCTGAAGCAGAAAAGCGCGCCCATATTCTCGAAGGCCTCAGGATCGCTATTGAAAATATCGATGAAGTCGTCAGAATCATCAAAAAATCAAGGGATGTTAAAATTGCCAAGAAAAGGTTAATGGAAAGATTTTCACTCAGCGAAATACAGACTCAAGCTATTCTGGACATGAGATTAGCGAGGTTAACAAATCTTGAAAAAGAGGCGTTGGAAAATGAATACCTGGGCTTGATAAAAGAGATTGCCAGACTGAAATCAATCCTCGAATCGCCCAAAGGTATCTACCAACTGATAAAAAAAGAACTCAATGAACTGAACGCTAAGTATCAAGAACCAAGACGCACGCAGATCATCGATACCGAACCTGAAGAACTGACTATCGAAGATCTCATCGACGAAGAAGACATGGTTATTACTGTAACCCATCGAGGTTATATTAAGCGCCAGCCTATTACCACTTACAGAAATCAATCGCGCGGGGGCCAGGGAAGAAAAATCGTTGAGATCGGTGAGCAGGATTTTGCCAACCAGTTGCTTATCTGTCTAACTACTGATACTTTGCTTTTCTTCTCAGATAAAGGCAAGGTCTATGCTCGTAAGGTCTATGAAATAGCCGAGGCAGGACCGTTCTCTAAAGGACGTTCGATCGCCAACTTCATTGAGATGAGCGATGGCGAAAAAGTTACTGCATGCCTGTCCATAAAAGACTTTTTACCTGATCATTACGTCTTCATGGCTACGAAAATGGGTAAAGTGAAGAAAACTTCTCTTGCAGATTTCTCACACATAAGAAGAGTGGGGATAATTGCCGTTAAATTACTTGCTCGCGACCGACTCATTGCGGTTGGTTTAACTGATGGAGCAAATTCAATACTCCTTACAACCCGCGATGGTCTAACCATCAGATTCTCTGAAAAACTCGTTCGTTGCATGGGCAGAAATGCCTCAGGCGTAAGAGGCGTAAGATTAGCTAAAACGAATGAAGTCGTCGGCTTCAATATTGTCAAAGAAGAAGAGGACATACTCATCGTTGCTGATAAAGGTATTGGTAAACGGGTTAAATTCAGCGCGATCAATGAAAAAGGCAGAGCGGGCAAAGGAATGAAGGGTATGAAAATCGACGCCAAAACCGGGAAAGTCGCCGGGGTTACCAATGTTAGCGATGACGACGATTTGATTGTTATGACCAAAGCCGGTAAAGTCATCCGAACACCGGTCAATAAAATCCGCGTGCTGAGCCGCCAGGCAAAGGGCGTAAAGATCATTACCCTGGCAAAGAATGATACAGTCGGCTCGATCGCGTGCATCAAAGCACAAGTGTAATCAGGGAATTAGGTTATCAGAATATCAGGGGATCAGTCAATTAATCTGTGTAATCTGTTACAATCGGAGTAATCTATGTCTCGTAAATCATGGGATGAATATTTCATGGCTATTGCCGAACTCGTAGCCGAGCGTTCAACCTGCTTACGGCGTCAAGTCGGCGCCGTGATTGTCAAGGATAGAAAAATCTTGTCCACTGGCTACAATGGAGCGCCCAGAGGTATCAGACACTGCTCCGAGGTCGGCTGCTTGAGAACACAGCTCAATATTCCGGCTGGCGAAAGACATGAAATATGCCGCGGCACGCATGCTGAACAAAACGCCATTATCCAGGCGGCGACGTTTGGTGTAGATATCAGCGAAGGGATAGTATATTCCACGCATCAACCCTGTTTTATCTGCACGAAAATGCTCATCAACGCCAAGATATCAAAAATAGTCTATAAAAAAGAATACCCGGATAAATTGGCAATTGACATGCTTAAAGAGGCACAAATACCTTTTATAAAAATATAATCACCCCCACCCCTCCCTCCCCCTCTTTGAGGGGGAGGAATAAGGAGGGGGGTGTCGAAACTTTAGAAGTTCTGAACCTCATAACTTCACAATTTCAAAACATCGTGTATATTATAGTGGCAGAGTTCACTCTGCGAATATTTGTCGAGCAAGCTCGACCACTACATTTTACGTTCCTGTCATTATCCGGCTTGACCGGATAATCCAAAATATTCGTCGAGCAAGCTCGACCACTACGATATGAAAAAATAATGTATGAAACATAATACAAAATTCAGAAAAAATATAAGAACGAAACACTATGATTATGCATCAAACGGCGCTTATTTTATAACTATTTGTACAGATTTCAAGCGTAACTATATTAAAAGTGATGAGAAGCAAATCATTAAGCGTGAATTAAATTCCTTAAAAGACCGTTTTAAAGGAATAAAAATAGATATTTATACGGTAATGTCAAATCATCTTCATTTCATTATCTGGTTGAATAATTCACAAACATCATTATCAAGAATTGTACAGGCTTTTAAATCAATAACAACTCTACGCTTAAAGAAAGCTGGTTTTGATAAAGATGTATTTTGGCAAAGAAATTTCTATGAGCATATTATACGGAACGAAAATGCTCTCCTCAAAATTAGAGAATATATTAAAAACAACCCGCACGCAATGAGGATAGATTTAGGTAATTTGTATTGAAATGAATGTCCGTAGGTTGTGGTAGTGGCAGAGTTCACTCTGCGAATATCCAAAAGATATGTAGTGGCAGAGTTTACTCTGCAAATATTTGTCGAGCAAGCTCGACCACTACATTTTACGTTCCTGTCATTATCCGGCTTGACCGGATAATCCAAAATATTCGTCGAGCAAGCTCGACCACTACTACTTTACTATGTCAGCGCAGGACAACTAAGGATCGTGATAATTTATAATCCGGTGTCTCCACAATTATAAAATACGTTCCCTGAGCCAGGCCGCGGGTATCAACATCAATTTCATGAAGCCCGGCTTGCACGTATTTTCCCACGACATCCTTAACCACCTGACCAGCTGCATTGTACAGCTTGACTGACAACACTCCAGCACGAAGCGTGGTAAATGAAACTTGTGCAATACCAGACACTGGATTCGGTGTAATCAATAGACCAGAACTCACCTTGTGCGAATATTCTTCTTCTATACCCGTATATAAGAACCAGTACATATCATACCACAGCTGCGCCCATTTATCAATCAACGCAACAGCAGTATCAGGTCTTACCTGGAGTGAATCCCAATCTGTGAGCATGACCGCAAATACCATAAAAATACTGGAATCAGCAGGCACATCAAAGGGTCCTGAGCTCATGAGAAAACGTTGGTCATCAGGCATAGGTGGTGCTGTATCATATGGATTATAAATACCGGTTTGGAAATCATAACCAGCAAGGGTCAAGTAACGCTCGGCATCGATATTCGGCTCGGCATTGAGCGTGAATCTTTTAAAAGCAGTCATACCATACTGAGGATTTTCTGAAGCATCGCGCCAGTCCGGTACATTATCATGATCAACATCCCACATACTCTGAGGTAGATTGTTCCAGTAATAACTACTGTCCCGTTCATACTGGTCAAGGATACCGTCATTATCCTTATCCTGTCCTTCGACGAGATCAAGAGGGGTCTCGAGCAAATCGAATGCCAGAGCTCCTGGCCACCATGGTGGTGAAGGCGATGGTTCCATCTCATTTTGCCATTGATAACCTACTGCATCGACCCAAAGCGACTCACCGGCAATATAATACCACTGTCCGACAATCCCGGAAATGATATCATTACCTGTACCAGCTTCATTCCCGATATCATTATCTGCCGCGATACCCACGTAACAATCATATAACCCATGACCTGAAACATTTTTTATCTCATAGGTCAAAAAGACAATATCCTCAATCTGCGGGATATCCCAGGCATATCCGGTCTGATACATTTCAATATTGATCGGTCTTGTATCACCTGGCACATGGGCATTTGAATCACAATCATTCATACAACACCAGGAGTCTTCATGGGAAACCGTATCCTGCGGAGCCATGGGCAGAGCAGTATCAGGCGCAGGCCAATTCTCAGGGTGCATAAAGATAATTGCATCTGGATGGTTGATTGACATACCCTCAAGTCCAGGAACGAATTCAGTCTCTCCACCATGAGGACCATACCCAATAGTCACTAACGTATCGCCAGTCCCTGAATCTACCGTGCCAAACCATATACCTGCACCAAAGATATATTGGTGACCACTCCCTTTTGGCCACCAATAACCAGCTTCACCGCCTTCAGTTTGACCGAATTTGCCAAAATTGGAGATGCACATTTCGACCTGGTTGATATTGTGTATCTTAATCTCGAACGCTCTACCCCCTCCATTATTGTACCTGGTCGTGGCGAAGAGTGATCCTATTGCCACGAGTACTATTATATATATTTTCATATCTCCCCCTTTCTTGTAATGACAAATGTATAATACTAATCATCAAGTGTGAAAAAACTGTGAAAAAAGGGGGTGTCGGAAATTCAAATTTATGTAGTGGTAGAGTTTACTCTACAAATATCCAAAATGTCCGTAGTGGCAGAGTTCACTCTGCAAATATTTGTCGAGCAAGCTCGACCACTACATTCTACGTTCCTGTCATTATCCGGCTTGACCGGATAATCCAAAATATCTGTCGAGCAAGCTCGACCACTACATTCTATCACTGTATTATCTCAGTGTACTAAAGATTCATACAAACGCACTGTTTCTTTGTGGGGTTCACTATTGAGTTCTTTCTTTAATACCTTTTTCAGTCGTTCAAAATCCTTGATAATGTTTTTATATTGACCACTCTTGCCATAAGCTATCATTATTTTGCAGTAATATTCTTCATTGAAAATATTTAATGAAATCAGTTTCTTATACCAAACAACAGCATCCTTATATCTTCTTTTTTGCATATGGTAATCAGCCAGCATAAGAAGACAGTCTTCATGCAGACGCTGGTAATAAATACGTTGGTCTTCAGCCCATGAATCATACCATCCAGGAGCAAAACCATCTTTGTATATCGCTATTGCTTCACGCAGCACACGTTCATATTCCTGGCCGGTTGTTTCCGTGCCTTTCGCCTTTTTTACGAGGCTTTTAAATTCCTCAGTGTCAAGCTTGATCAAAACCTCAGGTGATATTTGATAAAACCCTTTGCTTGATACAATCAAATCACCCTGCCCACTCTTAACTGACTTCGACATCTGCCTGATATGCTGTAAAGCTTTACGCAGACTGACACTGCCGCTCTTATGAGATGCCTTATGCCACAGCGCATCAATGAGCACATCATGATTAACCCTTTCATCCTTGTGAAGTAAGAGGTAGAAAAATAGTTTCTTTGATTTCATGGTAGTCCACGAAGCCTCGAGTATCTCCTTATCATCAACCGCGACTTTTGGAATTCCAAAAAGACACGCATCAACCCAATGTACATCCAACTTAAATTTGTCAAGCACAGACAAGAGATATTTTCGTTCAAGACCTTGGTCTCGAAACACCTGCAACATCCACTTGTTACGGCGCAGTTCACGTGCTAACAGATAGTCATAACCTTTCAAACGGCTGACTACAACGACTTTTTCAAGTCGAGAAAGAGTCTTTGACATTGTATCCAGAAAATAATAAATCCTGCTCAGTTCAAGGTTGATCAAAAAAGAGTAGAAAGTTTGCTTATGTCTCTGCGATATTTCTAATGCACTCACCAAAATTGATTCAGCATCAGCATATTTGTTCTGTGCAATCCTGAGTCGTGCCTCAGTTAAGAGTAATGGTACGGATTGAAGATCACTTCTGTTTTCCTTAAATAGCCATGTTTTAGCGAGAACTCGTTCTGCCGTGACGAGCTCACCAGCCTTAATATTGATCCTACACAATTCTGTGTGGGCAGAAATAATCAACGCAACGACACCGAGTTTTTCGTATATTTCCAATGCTTTGGCAATCAGCTGTCTTGCCTTATCCAAATCGCCAAATTCCTCATGGAATAACGCATACCCTTCCCAGATCCTTGCCATAGACCATAAATCGTTGTGCCTGCTGCACGTCTTGATCCCGGAATCAAGTATTGCCTGTACTTCGCTCTTGTTTCCCAGAAAAACACTCATCCTGGCTGCATTAAGAAAACCACCACCACAGCCAGGAGAGAAGTGATCTTTTAATAAATCGGCTGTTTTCATTAGCTTAGAATGTGCTGCATTTAGATTTCCCAAGTGAAATTCATTCATTGCGTAATTGTTAAAAATGCTTGCCTCAAGATCCTTATAGCCATTACGGTGTGCTATCTGCAACGCTCCATGGAAATACTCTCTTGCTTCAGCTAAGTTTCGACTAACACCTACTCGGTACAGAGAACCAATGGAATTCAATATTGAAGCTTTGGTAAGACGCGCATTCTTAGGGCAAACATCCAATGCCTTTTTAAACCATCTCTTTGCCGCGGTCAACTTACCTTGATTGAGAAGGATCCCGCCTAATTTGTAGAGGGCATCTGCATATTGCTTCCTGCCTTTTGATCTCCGCTTCAACATATTGGCGGCACGCAAACAGTTATTCTTTGCTTCATCAGAACGCCCAAGATAAACCAATGCTTCGGCATAATTCATCAGTAGTGACGGGCGCTGCAGCCGTACTGATTTAGGTATCTTTTCTATATAAGAACATAAGAATGCGCTCCTCCCTTGCCAGATCAAACTAGGTCCGGTCTTTTCAATACTTGCCGCTGCTTTGTTATATTCCTTTGCCTGCGAGTAAAACTGAGCCGCCTCATCCAATCTGTTATTCTTAAAAGAAAAATCTCCGGCGCGGCGGAGTAATCTCCTCTCCCTCTTTGCATTATTTAGTTTGCTGCGCAAGAAATCCCTGAACAAATTATGGAAACGGTATCCAACACCAAGTAAACCAACCAGAAAAGCATTTCTCGTTGTAAGGTCTGCCAGCAGGACTTCAGAATTATTTCTTTTTGCCACGGCGTCACACAACTCAGGCGTGAGCCATTCCAAAACCGAACAGTCAACCAGAAATTGCCTCATATTCTTTGGCTCCTGGTTATATATTTCTTGTGCAAAATAATTGAACAGGTTGCTTTGCGATTGGTAATAACTATCCAGGATGCGTTTGATATACCGTGATGATTTTTCCTTTTCAAAGTAATTAGATGATTGTAGCATCAGGCGCAGACTCGTTGGCCACCCCTCCAAGTGCTCCTCAATCCATTCAAGTTCAGATTCAGATAGCGATATCGAATACACGGACACAAATAGATCTTTTGTCTCCTCTTTATTGAATTTCAACTCCTGGCTACCAATCTCAAAAATCTCATCTCGAGCCTGGAGTTGAGATACTGATATTGGCGGCCGCACCCGTGAAGATATGATAAAGTGCACCTGTTGAGGAAGGTGGCTGAGCAAGTAATTTAGGATTTTGTCGATGTGCTCTGCAGGATAGATCGTGTGGTAATCCTCCAGTATTATGTATATGTCATCTTTAATCGTCTCGATTATTTCATTGATAAACGTGCCCAGGATGAGTTCTAAATACCGCTGTGGGTAATTAAAAAAATGACTCAATGCTTCAGTCTTTTTGCCGAATTCCGGTCTCAGCTTACGGATACCCTCAATCAGATATGAGAAAAATACCGCCGGTTCTGCATCACTTTTCTCCATATGGTAGTAGACATAGGGAATATGCTTCCTCGATAAGAGTTGAGAAAGTAAGGTAGTTTTGCCATAGCCAGGGCCCGCGCACACAAGTATGACTTTTTTACCGAAATTGGCTACGAGTGCGTCGACCAAACGGTCACGATACAGTACTTTGGTGCGTATCTGCGGCGCCTGTAATTTGCTGAGGAGTATTATGCTTTGCTTTTCATCAATCATAGTGAACTATAACCACTCTAATATTGGTGTCAAGCATGGACAGGCTGAACGAGAATGTCGAAATTTGTAGGAGTAGAGCCTTTAGGCTCGTTAAATATGCATGCAATGTCAGAAGACATTGCACCCCAAAATACGGGCGTAAACGCCCTACTCCTAATTATCGGTCAGCCTGTGCGGCCCAACGATCTGAAATAGCGCTAATGACTCGTTTCATTTCTCGCTATGATACAATAAATATGTGAAAAAACTGTGAAAAAAGGGGGAGGAATGCGGTTTCTGCGTCTCAAAACCGGAATCTCGTTTTTATCGCCTGGTTTGGGCAAACTTCTATACAGCAATAGCATTTGATGCATTTCTTGTAATCAATATGCCGGCGTTTAATGCACTGTGCTGGACAAACATCTTCACACAAGCGACAATCCGTGCACTTGTCGCCATCAATAATTGGTGTCCGGGCAAGCCAGATCCGATAAAGCACTTGAGCAACCGACTGGACTATCGAAGATCTAAAAGGAAAGCCAAATGGCACTGCATACCCTTTTATCACCTGGAGCCGACCCTGGATTTCGATATCTTTCGGGTCGAACAACCCCTGCTCGCGCGCAAACTTGAGGGTAGGAATTCTATCCGGGTTTATCCCTGCTATCTGAGCGCAGATATAGTCCACAGAGTGTCCGTCCACGCCAAAAATGAGTTTACCGGGTGAGAATTTCCTGCCGCGCGCATCGACAACATTGATGCAGTCCACAATAATGAGATCCGGTGGGCAAAGGTCATATATCTCCAACAAAATCTTGCTAAAGTCATCTATCCTGGGAAATTTCGAATGTATATACGGTTTTAAACCACCCGGGATAATACCAAATTGGTTCTTTACAGCAAGGGTCATGGTTGTCAAATCATGGGTACGGAATTTTGGTAAGGATATAAGAATATCGCAATCAGCAATCTCTTTTGAAATGTAAACTTCTTTGAGTTTACTCTGTGGTCGTCTGATGCGCTTTGAATATTTCCCGATACTTTTAAATTTACCCTGAGCCGCCTCAAGAAAACCGCATCGCTCCGCAATGTCAAGTTCAGTATAGGTTCTGTTTGGAATCGGATTGTCGCCGACGGTAACATCAGCGCCCGCCCTCACGAGAAAAGACACGACATGAGCTATCACCTCAGGGTTAGTCACAACTGCATCTTCAGGTTCTGCTGGTCTTAGCATATTGGGTTTAACAAAAACCTTTTTTCTTACCAAATGAGTAAGTCCTGAGCTATCGAATATTTCGACGAGCGACTCATCGATATCAACGATGTCTTTTATATACACCCGATGTTTAGGCATTTACTCTACAACTTGCAGTACACAGCATAATAATCGTGTAAGGTTAAATCACCTGGCCGTTTCTGTAACAGGGTGCTATCAAGACCCTGAGGAACGTCATGAAGATAATTCATCAACGCATTCTTCATATACTTTCGCCGGTAACAAAATATACCTTTAATCATTTCGAAAAACCCGTTTTCATCTTTTAGGTAAAAAGGCTTTGCTCTACTCGTCAATCTTATAACCAGGGAACTAACCTTAGGTTGTGGTGAAAAGAAACGTGCAGGGATTGCGAACATTTTTTTTACTTGAAAATGATAGCCTGTGAAAAGGCTTATTGAACCACATTTAGCAGAACCAGGCTTAGCAAGCAGCCGCGCGCCGTATTCTTTTTGGATTGTCAACACCGCCCTTTTGAAAGCTCCTTTCTGCTGCGCGAGCATCTTTAGAATCTGGGTGGTTATCGAATATGGGATATTGCCGACAATTACTGGCTTCCCAAAGTCTCTCAGATCGAGTCGCAGAAAATCTTTGTTTACTACTTTGACATTACTTAAATCAAGGTCTTCTAAAGTGCTGATGAGTTCCCGGTCAAGTTCAACCGCATAAACCATTTTGGCATGCGCACTTATGAGTTTTGTCAAAATGCCCTTTCCTGCACCGATCTCAACGACTGTTTCATTATCAATATCAGCACAATCAACTATTTTTTTGACGATCCTTTTTTCTTTCAGAAAATTCTGACTGAAGCGTTTTTTTGCATGAAAATGTTTCATAATAAATGAGTGTTCACACCGAGAAGAGAAAAAGCCTTGCTACATTAGTATCCAAAATCTCTTCCAGCTGTTCAGGTAGTATCTCCAAGGTTCCCGCCGCGAAATTCAGGGTCTCAAGAATATAAGCAGGTTCGTTGCGTTGTCCTCGATGGCCGGCTGGAGATAAAAATGGTGCATCGGTCTCCAAAAGGATTCTATCGGTTGGCAAATTCTTAAAGACATCCCGTGTCCGTTTGGAAAACGTAAGGATTCCACCGAAGCCAAGAAAATAACCCATATCAAGTATCGTCTTTGCCTGTTCGTACGTACCGCTGTAACAATGGAAAACACCCTGATGAAAATCTTCTTCCTTTAGTATACCAATCGCATCATCAAGTGAATTCCGGGTGTGGATGAGCAAAGGAAGATTTTTACTGCGCGCGAGGCTGACATGTTTGCGAAATAGTTCTTGCTGCGCTTCTTTGGGTGAAAAATCCCGGTAGTAATCAAGACCGGTCTCACCAACCGCGCAAATCTTATTGCTCTGTGCAATATCAATGATCTTGCTCATCTCGGTAAGCGACTGTTCAGCTGCTTCATTAGGGTGAATCCCTACCGCCGGCATCAACCATTCATAACGCTGCGCCTGGCGGACTGCATCTTGGCTTGTTTTAACATCATACCCTACATTCACTATTTTCTTGATGCCGGCTTTTTGAGCCCGCTGCAATACATCATCCAAATCTTTATTGAATTGTGGATCTATTAAGTGACAGTGGGTATCGACCATATTAGGGTATCAAAATACCCTTTTAATTCTTCACCTCACGATTTCTCCGGAGGCTACTGGTTTATCCGTCGTCAGAAGCACAATGCCTTCTTTGGTGTCGGCGGCGAGAAGCATGCCGTTGGATAATACACCCCGGACCTTTGCTGGTTTCAAATTCTCCACCACGATAATAGTTTTACCGATCAACTCTTGTGCTTTATATTCTTTTCCAATACCAGCCACGATCTGGCGCTGCGTGTCACCGATTTCAACCGTGCACTTTATGAGATTGTTGCTGCCTTCGACTATCTCAGCTTCCAATATCTTGGCAGTCTTCAAAACTACCTTACCGAATTCCTCAATTGATATTTCTCTTTTCTTTAGTTTGCTGACCTGAAGATCGATGACCTTGTCATCGATCTTCTGAAAGAGAATTTCAGTATCACCGATTATCGGCGCAACATCTGGTGCGCTGATAGCATCCCATTGCTGCGGAATAAAATTAATCATTTTTTTTATCTTGGCCGCGGTAAAGGGCAGGAACGGTTCTATAAGGACCGAAAGCGAGGTAACAATCTTCATACATACATACATGGTCCGCTCGCAGATTAAAGGATTGGTCTTACGTGTTACCCAAGGTTCCTCGTGGTCAAAATAGCGATTTGCTTCCTGGGTCATCTTCATAACTTCACGAAGTCCATTTTTGAACTCAAACTGCTCAAGTTTCTCACCAATGCCGGCCGGTGCCTTATGCAGGATATCAAGCATTCTGTTGTCATTCTCAGCAAACGTCGAAGCGGTCGGCACTGATGATCCATAATACTTCTTAATGAAAGTTAGGCTGCGATTAACAAAGTTCCCGAGGTTATCAGCCAGTTCATTGTTGTGCCATGCCTGAAAATCCCGCCATGTGAAATCAGTGTCGCGCGCTTCTGGAGCATTGCGTGTGAGCGCATATCTCAAAGAGTCTGCTTTGAAATCTCTCAAATAATCAGGTAACCATATTGCATAATTTTTTGACGTTGAAAATTTGTCACCCTCAAGGTTGAGAAATTGATTTGCCGGTATATCTGAAGGTAAAACATAATCCCCATACGCCATAAGCATAGCTGGCCAAATCAAAGCGTGGAAAACAATGTTATCCTTGCCAATAAAATGTATCATCTTAGTATCTTTGCTAAACCAATATTCTTTCCAGAGATCTGGGTCACCTTTTCTTTCTGCCCACTCTATGGTTGAAGAAATATATCCGATGGGTGCATCAAACCAGACATACAGAACTTTACCATTGGCTTGATCAAGCGGTACTGGAACACCCCATGACATATCTCTTGTTATAGGACGATCTTGCAGCCCTTCTCTGAGCCAACCTTTCACAAAAGCAAGGACATGTTCTTTCCAGTTAGTCTTCGTGGCGATCCACTCGTTTAACTTATCACTGAATGCAGAAAGTTTGAAGTACCAATGCTTGGTTCTTTTCTTTTGTGGAACTTCACCGCAAATCAGGCATTTTGGTTCAACAAGTTCAAAGGGCTCAAGCCAACGACCACAGCTGTCGCATTGATCTCCTTTGGCGCCATCTGCCCCGCAACGCGGACATTTCCCTATGATGTAGCGGTCCGGAAGAAAACGATTACATCTTGGACAATAATACTGCATTGTTTCTTTTGGGTATATATAGCCTTTATTATATATCTTTGAGAAAAAATCCTGAGCCATACGGTGATGAATGGGTAGTGTTGTACGTGAGAAATTATCAAAGGTCATTCCAAAATCTTCAAAGGAATTTTTTATTGATCCGTAATAATGATCCACAATCTCCTTTGGTGTTTTGTTTTGCTGCTCAGCACTAATTGTCACCGGAACACCGTGTTCGTCAGTACCACATATGTAAATCACGTCCCGGTTCTTTAGTCGCTGATAACGGACATAGATATCCGCCGGCAGATATGCACCGGCAATATGGCCGAGATGAATATTACCATTTGCATAAGGCAGAGCACTCGTTACCAGTATTTTCATGTGTTATTATAAATGAATGCAAATGAATGTCAAGCCTACAAGATGGAAGAAAGCTTTGGGTTTAGATGCTGGATTGTTTAATGAATTTATATCTTTTATTCCCGCTTCCTAACCCAATAACTACTTACCATTCCTGTGGGGGTCAACCCCGTTACTAATTCTTGGTATTGTTGGCGTAAAAAGTTGATGCTTTTGCCAGTACAACACGAATTGTAACTGATATTCCAGAAACATATTTCGAACAATTAGTAACGGGGTTGACACCCTTTCCATTTTCCGTAAAATAGCACGTGGCATTCCTGTTACTCATCTTCTCAATCACTCCGCCCACTCAAGTACAAGCAATCGATAAACCCAATGATGCTGGATCCGCAATCATCATCGAATGGGAATTATCCTTAGATGATAAGGCGATCGAAAAATACGTAATATTCCGTAAAACCCTCCCCGATACAATTAGTGAGAAAATTGGTTCTATTATCCGCGGGAATAATTCTTTTGAGGACAATAACACGGATGACAAAAAACAGTATGTCTACATCGTAGCAGCAGTAAAGGACAATACCACATCCTACTCAACGCCGAGCGATATTGTACAATCATCACCCCAGTTCTTCAATACTGGACGAACCAACATCCTCGTATCCATTCTTGTCTTCATAATACTCCTGGTATTTTTTGTTCAAAGGGCACGAATAGGGAAAAAGCTTTTTGTAAGAAAAATTCCAGGACTCGACGCCGTCGAGGAAGCCGTTGGCCGAGCAACTGAGATGGGAAAACCAATTCTCTATGTCCCGGGCTTAGGCGATATTGACTGGACCGCAACGATCGCGTCGATGAATATCCTTGGTGAAGTTGCCAAGAAGATCGCCCGTTATGATACCCCGATTATCGTAGCTAACCGCTGGTCCGTCGTGTACACGGTCTCTAAAGAAGTGGTCAGAGAAGCCTTCATTGAAGAGGGAAGACCGGACAAGTTTAAAGAGGACTATGTCCGCTATCTAACCGAAGCTCAATTCGGTTTCGCCGCCGCGGTCGACGGTATAATGTTACGTGAACGACCAGCGACGAATTTCTTCATTGGCAGGTTCTGGGCAGAATCGCTCATCATGGCAGAAACCGGTACGCAAACCGGCGCCATTCAGATTGCCGGTTCTGACTCAGTACTTCAACTCCCATTCTTTGTTGCAGCGTGTGATTACACACTCATTGGCGAGGAGCTTTACGCTGCCTCAGCCTATCTATCCCATGAACCGCTGCTTATGGGTTCGCTTAAAGCACAGGATTATTGGAAACTCATCGTATTTGTGATACTCATTCTGTTTACGCTTCTGTCCTTCTTCAATATTGATTTACTTCACCTTTTGGGTGTGCAATGAAACGCCGAATACCTTTAGTTATCTGCTTTGCCATCGGTATATTGATGATCATCCAGTTCATGATACCCCATCCGATATCATCCGAATTTGGAAGTACTGTCAACAAATGGTATATCGTACTTGCCGCATTCGCCCTCGTACTCGCTATCGGCAATCTCATCAGGCACCACAGCACAAAGATACGGCGGAAGAATACTAACTGGCCCTATAGTATTGTCACACTTACCAGTATGGTAGCAATGTCAATAATTGGCTTTGCTGGAGGTGTCGATCCTAAGTCTTTGTACCAGACAATCTATTTGAACGTGCTTGCGCCGCTCGGATCAACGATGTTTGCACTCCTTGCATATTACATGGCATCTGCTGCATACCGATCATTCAGGGCACGAAGTCTGGAAGCAACCTTGCTTTTAGCTGCTGCGTTTATCGTAATGATCGGATTCATGCCATTCGGTCAATACATTTCCCCGCGACTACCGGCCTTTGCAGAATGGATCATGAAGGTTCCAAATATGGCATCACAACGCGGTATCATGTTCGGTGTGGCATTCGGTTCCATTGCAACGGCTTTGAAAATTATTTTAGGCATTGAACGCTCCTGGCTTGGAGGCAAGAAATGAAGTGGTATGAGGCAATCTCAAAGATTGATCGGAGAATAATCTATCTCTTCCTCACCGTCTTTATCATACTTCCATTCTTCGTACCGTTTAAGTTGCAGCAGAACATAATGCCGCAGACACAGCGACTATTTGACTTTGTTGAATCAATCCCGCCCAATGATAAAGTCGTCATGATTTCATTTGATTACACACCCCAGACAATGCCTGAATGTCACCCTATGGCAATTGCTCTCCTTAAACACTGCTTTGCGCGAAATATACCTGTCCTTGGATTATCATTTGATATCCAGGCACCAGGGCTTGCAGTTGAAGCGTTTGAGACAGTCGCTAATGAATTGAACGGCAAGGCTTCAAACCATGATGATTCACTCTTCTACGGTAAGGATTATGTCTACCTCGGATGGAAATCAGGGTTTACCGCCGCGGTTCTCGATATGGGAGAGAGTATTGCAGGTGTTTTCCCCCGGGATTACTTTAAGCATCCAGTAGATTCCCTGCCGCTCATGCAGAAAACGAAGAATTACAAAGATGTTGCAATAGCAATCGTCCTCTCGGCATCTGCGTATCCTGAGTACTGGGTACTCTATCCACAGTCGCGCTATGGTGTCAGAGTCGGCGCTGGTCTCACCGCAGTCATGGCACCAAAATACTATCCTTTCCTTCAAACCGGGCAGTTTTCAGGCATGATGTCCGGAATGAAAGGCGCAGCTGAATACGAACGCCTGATTGTTGAAAAGGGCTATACAAAAAAACTGGGCCGGGCAGAGACCGGCATGAATTCCCAGTCAATTGTCCACTTGTTGATTATTACTATTATTATCCTCGGTAATATCGGGTTTTTCTTTTCGCGAAGGGATCAAAAGCAATCATGAACTATGACCCCTGGATCTGGATAGGCGCGTTTCTTACCTTGATGATATTTTCATTTTTGTACAAGGACAATCCGTTCTACAAATTCGCCGAGCATCTTTTCGTGGGGGTGGCAAACGGTTATTACATCGTGTTCTACTGGCAGAATGCACTAATGCCTAACCTCTTTGAACCACTTCGCGCCGGGAACTTAGTCTATTTGGTTCCGTTACTTTTAGGGCTCATGTACTTCACACGCTTCATCCCAAAAATTGGCTGGCTCGTGCGCATCCCGATTGGTTTCATGATTGGTTGGGGTGCTGGAATATCAATCCCAGCCCATTTCCAGGCATTTGTGCTCAAGCAGCTTGAGGGAACAATCATCACTCCACAGAGTTTTGGAAATCGGCTTGAAGGAGTATGGGCTATTATTATCCTCATCGGTGTTATCTGTACGCTCGTCTATTTCTATTTTTCAAAAGAGCACAAAGGCATATTAAAACCTGTATCGCGACTCGGTATTATGTTCATCATGATTGGATTTGGCGCTTCCTTTGGTTACACAGTCATGGCGCGGGTCAGTCTGCTTATCGGCAGAATCCAATTCCTACTCGGTCCCTGGCTCGGCTTGATCGACTGACCATAATCCGAACTCACTACTTTGCTCGATTCACCCCGTTAGATAACTGTCTCCGTCGAAACTCCGCACCATTGAAACCACCATGTATCTAACGGGGTAAATCGAGCCACTACAATTGAGTTTCAAATAATGTGTTTTTTTATAACATATTATACTTTTGTATAACATTCCCGTTTTCGCAATTTGCTCACCCATTGGATTTTCAAGACTTAGATCACGGTAAGTTGGCACACAATTTGCATATTATACAATATAGAGGTGGATTATGAAAAAAATCATCTGTCTATTAACCGTCTTCACATTTGCCTTTGCCGGCAGGTTCGGGATTGGTATTGCTGGCGGCGGTGAATATGATGAGGACTACAGAACCCTCACGCCTGAGACCATTCAAGATATTTTCTACGGCGCTGAGCTCTATATCCAAGCTGAGGCATTGCCCAACGTCTATCTTAGACCAACAATCTCCTACCTCAATAACCCTTCAATATCATTATCCATGGCGGGCATTGGTCTTGGTATGAATGTGCAACCAAGACTCGGTAATTTCCCAATCGCACCCTTTTTCGGTCTGACTGGATCTATGTTTCTCCACAATGAAATGGATGTTGCCGAAGCAGTCAGAAACGGGCGCTTAAACGAATACATTGAAACATCTACGCCCCAACTTATGGCCTCGGGTTATGCAGGACTCAGTCTTTTTCTCGGCAAGAGTCTGGCTATAGACTGCCATTACCGGTATCACAGCCTTTCTCATCAGTACGGTGTGGAAATGATCTGGGCTGGGTTATCCTACAATATTAACTGGTAGATTCTTCTTCTGGTTGATGCAAAAGGCGTGAAAGGTAAGAAGGCTGGATTTTTAGAATCTCACTCGCCTTGGTCTGATTACCCTTACAGCGAGCTATAACTTCTCTTATATAGTC
The DNA here is from genome assembly GCA_049647125.1 of bacterium. Lineage (GTDB taxonomy): Bacteria > Hydrothermota > Tepidihabitantia > SM23-42 > SM23-42 > JAUVZL01. The sequence continues at coordinate 25,334 of JBARXC010000013.1, read as the reverse complement.
CAACTTGAAATTTCGCACTGCTTGTTTGAGCCCGGTATTAAGGTTCATTGGTTTTCCCGGTGTCCTGGAAGGCAGTATCAAGTTACTTTCATCAATCGTATCATACTCAGCCAAGACAACTGCCCTTTCAATAGTGTTCTGCAATTCTCTTACATTACCTGGCCAGGTATAATTGAGCAGCTTGTCCATTATCCGATCATCTATTTTGCTAACTGCCTTCTTCGTCTCCTGTGCATAGATAGATAGAAAATGATGTGCCAGCAGCGGGATATCATCTTTTCTCTCGCGCAGAGGCGGGATTCTTAGAGGAAAAACATTCAGTCTGTAGAATAAATCTTCACGAAATCGCTTCTGCACCATTTCCTCGTCGAGGTCTTGATTGGTCGCAGCGACCACACGCACATCAACCCGGATGACTCTGGTGCCACCCAGACGCTCGAATTCACGTTCCTGCAATGCCCTGAGAAGTTTACTTTGTGTCTCTGGTGCAAGATCGCCAATTTCATCAAGAAATATAGTTCCATTATTAGCAAGTTCGAAAAACCCTTTGCGCAGCGAAATTGCATCAGTAAATGCGCCCTTTTCATGACCAAACAATTCGCTCTCCAAAAGCGTAACCGGAATGGCTGCACAATTAACCGCGATAAACGGACCGTCTTTTCTCGGGCTCAATCTATGAATGTAGCGGGCAATAAGTTCTTTACCAGTGCCATTCTCACCGAGTAGCAAAACACTCGTTGTACTCGGTGCGACCTTTTCTGCAAGTTCCAAAACATTTCTAAATTCAGCACTTGCTGAGATTATTTTATAGCGAGAGTCAATTTCATCCCTCAATAAATTCTTCTGTTCTTGTACGCGCCGATGCATCTGTGCATTCTTGATCACCTGCGCAGCCTGGAGCCCAATGATAATCAGAAGCTCTTTGTCACCCTCAGTCCAGGCAGCCCCTTTCTTTTTATTAAGAACTTCGATTACACCGATTACCTTGCCCGAGATATTCAGAGGCGCGGCAATAATCGATTTTGTCGCAAACCCGGTCTGTTTGTCAATCTGCGGGTAGAACTCCTTGTCTGATAAAGTATCAGGGACTACCTTGACCTGACCAGTACGCACACAAGCTCCAGCAATACCTTTATCCAAAGGTACGGTGAGGTTCTTCAGACGCTCGGACACGTCTCCGGTAGCACTGGCAAAATAAAGCTCATTTGTTGTTTCATCGAGCAGCAATAAAGAACTTGCCTCGGCTTTTAACAAAGTCTTGGTGCTCTCCATTATGATATTTAGTATTTTTGAAAGCTCCAAGGTCGAAGATAGCGAACTCGCCATCTGGAACAAAATCTCAAGTTCTTCCCTGCCAAGCTTTCTGATTACGCTTTCCATGGTTGAGTATACTATAAAACAAAGGTGCGTCAACCCCGCACCTAGTTCGACAAATGTTAATAGATTTATAAACAAGCTTTCTTGGGGTTCTACAAAAACAGCGTACGCATTAGCGAAACCTAAACCAAAACTAGGTGCGGGGTTAAATATCCTTCAAAACAATGCATTGGTCTTGAAGACTCTGTAATTTCTGCTATAATAGATAATAGGAGGAATTTATGAAAATCCAGAAATTCAAAGACTATTTTGTCATACGTCTTGAAAAAGGAGAAGAGATTATCAACGCACTTAAACAGGCAACGCGCAACAAAAAGATCAAAGGTGCGTTCTTTTTTGGACTCGGGGTTGGCAAGGACCTGGTGCTCGGTTATTACGACGCCCACAGAAAATCTTACGTGAAAAAAGCCTTTGCAGGCGAATATGAATTTACTGGTTTTGGCGGTAACATTGCCCGCTTCAAAAATGAAATAATTGTCCACTGCCATGTTACGATAACGGATTGTGAATTCCACGCTTTTGGAGGACACCTGTTTCAAGGTATTGTCCCGGCAACTTGTGAAATAATCCTGTTTCCTTTTAGCAAAATATTGAGAAGGAAAAAAGACCGCGTAACTGGTTTGGTCCTGCTTGATATCGCCTAATAAAACCTTATTAAACCCAACCCATAGTCTATTGTGACAAAAAAGATAAATTAGCAAGTTAAAAGAAAACTTTTAAGAACTCCCGATTTAGGTAATTGACAATATCCTGATTTTTGTTTATACTAAATTATGAGTTTGTTTTTCGAAGATATCATTTCACGACGTGACTTCTTGAAAAAAAGTGCATTGGTTGCATTGGGGAGCGTACTCCTGCCTAAACTCGTGAAATTTGGCAGGGCGCAAACCATCGGTCTTATTAAACCACAGCGAGCATTATACTTTGAGAAATTAGCAAAAAAGAAAATCAAATGCGTATTATGTCCGCATCGCTGCATCGTTTCAAAAGGCGACCGCGGCTTTTGTCGGGTCCGGGAAAACCGTGACGGCGAATACTACACGCTTGTTTACTCAAACCCTTGCGCCATCCATATCGATCCAATTGAAAAAAAACCACTCTTCCATTTTCTACCGGGAACAACCGCCTTGTCTATTGCCACCGCAGGCTGCAACTTTTCCTGTAAAAACTGCCAGAACTGGGACATCTCACAAGCCAGGCCAGACCATACTGCAAACTATGAGCTCGGACCTGGACAAGTTGTCGACCTGGCAATCGCCTATAAAGCACCGACCGTTGCCTATACTTACACTGAACCGACGGTCTTCTTTGAATACATGCTCGACACAGCAAAGCAGGCAAAAGAAAAAGGGATTCTCAATATCTATCACTCCAACGGCTATATAAATCAAGCACCGCTACGCGAACTGGCGCCCTATCTCGATGGTGCGAATATCGACCTCAAAGCCTACAGTAACGAGTTTTATCAGGATATTACCAGAGGTACTCTGTCCCCGGTTCTTGAGACACTAAAAACTCTAAAACAACAGGGTGTTTGGCTTGAAATTACCAATTTAGTAATACCGACCAAGAATGATTCCGATACAATGCTCCGGGATCTATGCACATGGATTAAACAGAACCTCGGTAATGATACACCGATACATTTTTCACGCTTCTACCCGCAGTACAAACTCCAAAACATACCGCCGACACCCATTGAAACTCTAAAAAAAGCTGCTGAAATCGCGCGCGGAACCGGTCTTGACTATATCTATATCGGCAATGTACCAGGTTTAAAAGAAGAGAATACCTATTGCCCGAACTGCGGTAAATTGATAATCGACAGAAAAGGTTACAATGTAACCGAAACTAATTTAACGAATGGTAAATGTAAGTTCTGCAAGGCAAAAATATCCGGCAGGTGGCAATAACCATAAGTGTTTAGAAGTAGTTTTTCAGAAATCTCACTATTACTACTTGACAGTATATGCAATATATGTAAAATGTTAGCATGAAGAGCGACCAATTCAAAGAAAGCTTGAAAAAAGGTAAAGTTGCCAATCAGTATCTTATGATTGCTGATGAACCACTGCTCATTGATAACGCTATCAAATTAATAAAAAAGGTACTGGATATAAATGGACCGTTTGACTGCGATACTTTTTTCGTTTCAGAAACGCCGGTTGAAAAAATCTTCCAAAAGCTCTATCTCGCACCTTTTAGTTCAGCCAAGCGTCTCATAGTTGTGAAAAACCTCGAAGAGCTAAACAACAAAACACTGGCCAGTTTTGCCGAGGTCATAAATCACGCCACATCACAAAATTGTCTGGTCATGACCTATGTAGTTGATAAGGACGTGCGGCGTTCTGCACACGCTCAAAAAAAGATTGAGGGCTTGTTTATACAAACAAAGCCAGTCTATTTTAACACTGATGCATCACTCATCCACAAATGGATTGCATCCAAAATCAAACGTGATAACCTTAAACTGACGCCATCATTAGTGCATTATCTTGAGGAAGAATTCAATAATGACATTACCGGACTAAAAAATGAATTTGACAAAATTGAAAACTATCTTCACGAAACCGGCGCAATGAGCACCGCTGATATCAAAGATCTCGCAAAAGGGGTGTGTAACTTCAATAAATACCACATAGCTAACGCTTTTACAAAAGGGAGGAAAGATATTTTAGAACTCTTCGAAGAACTGCGACCTTATTTGCGATCCTATGCTGAGATAGTCGATGCTCTAACCAGAAGCTTTGTTTTCTATGTCCAACGCAATAAGACCGCTAAACCATCCATGGTGAAATTGACCGACGAGGTTACCCAAATTGACCAACAAGTGAAGAAAAGTTCCAATTTTGTCTATCTGATGTTAGAGCTATTCTTTTTAAGAAATGTAAATTTTTTCAGGAAAGGAGCCGTATATGGATGATAAGTGGCAAGAGTTGCGACAGCTCGAAACACAGCGCAGCGACATTACAACCAAATTGGCAAAAATAGAGGAAAAAAAGGAAATGGTTAGTAACGGGGTCTACGAAAAAGTGAAGGGCGAGTACGAGGACAAACTGAAGCACATCGACGCGGATATGAGCGAACACGTTGACCTCATCAAAGAAGAACTGACAAATATCCAGGATGAAGAAACGAAGATGCAGTCAGAGGAAAAAGATATCAACCTGCAGATAGAGGAAATTGAATTACGCTACTCAATTGGCGAGTACGACGAAGAGTCCTATACTGAACAAAGCGAGGAGAAGAAAGAAACCCTCGATACAACCAGGACTAATTTAGAGAATCTTAAAAAACGCAAGAAGTGGCTGGAAGATTTTGTCCAAATAAAAAACATTGAGGAAACCATCGAGGCTGAAACGCCAGCCGAACCAGTAGCCGCCGAACAAACACCGGAACAACCCGCTGCTGAAATAGAGATTGAGGAACATCTCCTTGAAGAGACTCTCCCTGAACAAACAACAAAGCTTGATGAACTTCTCGTTGAAGAAGAAGCCGTGAAGCAAGAGGTTACAGAAGAAGTTAAGACTGAGGAGAAACCACCAGCACAACCGTCTGCAGAAAATGAAAAAAATGTCCCCTGTCCCAAGTGCGGCCACCTAAATACACTGGACTCATGGTACTGCGAAAAATGCGGCGCGGAGATCCTTGATTCACCACTACCTAAGTAGCATAGGCTGATATTCAAACTCAAAAAATCCATGAAATATCAACCGTGTGAAGTAGAAAATAAGTGGCAGAAATACTGGCGTGACAAAAGGATTTTTGCCACTAATCCAAAACCCAAGAAAAAGTTTTACAACCTTGTCATGTTTGCATACCCGTCAGGCGACATACATCTGGGTCACTGCAAGAATTATGTTATTGGCGATGTTTATGCAAGATTCAAGATGCGCTGCGGTTACGACGTACTCCATCCCTTTGGTTGGGATGCCTTTGGCTTACCAGCTGAGAACCGAGCAATCCAGCTCGGCGTACACCCCGAAAAATCGACGATGGAGAACATACGGACCTCGGACGAATCACTGAAATTATTGGGCATCAGCTATGACTGGGCCCGTGAGATAATAAGCTGCCTGCCAAGTTACTACAAGTGGACACAATGGATGTTCTTACTGCTTCACAAAAGAGGGCTGGCATACAAAAAACAAGCTCATGTAAACTGGTGTCCCAGCTGTCAAACCGTCCTTGCTAATGAACAAGTCACTGAGGAAAAATGCTACCGCTGTAATACGCCGATTGAGAAAAGGAAACTCGATCAATGGTTTTTCAAAATCACAGAATATGCCGATCGTCTGCTTGAGGGCTTAGAGTGGCTTGATGGTTGGCAGGAGAATATGAAAATCATCCAGCGCAGCTGGATCGGCCGAAGCGAAGGATGTGACATTGTTTTCAAAACCGCTGATAAAGATTTCAAATTCAAGGTTTTCACCACCCGACCCGACACGATCTTCGGGGTAACATTTATGTCGATTGCACCAGAGCACCCTATGCTTTCAGATATGATCAAGGGAACCCCGAATGAAACAGCAGTGCGCCAATATGCCAGGGAAGCAACTAAAAAAACCGAGATCGAACGTATGGAAAAAGAAAAGGATGGCGTCTTCACTGGTTGTTATGTCATCAACCCGATAAATGGCGAAAAAGTGCCGCTCTTTGTAGCTGACTATGTACTCTCAGAATATGGCAGCGGTGTGGTAATGGGTGTACCAGCGCACGACGAGCGCGATTTCCAGTTTGCGCGAAAATATGACCTGCCGATAAAAATCGTCATTACCCCCCCTGATACTAAGCTTGATATTAGATCAATGACCTCAGCTTATGAAGAACCGGGTATCATGATAAACTCTGGAAAATTCACTGGTATGAAATCTAAAGACGGTATTGAAGCAATCACCAAATTCGGGGTTGAGCAAGGATGGGGTAAACCGTGTGTTAATTATCGCATCAAAGACTGGCTGATATCTCGTCAAAGATATTGGGGTGCACCTATCCCCATTGTTTACTGTGAGAAATGCGGCACGGTGCCAGTTCCTGAAGATAGTTTGCCCGTGCTTCTACCCAAGGATATTACTGACTACATCCCTCGGGGAACATCACCGCTCGGTGGCGTCGCCAGTTTTATCAATACCACCTGTCCTATGTGCGGTGGCAAAGCAAGACGCGATCCAGATACCATGGATACGTTTGTCTGTTCTTCATGGTATTTTCTGAGATACCTGGACCCAAAGAACGACCACGAGTTCTGTTCAAGAAAGAACGCTGACACGTGGCTGCCCATTGACCAGTATACTGGCGGTACAAGCGAACATGCAACCGGACATCTGATTTATTTCCGGTTTTTCACAAAAGTGCTCTATGACGCCGGTTATATTTCAGTTGATGAACCAGTAGTTAACCTGTTTAATCTCGGTATGCTTTTAAAAGACGGTGAGAAAATGTCCTCATCAAAAGGCAACCTTGTGCCGGTACGCCAGTTCATTGAAAAACACGGCGCTGATGTTGCCCGTTTGACACTTCTCTTCGCCGCACCTCCAGAGCGAGAGAGCGAGTGGACTGATGAAGGGGTAACTGGCTCGGAAAGGTTCATGAACCGAGCATACCGTCTTGTTGTCGACAATAAAACATCGGTTTCAAAAAACAAGCCGACCAAGATACCAACCGATGAAGAGAGCTTGTTTATCAGAATAAATCAAATCATTGCCAAGGTCACTGAAGACCTCGAGACATTCAAATTCAATACGGCAATAGCCGCTCTCTGGGAGCTTCTAAATGAACTGTATGCCTGCAATAACAAAAGCACTGTGTATGGTTACGGCATATATACCTTTGTCCATCTTCTATCACCTTTCGCACCGCACTTAGCTGATGAACTGTGGTCGCTCATCGGCGAAAAAGGAAGTCTCTCAGAACAAAAATGGCTTGAGTATGATAAAGCGTACTTAAAAGACCGCACCACCACTATTGTTCTGCAGATTAATGGACGCGTTCGTTCGCACCTTGAGATGGAGGGTGAAATCACCGAAGCAAAGGTTAAAGACCTTGCCCTTAAAGATGCGCGGATACAATGTCACATCAAGGATAAAAAAATCAAAAAAACAATCTATGTGCCGAAGAAAATACTAAATATAGTTGTGTAGGAAGATTTCTGGTTTTTTTCAGAAATCTAATTACTTGGTTTTGACATAACCCTTCATCCGCACCGCGTATTCTTTCAGCTTCTTAGCAACCAGATAATTGATACTGTCCTTTTCAAAACCAGTCTTTGTTGTCCTCCCCGCCTTAACACCAGTGAGCAATGTAATACCTTCATCGATCGTCTTAATGGCATAGATGTGAAACTTTTTCTCTTCCACCGCATCGACAACATCTTGCCGGAGCATCAAATCTTCAACATTGCTGGCGGGTATAATAACGCCCTGTGTACCGGTCAACCTTTTAGCTTTACAGACATCGTAAAAACCTTCGATCTTCTGATTTACCCCGCCGATCGGTTGTATTTGTCCATTCTGGTTAACCGAACCGGTCACCGCATATTCCTGGTTTATCGGTACCCCTGACAATGAGGAGAGTATGGCATAGACCTCGGTACTGGAAGCAGAATCTCCGTCAATCTCACTATAAGACTGCTCAAAACCCAAAGTTGCATCCATGGTCATAGGTTGGTTTTGCGCATAACGTGATTTCAAAAAGCCGCTCAGGATAAGAACACCTTTATTATAAGTTCGACCGCCGAGTTTTGCTTCACGCTCAATATTTATGATACCGGCGCGACCAATCGATGTTTTGGCCGTTATTCTTGTTGGCTTCCCAAAACTGTAACCGCTTATTTGATATACTGAAAGACCGTTGACTTGACCGACCACTTTTTTCGTGGTACTAATCATAAGTATGTCTTTCTCAATCAGTTCCTGAATCTTATCCTCCATCATATTCACTCTTCTACGCCATCCTTGAATCGCATTGTCAAGGTCATCAGCATCTATACTCTTATGTTTTGCCTGGCGCGCCCAGTAATCAGCTTCGCGGATAATATCGGCAATAACGTGGAACCTCGTTGAAAGTTTATCCTTGCGTCCAGCAATGCGAACGCCGTACTCAATAATGTCGGCAACCGCCTGTTTTGTAAAAGGAAGTAGTTTTTCAGCATGACAAATGGATTTTATGAGGGAAGCATATTCATTGATATTACTCATATTTTTGTCCATAACTGTATCAAAATCAGCCTTTACTTTAAAAATTTTCTTAAAATCCTCGTCGCGGTAATAAAGTAAATAGTACAACCACTGGCTGCCGATCATAATGACCTTGACGTCAACCGTAATGGGTTCGGGTTTGAGCGCGGTTGTCGAGAAAATGTAAAAGGGGTCAAAGGCTTGAATATCAATCACACCATTACGTAATGTTCTTTTCAGAGCTTGCCAGACGCCGGGCTCAGTAAGCGCATCAAAAGCATTAATAACAAGATAACCACCATTGGCATGGAGTAGAGAACCTGCCTTTATGTTCAGAAAATCGCTGACTACCATACCTGGACCAGTGGGGTGCCGTTCGATCGTACCAAAAAGGTTCTTATATGAAGGCGTTGTCTCGAAGATAATCGGGATTACGTCAGTATCAGCATTGTCAACAAGAATATTAACCTGGTATTCACGAAAAGCATCCTCCTTGTTTTCTTTCTTTAAGAAACGGTTAAGATTCGCCATTACTGAGTTTAGAACATCAGTTAAATAATTCGCAATCTTTTTACTTGTGAAACGCTTTTTTATGGCGTCGACCAGGTCTGCGACAGCTGGCTTAACCACCCACTCATTGAGCTTCTGTAAATCTGTGTTTGCCGCATCTTGAATTTCTTTGATGCGGCTGTATATTGTAGCCATCTCAGCCTCTAATTGCTTTATCTTTTCGCGCATTTCATTATATTTCTCTTCGCTCAGTTTGCCATCTTTCACCAGCGCATCGACGTCTTCCAATTTCGTCGGCTGACCATTGATAATCGGGATTATTCCCGGGCGAACAAATGGACCCATCTGAACCTGAACTACCTTGAAACCCTGTTCTTCCACTGTTTTTTCAAAATCCTGAAGTAAAGTACGGTGCTTCAACTCATATTTGTTGACAACGCTCTGTCTTCTTTTGGTATATTCTTCACTATTAAAAACCTGGGGTATATTCGCTTTCAGAGCATAGATGAAATCGATCATGGCATTTCTGAATTTTGTGCCGTCACCAGATGGTAAATCCATTAGTTTAGGCATATCAGGATTCTTGAAATTGTTGACGTACAAGAGGTCTTTTAAATCGCCCTTTTTGACTTCCATCTGTTCCAATAGTTTCGTAATCGCGGTTGTCCTTCCTGTACCAACCGGTCCAGTAATAAAAATATTATACCCTGGGTACTTAACATTGAGTCCCAGTTTTATCGCCTCAATTGCTCTGGGCTGACCAATAATACCTTCACACGTACGCAATTCATTGACCGTCTTGAATTTAAGAATTTTTGGGTTGCATTGCCAGTGAAGCTGCGACGCCTTTAATTCTCGGAATTTCCTCATAATTGCCTCCATGAATTTTGCCCATGTCTATGACGTGGCTGCAAAATTCTATGTCCACGTTTCTTCTTAGAAAGAAACGGGACTTCCTTGTTAATATTATATTTCATTGCTATTACATTTCGTCTATACTCACTAAAATATATCAGGTTTTGAGTTTTTAGTATACAGAAAATCCTCGGACTGTCAATATAGACAATGAAGAAGGCAGGATAAGGGAGAGGGTGTATCGGAGTAACGGAGTATCGGTGAAAATACAAATACCTAACATCCAAAATACATAAACAAACCAAATCAACCATATTAACGACTGAAACGCTCTAAACGTCCTCAATGTATGTTCTCGACAAGCCCCGTTAGAACTAAATATCCGTATGTTCTGATTCATTGATTTATTGGACATAAAATTCTATGGCAAGCTCTAACGGGGCAAGGCTCGAACAGTAACTCTTTACTCTTCGAGTAAGCCCCACAGAAAGGGGGGCGCATCGAGAAGTTCCTTTATGATGTAGTCGCCTAATTTATCAGGCAGCTCAATTCATAGAGTTTCTATATCAATTTCCGCACTGGAAAAACGGTGTCTCCGTGATTCATTGACACAACTCAGTTTTTCATTATAATACTTAATATAACAAGGAGGATAAATTGAGCAAAATCACGCTTAGTGTAATTAAGGCAGACGTCGGTGGTTTTGTGGGACATTCAAGCATGCATCCAAACCTAATGACCAAAGCAATCCAGATACTCGACGAACACAAGTCCAAAGGTTTGCTTGTCGACTTCCATGTTTCCCACTGCGGTGATGATCTTGAACTCATCATGAGCCACCGGCTCGGTAATGACTCGGAAGAAATACATAAAATGGCGTGGGATCTATTTGTTGAATGCACCAATGTTGCCAAAGAGTTGAAACTATACGGCGCTGGACAAGACCTACTCTCAGATGCGTTTTCCGGTAATGTAAAGGGTATGGGTCCAGGCGTTGCAGAAATGACTATTGAAGAACGAAAAAGCGAACCGGTGATAATTTTTGCCGCTGACAAAACATCTCCTGGTGCCTGGAACATGCCATTATATAAGATGTTTGCGGATCCCTTTAATACAATCGGTCTGGTTATCGATCCATCGATGCACGAAGGTTTTACGTTTGACGTCCTCGATATCTTTGAGAACAAAACAGTTAAGTTAAATTCACCGGAAGATATCTATGACCTCTTATGTCTAATCGGCGCATCAGAACATTACATCCTAAAAGGGGTTTATAAAAAAAGTGGTGAAATAGCAGCCGCAACGTCCACGCAAAAAGTCAACCTGATGGCTGGACGCTACGTTGGTAAGGATGATCCGGTAATGATCATCAGGTGTCAGAGCGGTCTTCCTGCGGTCGGTGAAGTGCTCGAACCATTTGCCATGCCGTACATGGTAGCGGGTTGGATGCGCGGCTCACACTGGGGTCCATTCATGCCGGTTTCTGTAGAAGATGCTAACCCGACGCGTTTTGACGGACCACCGAGAGTAATTGCCCTTGGTTTTCAGATAACGAACGGTACGTTTATCGGACCACGCGATATGTTTGCTGACCCAAGCTATGATCTCGCACGACAACAGGCAAATGAGGTTGCTAATTATATTCGTCGCCACGGACCATTTGAGCCCCAACGTCTCCCGCTTTCAGACATGGAATATACAACCCTACCAGGTGTTCTTAAGAAATTAAAGGACCGATTTAAATAGCGTTTCTGGTGTGTAACCTCAGCGCACTTGCGCTCATCCTCTTGAGTCAACTCGTTGACCCTGGAGCAACCGGCTATACCTTTGTCAAACTGGGCATCGGTATCAGACCAGTCGCTATGGGCAACGCGTTCACGGCTCTAAGCGATGATGCTAATGCAGTATTCTGGAACCCTTCGGGTCTCGGTATTACGGGCTCCTACTTTGTTTCGGGTATGGCGATGAAGCACCTCGCCTACTTCAATTATTACAATCTAACCTCGGCTATCCCGCTTGGTAAAATCGGTGGTTTGGGTTTTGGTATGTCATATTTAGCAGGTACTGATATTGAATACTCAGAGCGGGGTGAAGAACTCGGTCAATTTCGCAACTCAGATATGCTTTTGAATATAGGGTATGGCAAAGCAGTAGGTCGAAAAAAAATGATGTCCTTTGGCGGTGCAGTCAAAATCGTGCGCAGTCAGCTGTACACGTACAGCGCCTATGGCGTGCTCGCTGACCTTGGACTGATTTTCCATCCCTATAAATATCTGTACTTTGGTTCAGTCGTGAAAAATCTTGGTTCGCCAAGAAGGTTCATCGAGAAGTGGGAGTATCCGCCGGTCAATTTCCGTCAGGGTATTGCCATAAAATTTCCGTTTTGGGAAAATCAGTTCACCTTGAGTTTTGATTATTCGCTTTACCCAGATACTAAACCAACTTTTTCAGCTGGTAGTGAACTGCGTATCCGCGCGCCAAAATTCATGGCAGAGCTGGGTCAAGATAAAATATCTGGTTTTTCCTTAATGGGCGGTTATCAATCGGGCTATGAGTCTGGTGCGTGGTCAGGTTTTTCTTTCGGGTTTTCGCTTGAGCTAATAATTGCACCTGACCTATACTTTGATATCGGTGCCCTGCTTCTTTCATACGGCTATTTAGGCTCGTCTGAGCGGATTGCCTTAGGATTGAATTACGTACCCACGAAAGGGGGCTCCAAGAAGTAGAGTAATCACCACGGGCATTCCAAACAACAAAACCATCGGCTCCACCGGCAAGGGATCCATAAAATTGAGCAGAAAGATATTCTCCGTCAAATTTTTGTGTCTGCAAGTCAAACCCCTGGACAAAAGGTATGATTTTCACATGGGTCGGCAGTTTCTCTTTCGCCTTTCTAACTGAATCAAAATAGATCCAGTAATTGCGCCAATATTCATCCTCCTCGCGTTTGAAATTCCTGCCAAAATGGGAAGGGTAGAGCATGGGATACAAAACATCAATATATTCACCCATCTTTTCAATGTCCTGACCTTCCCTTTTCAGGTTATACCAAACTGCAAAACCGAAACAGCAAACCCCAATCTCGACCTCGTCACCAATACTGTCTTTTATATTCTTTAAGAACTCCAAGATCGGTGTATAGCGTGAACCTTGGATGTCAGTTAGTTTAATACGCGCAAGCTCGCCATCAGTGGGAAAACGTATATAATCAAAGGCGATTGACTCAAAACCCAACTGTGCTATTTCCTCAACTATCGACAATAAATAGCCTCTGACCTCTTTCTTGTAGGGGTTTGTCCAGGCAAGACCCTTGCTGTCCAACCAGACTTCACCGCTATCATTGAGAATAGCATAATCATTGCTTGACGCCAGATATTCATCACGAAAGCAGACAACCCGGGCAATGACTTTCACACTGTGCTGCGCGGCATTCTCCACCAGGTAATCCACATTAATGTATTGCTTAACCGCATTGATTTGTTTGGCCTTTTCAAGGTCTGAACTATAAGCCAGAAACCCGTAATCACTCTTGAAATCAACGACAATGGTATTGATCAACCCTGAATCCGCTTTATTGAACACCTTCTCAAGGTAATCCTTCTTACTTGCCTGATAGGGGTTAATATAGACCCCACGCACTACAGGCTCAAGCTCAGTGCTAAATATGTTGAAGAGGACAAGTATTACACAAAGGTTCATTTTTCTTGCACTTGGTTTTGCCAAGTCTTACAAGGAGCGCATGAAAATCGTTGTATATCTTGCTCCTCCTTGGCAGGCTGTGCTCAAAGAGCAGGCGGATTTCATCGTACGGATCATCATAAAGGAAGTAATTGTGACGCGAAAATATCCGACGTGTATATGCATCAACAACAAATACTGGTCGGTCAAGCGCATATAAAAGTATTGAATCAGCTGTTTCCTTACCAAGCCCTTTTATGGTTAGCAATTCGTCCCTTAGGGACATGAGGTTTCTTTTCTTCATCTTTTTCACATTAGCCTGGTACCTGGCGACAAAATAATCACATAAAGCAAGCAGCCTTTGACTCTTCAACCTGTAAAAGCCAGACGGTTTTACCAAGTGTGGTACTTTGCTCTGATTACTGAGTAGCTTCCTGGGATCAAGTAACCCTGCACGTTTGATATTATCGATCGCCTTGCTGACATTTAACCAATTGGTATTCTGGGTAAGAACTGCACCGACCATCACTTCAAAAGGGGTATCACCTGGCCACCATCCCTGGGGTCCAAATGACTTTAAAAGGGTATTATAAACTTTGGTGAGATGAATGGGGTCAAATCTCGACATTGGACATTCCCCTTAACCTTTTTTCTAAATTGCCACAGCTGATCTTCTGTACGTATCTACGTCCAATGTCGAGATTTGACCCCAAAAGCTTTGCAGTAATAACTCTTATTCCACTTCGTAGTTGATAAGATTGAAAACTCCGTCGTTATCCTCAAAGCGGACCAAACCGATATCCGGTGCATAGGCTTCAATCACATCAATCGTTTCACTAATCACTGTATCCGGCAAGATGACTATTTCTACGTTCTTTATTGCAATGGTATATACATCGCCATAGCTACCAATGCTTTCAAGCCCCGAGATACTACCTATAATATAGAACTTTGCTTTTACCCAAGCACCAGATACAAATATTGAGTCGACAAGAGAATCTTGCCAGGCATTCCCATTAACGAGTGGCAGCTCAATACGTTTGATAAAATCTTCGACAACTGTATAATCTTCACCCCCGAAATTATGGATGATTCTTATATATTGATAAATCGCGTCTGGTTTCTTGAATAGATATTTTGGATAACCGCCAAAACTAACCGGGAAACATTCTACCTGCAAAAGCGTATCAACCGCCTCAACTTCAACCATCATCGTATCCTGATCACTTGCCAGTTGCCACCAGTTACCTTCTCGGTATTGGAAATAATCACTCGCGGCACGTTGAATGATATTGTCTTCACAAGCGGCAAAGAGTAAGATAAACAAAATGCCGGTTCTCACTATGGTTTTAGAACTCATAGCCTACCCCCAGTTTTGCGCCAACAAATCCAGCGTGAGTACTTAGATCAGTTATCCCCTCATAATAGAATTTTGGGTAAAAACGTAGTTTCTCAAAGTGGATGTTTATTAAAAAACCCAGGGTGTAGTTGAGTCCATACCCTGATTCCTTGCTGGAACCAAGTTTGCGTCGTGCATATTCAGGGCCGAATTCGATTACTGGAGAAAACAACCAACTATTCTTTGCCAAACCAATGGACAAGCCATAAAAGTACAGACTATAAGCTGAATTCTCAACTGAGAAATAGGATGTTCGAGCACCTATACATACATCTGCTAACCGGAAATGGCGATTGATATATAGTGAAAATGCAGCGCCTGAATTCAAATCTTTGAATCCGACTGCCGGCATATTGTAACCACCCTCAAAACCCGCTGATAGAGCGATTAGAAAAAAGAGCATGTTCAATAATATATGTATTGACTTGGATGTCAAGCCTCTTTTGAGAAACGGAGTACCGGTGTGGCGGAGTATCGGGGTAACGGTGTATCGAAGCATGCGTTGAGCGCTGAGAATTCTCTGTTATGTCTTTGCGAGCGAACGCAGTGAGCGCGGCAATCTCCAGAGATTGCTTCGTCCCCTTCGACAAACTCAGGGTTCTCGCAATGACATCCAGCGTTCAAAGTTACAAGCGGTATTGATCGCGACTGGGAAAGCATTTCGTACTCGTAAATCATATTAGCTATAATCCAATATTACAAATATGAACAATGAATAATGAATAAGGTTGCAATTTCTTGGTTCTTGGAGCTTGTAATTTGGGGCTCTTCTTCTGTACCAGTTGACTTGCTCACATTGACGAATATAATTTCCCATGAAAGCAATTATTCTCGAAAAACGACAACCTTTAGAAAAACACCCCCTAAAAATGCTTGAAGTTCCAATGCCTGAACCTGGTCAAGATGAGATACGAATAAAAATCAATATTTGCGGCGCCTGCCGGACTGATCTCCATATTATTGAAGGTGAACTTCCTGCACACAAATTGCCGCTTATCCTCGGCCACCAGATCGTCGGTACTGTGGACAAAATCGGAAATAACGTTACCCAGTGGAATTCAGGTGAACGCGTCGGTGTCCCCTGGCTCTATAAAACGTGCGGCAAATGTAAATTCTGCAAATCGGGCAGAGAGAATCTATGTGACAATGCGATGTTTACTGGTTATGACGCAGACGGCGGTTTTGCTGAGTTCACCGTGATATCAGAGGATTTTGCATACAAACTGCCGGATAACTATTCAGACCTCAAAGCTGCGCCCTTGCTCTGCGGCGGAGTCATTGGATACCAGGCATTTCAGGCAACCGGTTTAAAGAATCGCGGTAAACTCGGTCTATTCGGCTTTGGTTCTTCAGCTCATGTTATAATACAAGTCGCAATCCATCTCGGTCTTGAAGTCTACGTTGTTTCAAGAACCCAGAAGGAATTAGATTTAGCCAAAAGCCTCGGGGCAAAATGGGTTGGTCGGATCGACGATGACATGGGAGTCTTACTCGATGCTGGCATTGTCTTTGCGCCAAGCGGTGAATTATTAGTACGTTCCCTGGAGAAAATAGAAAAAGGCGGGCGTATTGTATCGGCTGGTATTTACACAACCCCTTTGCCAGGCTTTGACTACTCTCTTATCTGGCCCGAGAAATGTTTAACTTCAATTGCCAATACTTCAAGGGATAATGTCCGTTCGTTTCTTGAGGTTGCCGGTGAGTTCAAGATAAAAACTCAAATCAATAAATACCCACTTGCTGATATTAACCAGGCGCTGTTAAACATCAAGAATTCAAAAGTATCCGGTTCGACCATACTTGTGATCTGATAATCTCACTTATTACACCGAACATATAATACTTTAATTTTCCTCCCCCTTTGATGGAGGAAGAAAAAGGTGGTTCTCGATTTCGCTCGAACAGTAACTCTTTATTCTTCGAGCGAGCGAAGCGAGTCGAGAAGTTATCCTAGAAAAAAATCTTAAATCTAAAATCTACAATCTTAAATGTAGTCGCCTCTACCTAAGGCAGACAGGTGATTTATCAGACACCGCATCAAAATACCCGATGAATTGGGCAGCGAAAAATGGAAAAGGTTGTTCTCGACTTCGCTCGAACAGTAACTCTTTACTCTTCGAGTAAGTCCCACAGAAGGAAGACGCATCGAGAAGTTCCTTTATGATGTAGTCGCCTCTACCTAAGGCAGACAGGTGATTTACCTACGCCCCTTATGAAGGAGCGGGGTTTATCAGACCTTGTTCCACTTAATTAAGAGGACAAAAAAAAGCGGGACCGTATTGGTCCCGCTTTTTTAAAACTTCACACCATCTATTTCACAACAACGATATTTCCTGAACATGCCAAAGTGCCACAGGTCAACCTTATAAAATAAACGCCATTGGGCACATCAACACCCTTTATGTCCCGAGCATTCCAGGTGACTGTGTATGAACCGGCATATTTGTACTCATCAACCAGTGTAATAATCGACTGTCCGGCTTTATTGTAGACCTGCAGTGTAACATTAGAAGCTATTGGTGTATTGTAGCTAATCGCTGCATGCCTGACAAGCGGGTCTGGTGTTATGCTGAGACTGAGACCACGCGTCAGATCTTGTCCTGGTTTTTCCTGGACACCCAATACTCCAAAGGCATCGAGCATACCATAGACCATTCCTTCCTGCTGACCAGACGGTGTGCAGGTTCTGAGGTCCAATGCCCAGAACGCAGACATCCAATCACCAATACCAGGATAGAAAATTCCTACGACCTTACTGGAATCTGTATCCTCTAACACACCCTGTGCCATGCCATCAGGTATCAATTCGTCCTGGTAAAAGGGGTTTTGCTGATAGTCGGGCACATTATAGCAGGCATAACCAACGATCTCATCAAGCCCCTGTACGTTTACTACAGGACACTGCCACCAATAATCCTGGTTTGCTGCAGCCAGGTGGAAATAATATTCCATCCAGAGCGTATCCACACCACTGTAAAGTGCATCCTGTCCAATAAGCCAGACCTTGCCGCCATTATCCATATAAGCACCCAGGTTAGCATGGTCATTGACTGTCAGAGCTACTGTGTCAGTCCCAGTCCACCAGTAGTCATAGGTATTCCAGATCACCAGTTCATAATTGAGCATTGTATCGAGTGGTGGCCCATCTTCATTTACTTCTGTCGTCGGACCCCACCATCCATAATTACCCTCACCGAGAATGCTGGTGAGTAGCACATCCCATACTGGATCTGGATGTACTGGTGGACCGCCCCAATCAGAACTCGGGTCCTCAACAAACAGCACACCACTCTGACGCAGTGGTGGATAGTACGGAGTCGGACCTGCGCTGCCAATTTTCTGTACTGGTCTGTTGTAATCATTGTCAGCACGTGAAAAAGGGTTTGCAAAACCAAGCGATAATGATAATATACACAGAATTATAGCAAATATTCTTAATGGATGATTCATAAGAATTACTTTTTCTCCATAACGCTATTTTATTATAAACAAAATTACGTTTCTGTCAAGTGCAATTGTAAACTATATCAATGATCCGATGTCATAAAAAAAGCGGGACCATACGGTCCCGCTTTTTACAATAACTATAGCGTCTATTTCACTACGACGATATTTTCCGAACAAGCTAAATCACCACAAGTCAATCTTATGAAATAAACGCCATTGGGCACATCAACACCCTTTGTATCTCTGCCATTCCATGTAACGATGTATGAACCAGCGTGCTTGTATTCATCAACAAGTGTATTCATCAACTGCCCAGCTTTGTTATAGATTTGCAGCTTTACATTATCTGCAATAGGAATACTATAGTTTATCGTTGCACGTCTTGCAATAGGATCCGGCGCAACGCTAAGATGAACAGTATGCGATGGGTCCTGGGATTGTCTTTCATGAATACCCAATACTCCAAAGGCATCGAGCATGCCATAGACCATCTGCACCACTTCTGGCCACCACGTTGTGAAGGTAGCGTCTCTGGCGTCAATTGCCCAGAATGCAGACACCCAATCCCCAAGACCAGGATAGAAAATTCCTATGACCTTGCTGGAATCAGCATCCTCAATCACACCATGCGCGTACGTATCAGGTATTAGTTCATCTGGCCAATAAGGATTAGTCACATAGTCACAAGTGGTTGTGAGATTAATACCACTGAGTTCCACAAGCCCATTAAGATGCACTGAATCTTGACCACCAGCATAATCATCGTTTGCGTGTTGCAGATGGAAATAAATTTCCAGCCAGAGTGTATCTACACCACTATAAATTGCATCCTGTCCAATAAGCCAAAACTTTCCGCCATTATCCATATAGGTACCGATATTACCTAGATCATTAGCAGTCAGTGTTGGATTATCCCACTGATCATAATTATGCCAGATTACCAAATCATAGTTTTGCATTGTCGCGTAATCCGGGCCATCCTCAAAAGGATCCATTGTCGGACCAAACCATCCGTAATTACCTGTTCCAAGAATTTCAGTAAGAACGCTATCCCATACAGGATCAGGATTTGTCGGTGGATAGTAACCAGAACCATCTTCGACAAACAAAACACCACCTTGACGTAGAAGAGGACGATACGGTGTTGGTGAATTATCTTCAGTATTTGATACTAACCGGGTATTGCGAACATTTGTACGTGAAAAGGGATCTGCATAAGCTACGGATAATGATACCACACACAGCGTTATGACAAACATCTTAAGATAATGATTCATATAAACTCCTTTCAGCCTCAAAGGCTATATTATTATAAACAAAATCGCCTTCTTGTCAAGGGCGCGCTTTGGGGTCAAATCTCGACATTGGACATCAATCCTCGCACTTTGTTAGCTGCTTTCACGTATTGCTTCTTAATCTCATTATCATGAGCCATTCTTTCCTGTAAACGACTACGCAGTTTATTCACCGCAGAATAATCAATACCACCTAATAACCTCCCTATCTCTTTCAGTGTCAAACCACTATACCGATACAACAGCTCACTCACAATACCACGCTCAACACCACTATCTCTACGTTGACCTAATGCTGCCCTGTTAATACCACACACTTCAACGACACATCCTATTACCACCCCAGGCTCAAGCTCCTCTGTTATTAACCGACGATACGCAGGCTGATCACGTACTGAACCACCCTTAATATGCTCACTCTTCACACGTCCCACAAAATCATCACAACCTAATATCCCTTTATGTATTGCATGCTTAAAAGGATTCTCAATATCATTCTTTAGACCATCCACAATAAACCGCTGATACGCTCGACGACCACCCACCATCGATAGAATCAAATCATAATCAACAAAATTAATAATCGTCTGCCGGCTGCAATAACCGCGCAAACTACTCCAACGGTATATCCGAGCATGCTGCCAACGATGTTCATAATCTGTAGATCTTAGTTTTTCAGTACGGACAATATTCAAATGAAGATAACGCGAAACCTCAAGTAGATAATTATCCGCATCAATCAAAAAAGCTTTGTATCGCCCTTGATAAAGATGCCCACAGCGCCCATGGTGATAATTGAACCAACCAGTATAACAAATATTGAACCGACGCATAAACTCAGATAAATTAGCACGTAGAGTCTGCACGAGTAGATGAAAATGATTAGGCATCATTATGTATGCATAGAGCACTACCTGGTAGGTCTCTAATGATTCGGCAAGTTGTATAAGAAAACGATGATGGTCATCATCGTCCAAGAAGATTTTCTTACGTTCATTACCACGACATGTCACGTGATAGAACGCACCAGGATATTGAATCCTTAGGGATCTTGCCATGTCTCGATTATAATCGTAAACCCCTAGCTGTCAATGTCCAATGTCGAGATTTGACCCCATTAATCATTAATTTAATTAGGTCTTGACAAGTCATTCATTTTTTTTATAATATTTAATAGTATAATAAATAGGAGGTTGGAATATAAGACTTAAGTGTAGTGTGTAGTACGAGACATTTTATTGTGCAGTAAATAGTGGAAAGGGGGTGATGTGTTCAAACACAAAAGCTATATGCAACATCGGAAATATTCAAAGAAATCTGATACTATATTTCCGATAACTAATCCGTGAAAGGAGGAATAATGAAACATGCATTGAACATACTGGTTTTAGTAGCGTTTGCCAGTGCCGGTGTTATACATCCGCAATTGGCAGAGATCCTTGAAACCCTACCAGAGACTGAACCTCTTCAAGTAATAGTGCACATGAGCACTCAAGCAAATTGGTCAACGATATCAGAAGATGCTCCAAAGGCTGATAAGATTCTCTATCTGCAAAGCCTATCAGAATCTGAGCAGGCTGATATCCTTACCTACATCGAGAATTTTGGTAACCGGATAACAGATCTCACAACATGGTGGATTTTCAACGGTCTTACATTCAGCGCGACAAAAGATATTATTGAGGCTGTTGCCGCACGTGAGGATGTCGATTATGTAATCGATGATTTCGTAGTAACCATTGATCTGCTAAAACGCGAAGAAGTTACACCGTTAAGTCCTGAGTGGGGTGTAAGCAAGGTTAAAGCACCAGAATGCTGGAATGATGGTTATGATGGTACTGGTATTATAGTTGGTAATATTGATACCGGGGTTGATAAAGACCATCCATGCTTTGGCGGCAGATGGATTTCTGGTGGCTGGTATGATGCAGTGAATGGGCAGGCAAATCCCTATGACGACAATGGCCATGGCACTCACACCATGGGAATAATATGTGGTGGTGACGGCAATGGTCCATATGGGGATGATGTTGGCGTTGCTCCTGGAGCCAATTTTATTATTGCAAAGGGGTTGGATTTAAATGGTTCAGGTGCAACATCATGGCTACATAACTGCTTCTCATGGTTTGCTGGCACTAATGCAGATGTATGTAGTAATTCTTGGGGGTCATCCGCCACGACCTCGACCGAATTCTGGAATGACTGTGTGAACCTGCGTAATTTGGGAATCTACCCGATCTTTTCCATCGGCAATGATGGTCCAAATCCAGGCACTGCTGGTACACCTGGAAACTTTCCCATTGTAATCGGTGTTGGTATGACAAACAGTGATGATGATATTGACGACGGATCATCAAGGGGTCCTGCCCCTAATCAAAATCCATGGAATAATACCGCTAACTGGTCAAGACCTGATTGGAATTTCACTAAACCTGATATTTCAGCACCCGGCGTCGCTATCCGATCTGCAGCACCAGGCGGAGGTTGGGCAGGCATGAGCGGCACATCAATGGCATGCCCTCATGTTGCAGGCGGAGTGGCGATCTGTCTCCAAAGATCTTCTACGATCGACTATGACACCCTTTATAATATCCTGTTGGATTATGCAGATCAGCCATCACAAGGCAGTCCCTATCCGAATAATGATTATGGCTGGGGTAGGTTGAATATATACAACGCACTCTATGCGATAACCTTAGGAAATGTACCAGAGGTCATACTAAAGCAATCAACTATTGTTAATGATAATAATGGCAACGGAAAACTTGACCCTGGAGAGAATGCTGGTATTGTCTGTCTGGTCAAGAACGTTGGGCTCCAACCAGCAACAAATCTTCAGGGTACCTTGAGAACAGGTTCTTCATATATCACGATAAATGACTCCACTTATACCTATAACACCCTTAACGCTGGTGATAGCGTAAATAATAGCTCAGACCCATTCGACGTCTTTGTTAGCTCGTCAACACCAGTCGGTACTGTAGTTGATTTTGAGCTCTACCTTGCGTGCGCAGAATCAACGTGGACAAGGATATTCTCAAAGAAAATTGGTACTATGCCAGGAGATATAATCTGGGGTCCAGTAAATACAAGCCCACCCAACGATCTACTTTTTATCTATGGTATTGGTTATGACCAGATAGGTGATAGAATATATGTATGTGAGTTTAGGCAGAACTACTTCTATATCTTCTCTTCGGACAGTCTCTTAACTTCTTACGGAACACTTACTGGTCCTGATAATAGCTTAACAGGGCTCTCTTATTCTCCTTATGATGATAAATTGTGGTGCACAAGTTCGAATCTGAAACAGATCTGGAAGATAAATAAATCTGGTGCAGTCTTGAAACAATTCCCGAATCCGGCGAATGATTATCCAATAGGACTCGCACTAAATTATGACGATATCCTCTGGTCGGTTGACCGCAGGGGTGCAATGGGTGCAACTCAATATATTTACATCGGTGATACCCTTGGGAGTTTCAGCCAATACGCAAATCCTGTTCAGGGATATTATAATTCGCGTAATCTTGCCTATGACACACTTGGTCATTCATTTATCATGACTCACACCTGGTTCGATGCAGCAGGTACTCAAGTTGACAGTGTGGGCGTAGTTGAATATCAGGGAGAACCACCCACATTGACAGGAAATAGGTTCCTCTTGCCTGCGGGCTGGAATATCAGAGGAATTGAATTCGATCCAAGAGACGGAAATTACTGGATTGGTATTCCTCAATTAGACTACCAGTATGTCCAGGCCATTGCAAAAGTTAAAGGCTTCCACGACATTATCATTGGCGTCAAAGAGGACGAATCAAAACTCATCAGCAAATCACTTAGCCTTGCTGTCTATCCAAACCCTGTAACCTCACATCTCACGCTTGATTTCCAGACTCCACATGCTGCGAGAGTGAGCCTGAAGGTATATGACGCAGTTGGCAGATTGGTCGATAATCTGCTTGACGGTGTCCTTGATACTGGCTCTCACAATCTAAAATGGAATCTCACAGATGTAAACAATAGGCATATCGCTGGTGGTATATACTTCTTAGTACTTGAAACTGTAGATGGCAGAATCGCACAGAAGATTATAGTTACGCGCTGATAATTACACGAAGAATAATATTCACCCCGCCCCTTGGTTAAAGGGGCGGGGCTGCTTTAGGGTCAAGCTTAATGACTTCAGCTTTTTTTGATAATAATATTACGTTTTTTTAACTCGGCTTTTATGTTCCTGCACAGTTTTTTGTCCATGCCTAAATGTTCGGGTGGAACAATCCCGAAATGCTCATAATCCTTTATACACTGTGTTATAATAGAACCAGTGTACGCGGTCATCCGCGCCATCGAAGTAATGTCCTTTTTCCTGTCGTAATAATCAATACAAGTGAATTTCCTTTTCTTACTGCCCTTTTTGATTTCGATCATTAGTATTGATAGATCCTCTTTGTCACCACCTCTTAGAATATTTCTGAGGTACTCGATGTTTACGTCTTTTATGTTGACCAATCTTTTTCTGTAGCGAACCGACTGTTCTGATAAAAAACCGCAGTCTATGAGCATTTTGAATAACTGCGCGTGCCCTGGGTATCTTATGGTCTTCTCTTCCATGTTTTTTACATGCTTCAATGTTTTCAAGAGGGTACGCAGACCATCAGTGTAAAAACACTCAAGTCGACCTATCTTAGGCATGGAGAACTCCTCAACTCCGCTCAATGCCTGGACCGTAACCATCTCTCTGTTTTTCACAATCTTTGATGGTCTAACATATTCTTCTATGACATCGGCAAGGGACCAGGTAACGTGATAATTAAACGGAGGTTCTGGCTTCTGCGGTATACCACCCACTAAAATCCTTAGGTTATCAATCCCCTTAAACTCCTGGTAAGTTTCGCCAATTAGAATATTGCTCAAACCCGGGGCAAAACCAGCATCCGGGACAATCCTGATACCTTCTTGTTCGGCTCTCTCATGCAATAAAAATGGATCCTCAGGAGAATAAGACAAATCGACAAGGTCAACCCCGGCTCTCATCGCACAATCCATGGTGTAAAAACCCATTGCCGCAGGCAAGGCGCCAACAACAACATCAAAAGATTTAATCAACCTGATGAATTTAACCTTGTTCGTCACATTGAATTCCCGGGCATTAACTTTGGTGGTTTTCTTCAACTGCCGGAGAAGGTTTATATCATTGTCCAATACTGTAACTGCGTGCCCTGATTTCACCAAATCTTGAGCTACTACACTACCTTGCATACCAGCACCAACAACACAGATATTCATAGTATATTATAGCCAATTCCAAGCAAAAATCAACAGGTTATTAAGTAATGGTCCAAAACAGCGTATCTCACTTTCAATTTCGACCTCATCCCTTTACCCCGTTAGAGAATACATTGTAAGGCTATTTAGAATACCCGATACTGCAACAGTACTCTACTTTCACTGGCGGGATTTAGCAAATTTCATCGTTTCTATTCTCTAACGGGGTTGACCCCGTTAGAGAATACTTTATCAAGCTACTCAAATACCCGATACTGTAAAATCCCTTATTTCTGCTGATAGAATTGAGTAAAACTTGACGTTGGTATT
>JBARXC010000012.1:0-27507 GCA_049647125.1 bacterium | reverse complement strand
TAACCATAAAAGCAGTGATTGAATTTTCGCTGGAACAT
The DNA here is from genome assembly GCA_049647125.1 of bacterium. Classification (GTDB taxonomy): domain Bacteria; phylum Hydrothermota; class Tepidihabitantia; order SM23-42; family SM23-42; genus JAUVZL01. The sequence continues at coordinate 27,469 of JBARXC010000012.1, read as the reverse complement.
CCCCGGTGTGAAACCCATTTTCTGGCCGAGCGTGAAATCCACCAGATTTTCAGCGATACTCACCGGGAAAATAGCTCTTCCCGACTGGAAAGCCACACCGCCGTGCACAGCCCCCTCGATGCCTCCCAGGTACGCACCCAGTGCCGCGCCGCCGGAAATCCGCATTCTCGAGGTAAGGAAGAAAACGGCTGATGTGTAAACGAGCGGCGTGAAAAGACCGATCGTAATTTCACCCTTGTCTTCCATGCCAAGTGCCATGGGTAATGACCATGAATATAGACCAAGCCCGTGCAGGGTCTGGCCGATAAGATGCGGCAAACGGGCGTTCTCGAGTATCACCATTTTCACCCGACTCGTTGCCAGCAAAATTTGGTATTCATCCGCGGTCAGTTCTTCGACCATTCTTCGGTCCTCATAAGTAGCTTCGACAATGTAACCGCTGTCAGCAGTGCGATACAGCTCGATGCGCTCGGGCAGTTCTTCAAATAGCGTCGCGAGTATACTCTCGGTCTGGCGGTCAATTTGTATTCTGGTGAGTGTTTCCTTGGCAAAAACCAGGCTCATAAGTACGCAAAGCAATAATACTCTCTTCATCATTCCTCCTCTTGTTTTTATCTGGGTAATTATATGTTTGTTATACGGGAAGTCAAGTAATGACATAATGACCCCTAACAACTTCGTTTTACAGAGCAGGCTCAATGACGATTCTTGTTGTACTTCACCGTTTCACCAAGTCTCCGATTCTTGGGAAAGGTTTGATCCCATTGTTGCTTTTACCCTTAACAATTTTATTTAGTAATAACTTTACTCCACTTGCCAAAGTCAGTTTTCCATTTATACCCAGATCGCTCTTTCCATTTAGCAAATACTTTTTCTTTATACTTATTAAATTCATCCCACGAAACACTATTAACCTTACAAAAATGCTTTATTATTTCATTCAAATTAAGATATCCCTTCAGGGCAAGAACCTGCGACATTTCAAAGTGCTCGACATAGCGGCACATACGACAAATTGCTTTAAAGCCTTTAAGTTTCTGAGTACGTTGTTTATCATCGTATTGCCAAATTTCATGGCAACCAACTTTTCTATTGCTACCACAAATTTCGCAAGTGTTATTCGCTTTTTTTAGAACTTCTTTCTGTAGCTTATTCCAATTGGGCTTAGCCATGTGCTCACGAATATTAGCATCCCAACAAAATTTAGGGATAAGATCGATTGTCAATTTCAGTATATGACTATCCATCTTTCCTCTTTCTGTATCTTCGTATCTTCGTGTCTCCGTTTCTCCCTTTTTTAGAAAAGGTGACCCCAATTAACCGCAAAGATAAAGTCATAAATGTTTGGTTTCTTGTTCTTACTATCCAACACTTCCCCTTTCTACACAGATCCGCCTTACACTTCTCTTTTTCTGAATCTTAAAAACCTTATAATCCCCAGCAGAAAATTCGTTCTTGGAACTTCTTTCATATAGCGCTTATACTCGTCACCAAATTTCTCGACTTCATGCTTATCCGCCAATATAATATCGACATAGAGCAATGGTATTATAACAACACCCATTAAGGTAATTAACCAACTCTGTGAAACGAGCATAAGAGCAAGGCTGAATAATATCCCGGCTGTATATTGCGGGTGCCGGACAATGGAGTACAGCCCGGTTTTGACAAGGGTAGTGGTATGAACATAACTTTTCCCCTGTGCCACGCTCCCTTTCTTTTTTAACACCAAGATCGGCAGCCAGCCAAGGATCGCAGAAATCGCCCAGAGCACATACCCAGCATATTTCAATATACTCAACCCAGCTTCGTTAATAAATCCAAAAATAAAAACCAGCACTATTTGTGCTATTAATAAAGGTCCCCAAATGCATGACAGGATGTAAGATTTCCATTGTTTCATATTCAAAATCCCTTCTGGTTACTCATTTTCTCTGTGAACAAAGAGGGACGGTGCATCTCATTACATTCGATATCTTCGACATCTCGATAAACTCGATATCTTCGACTTGACATTGTGAAATCTGACTATAGACCGTGCTTGAGAAAAATTGTTGAATGTTGAGGGCGTGTTGCCCAAATCCCTTTTTGTCATTGCGAACCCCGACCATTAAGAATTGTAGTGGTCGGGGTGTGGCAATCTCATTATATTTCATGAGATTACTTCGTCGCTGCGCTCCTCGTAATGACATTTTAGAATTCCACATGCCTGAATTCGATTTGGGCAATACGCCCTTGAGATTTGACCCCAAATCCCCCCATAAAACCCTTTGCATTTCAATCACAATTAAATTCTACTAAAGATCCATGAAATGTCAAGATGTGCTGTGTAATCCACACAGTCCTTGACATAGCTGTATTTGCACAGTATGATATGGTTATTAATGATATGTCCTAATAGTTGAACGGAGGTCTATGGATAATTGTCCAGAATGCGGAAAACCCATACCAGCAGGGCTGCAATATTGTCCCTCCTGTATCGAGAAACCGATGGATTTCAGCACTGAAGTCACCGCCCATATCAATCTACTGAAGAGGAAAATAGAAAAAGAACCCCTGAATGCACAATTACATATCGAGCTCGCAGATATATATCACAAACATGGTTCACAAAAACAAGCATTGAGTGAATACGAAAAGGCAATAAATGCCAATGTCAATAATTTCGATGCACAAATCAAATCTGCACATATTTACCTCAAATTCGGGGAGATAAGTAAAGCAGAAGACGCATTTCGCGCTGCCTTACATATTAGTCCGAAATCCACTGAGTCTCTAATCGGACTTTTCCGCACCTATTATCTTCAGGACAGAACAGAAGAGGCAATTGCACTTTGTGAAAAAATCGTTGAGTCTAAGCCTAATAACATTGAATTTCATATTCTGCTTAAAAACCTATATAGTAAGAAAGGTGATAAAGAAAAAGCTTTTGATGAGCTATTGAAGTTAGAAGCGTTCAGTCCAGATAGTGAGCAGTTTGTTAAGGAAATAGCACTCTATTATCAAAAAGAAAACAAAATGGAAAAAGCAAAGGAATACTATGACAAAATGCTGAATATGAATATCAAGGACATAGATTTGGGTTATCAAATTGGACAATATTATTACGATAATAAAAAATATGATAAGGCGATCGAACACCTGCATGGTCTGCTCAAACTGGATAATATTACGCCGGAGAGGAATGTGATGATATGTACTTACAAAGCGCTTGCCTGTTTTGACAAAGGTGATATCCCCGAAGCCAAGAATGTCGTGGACAAAATGCAACTAACTGATGCACAAGAAGTTGATGAAGAAATACAAAAGAAGCTTGCTTCGCTTTTCTTCAGAATCGGTCAGGATGAGCTCAAAAACAGTAAAGCGAAAAAAGCAATCGCCCGTTTTGAAAAGGCTCTCGTCTATGATGAAAAAAATGCTGGGTATCGACAAATGCTGGAAGAAACCAAATACAAAGCAGTAGCATCAAGCAAAAAGCTGTTTAGAAAAATATATCTGATTGCCGGTGGTACGATCGTAGCGTTTATCATCATAATATTTGCTTGGGTATTAACCCATAATAAGATAATCATTGATATCGAGCCTGCTGAAGATATTACGATTCTCGTTGATGGAAAACCCGTACAGACAAAATCAGAGAACTCAGGTATTATATCTTCACCTGTACTCATGATGGGCAAACATAATGTCGAAATAGGAAAAAAAGGCTATGAAAAATGGCAGAATTCGGTAAGTATTGGATTCGGTAGATCAACCAGGCTAAAGGTTGCATTGATCCCGATTTATTCTTTCCTCCAAATAACTTCAATACCCGAGAATGCAAGAGTAATAATTGATGGACAATTTGTCGGAAAAACACCCTTTGTGTCAGATCGAATATTGACGTGTCCCCATATCATTGAACTGGAGCATGTGGGTCACGTAAAGTGGCATACTAATTTGGTAATCATGGAAAGAGATTCAATTGATCTTGGCATGATAAGTCTAAAAAACCTTGCCGGTAAATGGTACGGGGAAATAGGCAAGGACAGCTATGCCTACAATGCTGCCTTCAATATGACAATAAATCAAACAAATGCGGATCTGACAATCAAATATTATCATCAGCCAAGAGAAGATTTCGTCTATACTGGCACAATCTATGGCAAAATAGAAAATGGCGAATTCTATGCAGAAGGGAATGTAATATACCGATTTCCAAAGCTGTTCTATCGGGCAAAGACAAAAAAGAAGATTGTTATGCAAGGAAAAATATCTGATAACTGGGAAAAAATCGAAGGTAAACACTCTATCGAAAACCTTGCTGAACAATATTGGTGGGCAAGCCGTTAGTATCAACGATCTGAGAAAACCTGACCCCCTTCTAAATCATATTATTCCACTTATATTGCTTCCTATTATATTAGAATAGTATCGGAATTTTCAGAAGATGTCAATGCCAATCTGGTTTTTGTCCAGACTTAGATTCAATAAAGAAAGTATACTCTACCCCATTATCCCTATAATAAAAATTGTCCAAAATCTTAAGATCCTCAGACATTTCATCCCGCATCCTTGTGAGTTTTTTCCTAATCCTGGTTAAATCCAAACCGGGTGAATATGTCCGCTCAAAAGATTTTTCCGAACAAGCTCGAACCAAAAAGAGTAATTGCAACCACAAGAACCTTAATTTCATGACATCCTTTTTACGTATGCCTTTTGGTTCAGATACATCATCATGCTTTTTACCGGACTCCTTGCATTTCACCTGAAAATGAAATCCAATTTTCCATTCAAGAAAAGAAATATTCTTGAGTATCTGAAGATATTTTTTCATCTTTTTTAATAACTTAGCACACTGTATATTTTCCTTTTCATGGTTACCCAGAATGTGAATAATGCTTAATAAACAAAACCGCATCTTTTTCCAATAAGCCTCTGGCAATTTACTGATCACCATACACTCTTCCTTTGTTATTATCCTGAATTTTGTACTGATGTCAACGCTTTTACTTTCTAGTTTTCGAGACAAAGACAAAGAGGGACGGTGCATCTCATTACATTCGATATTTTCGACATCTCGATAAACTCGATATCTTCAACTTGACATTTTGACAATCCCTCAAACAAATCAGTATAGCACCACGGACGAGTAGTCCGTTGCCCAATATTTAGTCCAATTCACAAAAATTCCATAGCAGATTTACGTTAAAACCGCTTTGCTCATTTCACATTTTAAAATCTGACTATAGACCGTGCTTGAGAAAAAATGTTGAATGTTGAGGGCGTGTTGCCCAAATCGAATTAAGGCATATGGAATTCTAAAATGTCATTACGAGGAGCGCAGCGACGAAGTAATCTCATGAAATATAATGAGATTGCCGCGGCGATTTCATCGCCTTCCGCCACACAGAATAGCGGACAGGCGCAATGACAAAACTGGATTCCCCGGCGTCTAGGAAATGGAGACTGGAAGAAACGAAGAAGTGGAGTCCTGCCCGCAATGACAGAGAAGGAAACTGTGTCCCGGGTCATTTTTGAAGAACAGAGTACAGAAGTCCCGCTGGTGTAAATACCTAAGAGATATGTCAGGTTATGGGTTGATTATCGTATCAAAACAATTTTACCCTTTAGGGTTTGCTCTGGTAATTGTCTATGGATCACAGAGAAATATATACCATTTGCCAATCCACTGGTATGCCATTCGTATCTATTACCATTGATACTACCCGGATCATGGATCAATCGACCTCCAGTATCATAGATTCTGATTCTGTCCCCTGATAAAAGATTCTTGAAATGAACTATATCTTGAGCAATTATCGTGCCGTGGCAATGATAATTGAACACCTCCACATTTGATTCTTGTATGCCTGTATATATTTGTTTGAATCCCTGCTGTATTTGCCAGCCAGGATTTGTATTTTGTGACCATTCATAAGCACCTATATCCCAAATGCTATTAATAGGACGACTCCACCAGTTAAAATCATCATCTGGTGCTCCGTATAATGATGTCCCTGAATCGATTAATGTTGCCGTGCTTACAGGATAAAGGTCAACAATACCTGGTGTAATACTCGGGTTGATAAATTCCTGACTCGGCGGATGACCCAATGTCGAACCACTCACCTGAGATTGTCCATAGTGTCGATTATATGCCACATATCCAGGACCTATGCCATCTGGTGCTTGAATTGCACTCTGTGAAATGCTGTCTTGGTAACAGGCATTATTGATGCATATCATTTCACCTATTGCATTGTTCCAATCGTCAAGTCTAAGGCAGGTTGAATTACAGTGATACATCGTATTGTTTCGAATATATAAGTCCTCCATACCCCAACCACCATAGTTGCGTACATTAATACCATAGCCACAATCAAATATGACATTATTGTCAATATCTGTCTGTCCAACTGCAAATATCCCTTCTGGCGTATTCCATATTACATTGCGACGGACGATATTATTATCGGTTGGTGATAACTGGTCTGTTTTGTAAAGCACAATACCTGCTTCATCACAATTATAAACGACGTTATCCTGTATGATATTGAGATACGTACCACGTTTGAATTGTATCCCCTTATGCGGATGGCAATCATGTACCCAGTTGAATTCCACAAGACAGTGGTGTACGGGCGAGAGCCCGTCATGGTTACCAAGATACATTCCTTCACCAACATCTGTAATATTATAAAAATGACAATATCGAATGGTCAAATATGTGAATGATTCTCCAGCCGGATTTGCACTAATACCGACACCGGTAATATCATGGATCTTCAGATCTTCCATGAAAAAATTATCACTCGTCGTTCTAAATTTTATCGCGTCGATTCCAGAACCAGAATATGAATTGGTAATTTCAAAGCCTTTCAACTCGACATAGTGACAATCATACACATCAATAACATTATCATATGCTGCACCATCGATTACTACACTATCTCCCATCGCGTGTATAATAATCCAATCATTTGAGGAACCACTTAAATTCTGGATATTCCAATTCATGTCATAGTGGCCATTCTGAATGAATAAGGTATCACCAGCCTGGAGCATATTCGTATAGTTCTGGATCTCCTGAGCAGTCGTTGCTATATAGGTCGTCGCCCACAACACCGATATCATATTTATTAAATACCAAATTATGAGCTTTTTCATTTTCCTATCTTATTATCAACAATACAATCAGTGTGTCAAGGGTTGTAAAATTATAAGGACGGGACTCCTGTTATCTTTGGTTTTTTCCCGTATACAGTTTGATATATCTTTGGATAATCTGATTTGCCGCCAAGGAGTAGCGTGGCTATTGGCATAACTTTCTTGGCGAGTGCCGACATTTTATTGGCTTTGTACCTGATATCCCACTGGGCAGTCGGGTCTTCACGCAAACGTGATATATGATAGAGCTCCCTCAAGTTCACGCTCAAAAGAACTCTCTTGCGGTGTGCATTTGTGAGTATATAACTTCCAACCCCGGGATGTTTTTTTTCTATTTTTTTGTAGACTGCTGTACTTTTCTTCGCTATTCTTGTAAACTCTTTTTCCTCACCAACTTGTATAACAGATTCAGGAATTGTCAAACCAAGTTCTGGTTCATACCCCTGACACGATATTGAAGCGATACGGTGGCGTTTAAGTTGGCCAAAACAACCGGCTGAAACTATTAAAGAGAAGGTTAAATTCGTAAACTCGAACTCCCTGAGCAGGACATCGTATAATTCCATACGTTCGCAGGATTTTTTAAAAAACGCGACTTTTTTCTTCTTGGACAGATTTCTTACAAACGTTATAGCATCTCTGTAACTTCTCTTTGAAACCCTAAACAAGAGCGCCGCAAGGATCCTATTATCACCATCTGGAGTATAATCAACAAGTTCGACATCAGTAATATGCCTCTTTTCATAACTTCCAATCTTCATAACTTCGTATCTTCTCGCATATTCTTGTAATTCAAGATATGTTTTCTGGTCATAGTCGTTTGCCTTATGGAACAAGATAACCGAAGGTGCTATTTTATGAACCAGCATATAAAGTTTTTTCCCAAATTCATTGATTTCTTTCAAGTTATGTGAAGCAAATCTCCTGATCATCAGTTCCAGATTGCGCGCGTTTATTGTTGCGCCAAGCTGGGCTTGCGTTGCTAGAGAAAGGATGTACCGGGCATCCTCTTTTGCTGAGTTTTTAAGAATCTTTTCATTTTTTCGTTTTTTCACAAACCCGGGATTTTTCCTGAGGTTATGTGCACTAATCTTTTTGTAGAGTTTTCTGTAATAACCATTCTGAAGCTTTATTATATTGAGATAATCATTTTTTAAACTGGAATTCTTCAGTACCGTAGGGATCACAAAATCACCTTTTAGAGTCACATAGCGCTGAGATTTTTCAGTATATGAACACAAGCGGAATTTCTCAAGTTCTTCAACGGCAAGCCGAGAAATTCCAATAATATCAAAATTGAATACTGCATGTTCGGCAATAGAGTGATGTCCCATCTCAAAAATTATCGTGCGATTTGAACGCCGTGCTTTTGCCACTTCTTTGCATGATTCTTGTCTCAGTCTATCAACCGGCTTGGGACTCCGACTAATCCGCGCATATGCCGCTGATATCGATTCCGGGGTCAATACAATGTCCTTTTTCTTGCATTGGCTCAAGGCATCAAGGTCAACATTGAAGCCAGCTAATATCACTTTCATAAGAAAAGCCTCGCTATTGCTCGGCTAAATTCTAATCTCGAAATCCGAAATCCTAAATAATTTCTAAATCCGAAATTCAAATTTTCTAACATTCCCATTTGAATCCTTTTCTTTGAAGAAGAAAAAAGTATCGAGGAATATGTTTTGGATTTTGTATTTTGGTAATTTGTGTTTGTTTATGTCTCACATCGAGTGTTCGACACAAGACGGAATTTAGTGCTTCGGATTCAGAATTTGCTTTTTGCGGTTTGTTATTTGGCATTAATTGTGTTTTCCTTTTTCCATACTGCCTACTCCTTACTGCTTACTTTCTCTTCAGACCTTCTTTTAATATCTCGGGCGACCAGCTTCAATGAAGGTAACATTTTTTTGGCAGTTTCTCGGTAGGCATTAATGTCTTGTCCAATTGGATCAGAGATTTCGTTATATTTCACCTTTCTCTTGTATTCTTTTAAAAGAAACGTCTTTACTGCGGCGCCTGGTTGAATATCTATAACACACTGAAAGTGCTTGTAACCCATAACAAGAATCAAATCTGCCCAATCTAGCAAGTCCCTGGTTAATGTCTGGGACAGGTGTTCTTTAATTGAACCGCCGTATTCTTCGACGACCTGCACACCATTGTCTGACGGCGGCAAGCCATTCATGGGCAAATTGCCGCATGATTTTACAGCACAGTATTCTTCGTCTACCATGGTTTTAAAAATACCTTCTGCCATAGGGCTGCGGCAGGTATTGCCAGTACATACAAACAGTACGTTGAACTTCAGGGGTTGTTGCAATATAACATTGCGACCATAGACCTTTTCGATCTCAAGAATCGGGATCGCGCCTTTCCTTTTCACTAACGGTGGAGTGCGTGCCAAATCAATAACTGTGGAGGGTTTTGAAATAAGTTCTCCACCATCGACAACCAAATCAACCCCTGGGAATTGCTCGGCAATATCTAATGCTGAACTGAGTGTTGGTTGACCTGAGCGGTTAGCGCTTGTTACAGCCAAAGGGTTTTCACATTTACTTAAAAGTTTAATAATAAAATCAACTTGAGGGATTCTTATACCGATTTTTTCGCTATTGATTGGCAAGAACTTTTCAGTGTTTCTTTTCAATATCACGGTGATCGGTCCGGGAACAAAACATTCTATGATCTTTCTTTTAGTAATATGAGCATAATCTTCCATGCGACTCCTTGATATGAAAAATGCAAATGGTTTCTCTTCACGTTCCTTAATCTCGGTTAATTTATTCAGTGCTTTATCATTTGTTCCATCCACGGCAAGACCATAGACCGTATCAGTTGGTAGAGAAATAATTCGTCCCGCTTTTAGATTTTCTATGAGTTGGGAATAAAATTCTGGTGTGTCTTCGATTTTGACTAACATGTTTATTTACCCAAATTGACCAAGAAATCTGTCCTGCCTGTCCCGAGTATATCGAACGGAACGCAGCCGAAGGATTGGGCGACTACATTATCAACCACCAACGTGTAGTAGTAGCCTGATTTATCAGGCATCATAAATTGAAGTTTATGCCCTGGATGCTTTTTCACTCATTGAACGGTACAACCGCGCGGCGAATATCGCGGCGTTTTTCACGCCGTGTTTCCCGATCCCAAAACACGCCACTGGTACACCTGAAGGCATCTGGACAATTGAAAGTAGTGAATCGATGCCGCCTAACGTTGAAACTGGCAAAGGAACTCCAAGAACCGGGATATCAGTCATAGAAGCAATGAACCCGGGTAAATGAGCCGCAAGGCCAGCACCGGCAATAATCGCAACAACATCTTCATCCTTTGCCTTTTCCAATAACGCCTTAATTTTTTCAGGTTCACGGTGCGCCGAATGAACATAAGTCTCAAAAGGGATTGATTTTTGCCTAAGAATCTCCTCAGCACTTGCCATAATCTCTTTATCTGACTTGCTGCCCACAAATATCCAGATCTTCATTTGCGCCTCTTTCTCTTCATCTTCTTCATACCTGAATTAGCAATGTCCTTACGGTAGTACATGCCTTTAAAATGGATTTTCTTAATTTCACTATAGATTTTCTGTTTTGCGACCTTTAAATTCTCATGGGTCGTAACAATATTCAATACCCTTCCTGATGCAGTAACCAATTTGGAATTCTCTTTTCTGGTACCCGCCTGAAAAACAATTGTCCTGGTCGACAATTTTTCTTTAAACTGAATTTCCTCGCCAACTCGATAATCAAATGGATAACCCCCTGAAGCCAGCACAACACAAATTGACCAGTGATTCTTTATTTTGATCTCTACATCCGCGAGTTTACTGTCCACCACGGCAAGAAGCGGTTCAAGCATATCGCCTTCTATTATAGGCAGAATCACCTGGGTTTCAGGATCACCAAAGCGGCAGTTAAATTCCAGAACTTTCGGACCCAATGAGGTAATGATAATGCCCGCATATAGAACACCCTTGTAATTCATGCCCTGGTCTCGTAAAGCTAAAACTGTTGGTTGAATAATGACTTGTTCAATAATACTGCTTACGCGGCGATTTGTCGGGTAAGGGGCATATGCGCCCATACCCCCAGTATTTGGCCCCCGGTTGCGATCGTATAACTTTTTGTGATCTTGAGAAGACGGTAAATAGGTAATTGTCGTGCCATCGGTTAGAACAAATATCGAAGCCTCCTGACCAGTAAGAAATTCTTCTACAACAATCCGCTTGCCAGCTTCACCAAGGCGATGTTGCACAAGTATTTCATCAATTATCCTTTCGTATGCTTTTCTTGTGTTTGCCACAAACACACCCTTGCCCCCTGCCAAACCTGAAGCTTTAATAACAACCGGGTATTTGCTAATTGTTTTGGTGTATTTCAATGCCTCAGAGGCAGTGTCATACACCTGGAATTTCGGTGCCGGTATACCAAATCGGTGCATAAACTCGCGGGCAAACGATTTGTCAGCCTCGATACGGCTTGCTTTTTTGTTGGGACCAAATATTCTCAGACCCTTCTGCTCAAACTCATCGACAATACCTAATGCAAGAGGGACTTCTGGTCCAACCACCGTTAAATCGATTTTCTTCTCCTCGGCAAAACGGACCAAACCTTTAATATCAGAAGCCAGAATATTAACACATGTCCCCAGCTCAGCAATTCCAGGATTCCCTGGTGCTGCATATATCTTCGTAATTTTTTTTGCTTTATTCAATTTCCAAGCAAGGGCATGCTCCCTACCGCCACCGCCCACAATTAAAACCTTCATCCAATGCTCCTCATGATTATTTCAAATTGTTTCTTCGATCTTTCAATAATGCTACCCAACACGATGTAATCAGCACCTGCCTCAACTATTTCCCGAGCATTCTCAGGACTTTGAATGCCACCACCAACAATAAGCGGGATGGAAATGATTTCTTTAACCTTTTTTACCATCTCAACGGGCACTGATTGCTGCGCGCCACTGCCTGCTTCAAGATATATGTATTTCATGCCGAAATACTCGCCGGTCAACGCGTGAGCCATTGCAATTTCTGGTTTGGAACGAGGGATAGGACGCGTGTTAGACATATACTCAACTGCTGTGTAATTACCAGATTCGACAAGGATATACCCTACTGGTAAAACCTCTAAGTTATATTCCTTAACCAGAAATACGGCTTTAACCTGCTCGCCCACAAGAAACTCGGCATTTCTTCCGCTCAACAACGATAAGAAAAATATCGCGTCGGCATTCGCCGAAACCTGGTGGGAACCTCCTGGGAAGAGAATTACTGGCTTTTCAGCATTTTTCTTCACTTCAGCAATGAATGAATCGAAATGGGGTGAAATTAGAAGTGACGAACCAACGAGAATACCTGTGATACCTTGATCACAAACCGATTTTGTCAAATCGCCTACCCTATCCAGGCCTATGCGGTCGGGATCAAAAAGCGCCAGGACACCAGGTTTTGTCTGGGTCAATGTGTCATAAATTGATTTTTTGGACATCCATATAATTATACTTGGCATTTGGAAAAAATCAAGACAGAAATTGACCAAGGGCTGCTTGGCTAAATCCTAAATTGCAGCCTTGACAATTATCTGAATATGATTAGAATGGAAACATGAAGGACATGACAAAAGTTAGACTTTTTAAATACCTAACTCCCCAGGAAGTTGATTGGATGCTCGTGAAATGGAAGGCGCGAAATATTCAAGAGAATACGGTAATAGTCAAAGAAGGTACTACTGGTGATGAGATGTTCATCATTGAATCGGGTCGGGTAGAAGTGTATTTAACGCGCGGCGATGTTGTTTTATTATTATCAGAATTACCGGAAACGTCTTTTTTTGGCGAAATGGCTCTGCTTACGGACAAACCGCGTTCGGCAACGGTCAAGGCTAAAACAACTTGCCGGCTTCTAACTTTGAAAAAACAGGATTTTTTGGATATGCTAAGTGAAAACCCAAAAGTTGCAGCAAAATTCCTCTTGGCAATGGGGGAGGATTTGAGCAATCGAATCATGGCGACTAATTCAAATCTCGAAAACTATTTTTTAATTAACCAAGCAATCGTCGACAATGAATCCTTCCGAAATTTATACATTCTGACGCACAAGGCCCCATCGTCTAGCGGTTAGGACATCACTCTTTCAAGGTGGAGACACGGGTTCGATTCCCGTTGGGGCCGCATTATTGATGATTGTATTAAAGGAGGTATAATGAAGAAGCTTTTCCTTGTTTTTTGTGCAATACCAGTATTCCTCTTAGCACAGGAAACAACTATCTATGGTGGTCGAGGTATGTTTAAACTGCAATACGCAGAACCTTTTAATATGGGTGTGCTCACATTCCACATCGCTCCGCAGGAACGGTACGTGGCAATGTCAACTTCGCAAGGTGGTCAGAATGTAACTGACCGTAAGCACTTCTTCCATGTCTCAGCTGGCTTGACGTATTCAATAATCGATTATATCGATGCACGAGTTGACTTCACACCATACATGAAATGGTTTGAGATGAATAATTATCCGATTGATCGCGGTGATCCAGATCCAGTAATCGGGTTGAAGTCGATTAAGATCGGTGCAAAGGGAGGTTACCCGTTTATTATCGATAAGATAACCCCTTTAAAATACGCTTTTGGACTTGATGTTTATGTCGACATTGGCCCAGGATTATCAGAAGAATGGTTTGGTAATGCACTATATCGTGATGAACAATTCTATGCAGATTCATTTGTCGGAGGCACCGGGGCTACCCCAGTCGTACCCAGTTTTCCTCCGCACATACCTCATAACCCTGATATTGGAATCGCCGGTCTTGTTGACTTCAGAATCGGTCCAATTGCCGCACATCTCAACGGTGGTTATCTAGCTACTGGAGTAGACAAAAGACCATTCTACGTCGATTCCGCTGAATTTGATAATAACTACATAAGGCCAGATTACCTTCAGCATGCTTTTGGTATTGAACTTATCCCTCACGAAGATGCAAGAATATTATTTGAGACCTATGGTATGTTTGATCTGGATGCAAAGGAAGAATCATTATGGGTAACCCCGGGTGTGCGATTTGGTAGCAATAGAGTAAGCTTTGATATTGGCTGTGAATTAGGTATCGTGAGCCCTACGGTTGACGAAATGTGGTGGAAGGTATTCTTTAATATTTCAGGTGGTGCTGACCTGGTCAAGAAAGTGAAAATCCACATTCCAATTGCCAAAGTCTCGGGCAAGGTCTACAATGCAAAAACCAATGAGCCGGTGAACGCAACAATCAGTTTCCCTGGGTCTGAAAAAGAAGCAATCCAGACTGGTGATGTTGGTTTTTACGAGACATCTTTTCCACCGGGTAGTTACCGTATCCATATTGAAGCCCTAGGGTATCGTTGGAAAGAACAGGGGATGGTACTAAAAGACGGTGATCAAATCGTCCTCGATTTTGCCCTTAACACGAAACCTGTATCAAAAATCATCGGTAAGATTTATGATATAGAGACAAAAGAACCAATCGTTGCGGAAATAACATTTCCGCAAACCGAAGTAAAGGCGATCAGTTCAGACACTTCTGGTATGTACAATATTACTTTACCACCAGCTACTTATCGACTCCACGTCGAAGCGACTAATTATCAGTTCAATGAAAAAGTTGTTACGCTCCAGGAAGATGAAAGTAAAGTCATCGATATTGCCCTTAGTAAGATCGGTGTTGATCAGGCAATTCTTACTGGTAAAATCTCTGAATTTGAAACTGGGAAACCATTGCTTGCCCAGCTCATCTTCATCGACACCAATATACCTAAAGTCACGACTGATCCCAGCACTGGTATATACAAAGTTACTGTTCCGCCAGGAACTTACTCAGTCAAGATCGAGGCTGCCGACTACGTTCCCGAGAGTGCACCTATAGTCCTTGCTAAAGACGAGACTAAAATCCATAACTTTACCTTGAAACCGATCCCCAAGGTTGGTGAAAAAGTCGTTCTCAAAGGTATTTACTTTGACTTCAACTCAGCAGTCATCAAACCAACCTCATACCCAGTGCTCGACGATGCTGCTAAAGTACTAAAAGCGAAACCTAATATGAGAGTTGAGATAAGCGGACATACCGACAGTGTTGGTTCTGATTCTTATAACCAGAAACTCTCCTATCAGAGAGCGAACTCAGTAAGAGATTATTTAATCAGATACCACAGTATGGACCCCACGCGCGTGATCGCAGTTGGTTATGGTGAATCACAACCGATCGCGGACAACCGAACAAAGTCTGGTCGCGATATGAACAGAAGAATCGAATTCAAGGTTCTTAGCTGGTAGCAAGTCGGATACAAATATGAAAAAAGGGGGGCATTTTCATGCCCCCCTTTTTTCTTTCCTGCTTTCTATTTTTTGGTTTCTATTTCATAGTATTTTAAATACGCGTCTCGACGATCTCTTTTTCTATTTTGTCTAAAAACCGCAAGTTCCCGGTTGACCGGAAAATGCAACTTGATTCCAGAAACATCTTCAAAGCCTCTCTCAATCTCCCTTGTTTCTTATAGGCAACACCCCGTAAATAGTAGACCTCACCAGCCAATCGGCTGTTGGGATATTTTTTTATGTAATTAAGAGCCTTGTTGTAATAAGTATGCGCGCGAGTGTATTTCTTTAGCTCAGCAAATATCTTACCACGGTAAATGAAACTGTTGACTTTGTACGCAATATTCCGCTCCAAACGCAGTTCAGTCAACATTTTCTTTGATAGAACATCTGCCTTTTTTAGTTTTCGCGCAAGGAGAAGATAGTCAATTTCTTCTTTTACACAATCAATATGAAGGTATTTCATATCCACTCGTTTTGCTGCCTGGATTGCTCGTTCCAAATGCTGCTTACCTTTTTTTATCTTACCCTGTTCCCGATAAAATTCACTCAACCCGATGTGGCTGAACACGACCCCCTCATGAAAGTTCATTGCTTTTGCCAATTTCAGAGCTTCTTTGTAGTGGAGGATGGTCTGGTCGTACATCATGCGATTGAATTCAATACTTCCAAGGTTAAAATGAAGATGCACAACAGTCCGTTTTGCACCCATTAACTTAGCCTGTTTCAATGCCTTAAGGTAATACTCCTCAGCCTTGGGTAAATCAGAGTTAGCATGCAGGGCACCGATATTGTTATAAGTTATAAGAATACCTTGTTGGTGTCCGATATCTTGATAAATCTTCAAGGCTCGGTCGTAGAATTTCTGACTCATTCTCATATTATATTTTTCATAATAGTTCAACCCGAGATCAAGGTAGCACGCGGCGATACGTTTCTGATCCCCGGTTGACTCACGAATTTTCAGCGCTTTTTTTATGTATGTTTCGGCTTTCTTAAACCTCCCTAAGCGGATAGAAGCAACACCCAGAATCAAGTAGGTATCGCCAAGAGTCTGTTTGCTCAACTGTCTTTTTTTCAATAATATCTTCTCACATTGGGCTTGCGCATGCGTGTAGTCACCCAGGCGGGCATGCAACCAGGCAATCGCGCTTTTGAATGTATATATAGCATCGGTTCCTTTGGTTAACTTCAATCCAATTCGATATAAACTTATGCTCTTTTTGTAATCACCCATATCTTCATAAACCGCGCCGAGTTTCTCATGTACTTTGTAGGAATTTGGGTCTATCTTCAAACAGACATTCAACTGTTCAATCGCCTTATTAAAATTACCAATCAATGAAAAGGTTTCAGCGAGTGAAAATTTTATGTTAAATATTTCACCAATACTATCTTCGTATTTGAGGGCATTCTCAAAAAATCTTATCGCTGCACTGTGCGCATAATTTTCTTTCGCTTTCAGAGCGGCTTTCTTTGAGTAATAAAGCGCCTTGTTCCCATTATTCGCCATCATAAAATGGGTTGCCAGCTGTTCATAGTAATTTGGCAGCACATTACGATACATAATCTCTATTGTTTCACCCACTGACTGGTGATATTTCATTAAGTCATGGCGCGCGATATTCTTATATACTATCTGACGAACAATATCTTCAGAGAAGAAATAGTTATCGTGGCTGCGTTCTTTAAGAAAACCCAACCTGGTCAATTCGTCAATGGCATCAAGAATCTGCCCAACATTTCTCGTACTTGCTAGCGCAATGATCTCAGCGGCGAATTCCTGACCAAAAACAGCCGCAATCTCCAAATATTTCTTTATTTCCAGATCAAGGAACTTCAGTTTTCTCTTTATTGTTTCTTCAATTGTTGCAGGTATCATTATTTCTAGCTTCTTGGCGAAAACCCATTCCTTTCCGTTCCAGTAGAGTTTCCCTTGTCGCTCCAATTCTCTGATAATTTCCTCGATGTAGAAAGGATTACCGCCACTCTGTTTATAGATATGTTTAAACCCCGAACCCGGCGCCGAACCCATAATGGTTTTTAATAGCTGAGCAGTCTGAGTTTCATTCAGCGGAGAAACAGTTATTTGTGTATACAACTTTTCCCGCGCCCACACGCCAAAAAATTCAGCAATTATCGAGCTCTTTATTTCTTCAAGCCGATAAGTACCGAATATCTTGAAGCATTCATGTCCACTTCTTAGTATAAAATCCATGAGTTCACAACTCGGTTTGTCTAACCAGTGAAGGTCATCAAGCAATAACGCCGTTGTCTTCGGAGCAAAACTGACACAAATCTGCTGGAAGAACTCACTTACTGAATGGTATAACCTATATTTATCAAGACTCTCTGCATATGCTACGTTCAACGCACTCCCGGCCGGGAACATCTTCATGATTTCAGCTTGGGACACTGCGGGTAATTGTTTAAAGACCCGCTGGACCAAATCGAAGTCGTGTTTAATCATTTCACCAAACATATTTTTGAAAGGGTGATAGGGTACATTTGTTAAAGCTGCATAGGCATTACCTCTCAGTAAGAGCGAGGCATCGATACGTTCTTTGATCTCAAGCACGAGCCGCGTTTTCCCTATGCCGGCTTCGCCGGCAACAAATAGTGTATCATAATCCTTGATCTCACTGATGCACCAATTTGTTTCATCTTCACGGCCGATGGTTTCGGGAGAGGGAATTTTGAGAATTTTTGCTGCCTGTCGCTTCCAGCCGATTCTATTTTTCCCATGTTTTTTTGCATTATACATCAAGTTATCTGCTTGATTAATCAGTAGTTCCGCTGTTGTAGCGTCCTCAGGGAATACAGCATAACCTAAACTGCAATGTATATTATGACCAGCAACCTCAGTATTATTGAGATCATCCATAATTCTCTGAGCTAACTCGATTGCCCCTTTTTCATCGGTGTTAGGCATTAAAATAAGATACTCGTCACCGCCATAGCGTACGAGACTATCAACTTCCCTAATATTATGATCTAATACACGGCTAAACTCGATCAAAACCTCATCGCCCTCTAAATGCCCAAAGTTGTTATTTATATTGCGGAAATCATCTATATCTAAAAGGATCAAAGCAAATTTCGTGGCAAACCGCGTTGCCCTTTTTATTTCGTTTTCAATCCAATAGTGTAGGAACCGACGATTGTAGCACCCGGTCAACTCATCATAATATATCTCTCTCATAAGTTATCCATTATAGTCGAATTATGAAAAGCTGTCAATCCAGCAAAAAAATGCAGTATCATTTCATTTACAGGAAAGCCTCATTCTGAGGCACGCAGTACCATCGCGTAAGGCGGATTCGCAGTATCGTTTCACTCATCTTGTGCGAGCCGAAGGCGATACTGCACGCTTTATTTCTCGGGATTTTCGAAAAATAAAGCAATCCTGCGTTTCCGGCGAGTTCCAAGGGGACGATACTGCGTTCTGTTACTCGTACCTGAGTGCTTCGATTGGGTTGAGTGAAGCAGCTCGACGTGCTGGATAAATCCCAAAGAAGATGCCGACTGACGCGGAAAACCCGAAGCCGAGAAGTATCATCCAAAAAGAAACTGATGCCTTGAGGGGCGACACTGCCGATATCAACCATGCCAAAAGCATTCCAAATACAATACCGATTAGACCACCGACCAATGCCAGAACAATTGATTCAATGAGAAATTGTGAAAGAATATTATTATTCGAGGCACCAACTGCCTTGCGGATGCCGATTTCGCGTGTCCTTTCAGCAACCGAGACAAGCATAATATTCATAATCCCAATCCCACCAACGACCAAGGAAATAGCAGCAATAGCTACAATGGCGATAAACCCAACATTTGTTATACTTTGGTAAAGATCCATGAGTATTTGTTGCGTGTTTAATTCAAAATCATCTTCTTCATCAAAACCAAGACCATGACGCCGCCGTATTAGCTCGCGTACTTGATCAATCGTCTCCTCGATTTTCATCCCATCCTTTGCCTTAATACCAATACTATAGCCACCATAGACCCGCGACCATAACGTCCCTCTTGGTCTCGGAAAAAACTTTTCGAACACAGTGTATGGGATGAGGACGAAATCATCAAGGCTGTTTCCAAGAAATGTTCCTTTCTCTTTAAAGACACCGATGATTTTGATACGGTGACCATTAAGATGCAGGTCTTTGCCAACCGCTGTTTCATCTGGGAAAAGATTAGTCGCTATGTACGAACCTATGACCCCAACCGCACGGCGGTGTAAAACGTCGTCTTTTGAAAAATCCCGACCACTTTCGACTATATAGTTATTCACCCATGCGTAGTTTTCATCAGAACCAGCTACCGATGAGTTCGACACTTCGTTGTCCTTGTATTTTAGTTTCTGCAGCTGTCGACTGGTCTCAGGGATCGCTATTTCAACCGAGCTCAACTTGGAGATTGCCTCAGCATCATCTGGGAGCAAATCTGGACGACCGGCTAGTTTGTCCAAATCCTCGTGACCAGTACTGACCCAGGAGAATTTCTGAAGAAAGATGAGGTCTGAGCCGATCGACTTTACCTGTTCAGCGACTGTACGGTTGAGTCCCTCTATTAAAGAAAGGATTGCGATCACCGTAGTAACACCGATAATTATACCCAGCATTGTAAGAAACGACCTTAGTCTATGAGTTTTAAAGGTTTGAAAAGAAAGAGTAAATTTGCTAAGCAGTTCAATCATTGGCTAGTAAACCATCCTTTAGCTTCACAGTTCTTCTCGCATGCGCCGCCACATTTATATCGTGAGTCACCATAACCACGGTATTGCCTTCATCAACAAGATGGTCAAATATTTCCATTATCTCAGCGCCGGTCTTTGAATCTAAATTACCGGTTGGCTCATCAGCAAATATCACTTTTGGATCATTTACCAAAGCGCGTGCAATAGCAACACGCTGGCATTCACCACCGGACAGTTCATTGGGTCGGTGGTGCATTCGATCAGCCAATCCTACGTTTTCGATTATCTCCTTTGCCTTTGCGATACGTTCATGTTTGCCTATGTTTCTGTAGATCAAAGGTAATGCCACGTTGTCCAAAGCGCTCAGTCGGGGTAGAAGACTGAAGCTTTGAAAAATGAAGCCGAAAAATCTATTTCTCACCTTGGCGAGTTCCTCGTCAGAATATTCAGAGACAAGCGTATTTTCGAGATAGTATTCACCTGAAGTAGGCGTATCCAGACAACTGAGGATGTGAACCAAGGTTGACTTTCCAGAACCTGATGGTCCCATAATAGAAATATAAGCGTTCATTTTAATATCAAAATTGATACCACGTACTGCTTCAACTGCAACCTTACCTCGCCAATAGGTTTTCTTGATATCTACGGCACGACATATGAAATCTGTCTTCTTCTTCATTACACTTATTCTGATGAGGAATCGGACTCGTCCTCATCTGCAATTTTAGGTTTTACCTTTTGGCCATCTTTTAGCTTTGAAAGAACACGATACGGACCAATGATAACTGTGTCACCTTCGTCAATACCTGAGATAATCTCAACCTCTGTGTCGCTCGATGCGCCCACGGTGATTTCACTGAGTATTGCCTTGCTATCCTGGACAATAAAGACAGTTTCTTTGAGCTTATCATCAATCTTGCGTTTGCCTGATGCCTGAATTGGAATAGTCAGAACATCTGATTTCTCATTAGTGATAATGTCGGTTTTAACATTCATCCCCGGTCTAAGAAATGCTGAGAATTCACCCAGTTCTATTTCAACCTCAAAATCAGTTGCTTGCTCAGTCGTTAATTGGCTCGTAATGGGCATCAAACCAACTTTGGTAACAACCCCAGAAAAGGTTGAGTCTGGTAAGGCATCAGCAATTACCTCTGCTGCCTGACCAATTCCAACAGTGGGAACATCAGTCTCATCGATTGTCACCACGGCAATCATCTGAGATAAATCTGCAATGGTTATTAGCACTGTGCCCTGATAGTTCATCGTGCCCATAACCGCAGTCTCACCTTCTTCAACATTGATCTTCATTATTTTCCCGGAAATAGGGGCGTATATCTTGGTTTTTTTATAAGCATCATAAGCTTGCTCGAACTGCGCTTTTGCCATTTCATAACTTAGTGTTATTTTTTCAAAACTTTCTTTTGATATTAACTCTTTCTCAAAGAGCTTTTTACCTCGCTCATAGTCTTGCTCAGCCTGCTTTAACTGCGCTTGAACGAGTTTCTTACTCGCCCGAGCATTAACGTCATTCAAGGTGATCAATAAATTACCTTTTTGTACATGATCTCCTTCCTGGAAATATATCTTCTGAATTCGGCCGATTGTTTCAGCTGAGATATCTACCTGGGATTTTGCCCGTAACTCGCCTGATGCCGTTACCGTGGAAATAATATCACCCTTGGCAGCAAGTTCAACCTCAATATCTTTCCCGCCCTCGCGCTGGGCAAGATTCAATATTATGACTATGGATATTATGATAATGGCTCCAATTGCTATTAAAATCTTCTTTTTCATTATCGCTCCTTATTGAATGATAACTCGCCCAATAGATAGGACAGGCTTGCCCTTTGAATATAGAAGTCGCTCAATGAAGATTGGTAGGACATTTTAGCCTCATAAAGGTCCTTTTCAGAAGTCAAAAATTCCAAGAAAGAAACAAGCCCAAGTGCATACTGCTCTTGGGCAATAACCGATGCTTCATTTGCCGCATCAAAAGCCTTGTGGGCAAATTGGAGCCGGTCGTATGACTCCCGCAAAGCAAAGTAGGTTGTCTTTAAGGATTTCTCTGTTTCCAACAGAATACGCTTTTTTTCTAATTCCTTGAGTTGGAATTCTTTCTTTGCATTGAGGTGATTAAATATCAATGATTTGATCTCAAAAATTGGGAATGACATGCTGATTCCGTAGTTTCTCGTTGCATTATCTCTTACGTGTTGAAAGTCAAAAACCAATGAATCAGAGCTGTATGTATAGCCGTAAAAAAAAGAAACCTTAGGTAGAAATTTAAAATATGATGATACTAAATCCAGTTTTGCAGCATTTCTCATTTCTTGGGCAATCTGGATATTGTAGTTGACCGATCCCAGGATTGTAAATAACGAATCGAGCGACGGAAATTCAGCGCTATCCGGCGGCACTAATGTGTCGGTCAAAAA
Source organism: bacterium (assembly GCA_049647125.1). Taxonomy (GTDB): domain Bacteria; phylum Hydrothermota; class Tepidihabitantia; order SM23-42; family SM23-42; genus JAUVZL01. The sequence goes on along the minus strand of JBARXC010000012.1, from coordinate 4,842 downwards.
GATATCGTTATCCAAACCAATAACCAGTTTCAGTTCCTCTTGAGCGGTAATTTCCATAGTTTTAGCCTTTGCCCTATCTTGCAATGCACTCAGATAAAAAACCTCACCCTGTAACATTTCTAGTTTAGATGCCGCACCGAGTTCATACTTTGTCTTGACCAACTCAAGGTTTTTCTCGGCCCGTTCAATAGTTACCTCAGATGAATTAAGCAGTTCCCGCGCGTTTATCAAACCATAATAAGCAGTCTTGAGTTTTAAAAACAGACCCGCCATCGCTGACTTATAAACAATCCTGCTGCCTTTTATTTGTCGTCCACTGACAAAAACCGAACTTAGTATGTCCAGATCAAAAAGTGGTTGATTCAAGTTTAGCATACCTGAATACATGCTGGTCTCAATGTCACTGACCTTGGTCCTGGTATAACTCGCCGTGGCTGACATCGTTGGTAAAAGACTACTCAAAGTTTGATAAAATAAAATGCGTGATTTTTCACGGGATACCTTTGCCTCATAATACGCTGGACTTTTTGCCAATAACTGATCAATAGCCTGATCCATTGATAATGAATCAACCTGGGCGAAAAGTAGGAGAATTATCATGCTTTCTTCACCTAACCGCCAGGTCCGCGCAAAGCACCAAGACCGATACCAACAAAAATCGATACGAACCAGACGAGGAAAACAAGGATATAGGCGTTTTGTTTCTTGACGCCGCTGACAATACTTATACCAATCGCGACAAGGATCATTTCCCAGATAACAAAAAAATCAAAACCAGCCAGGAACTGGTAGAAAAATGAAGTTTTTTCCATGGTGGGAGTAAGTAAAGCAAGGGAGGTTGTTACATTTGGAGACTTGGTGATCGCAATAAGTATTAGCTTAAGTACTGCGGCAGGAACCATTATCAATGCGGAAAAACTAACAACTGAGAAAACACTCTTGAAAGCACTCGTTCCGCTAAATACTGGAACAAGCACGTTCAATACCACGGCAAAGAGCAATAAAAGCACCGCGACAACTATTGCACCGCCAATACCGCCAAATACTATTGGCAAAGGTCCCTGGATAAATTTCTTTGCCTGTTCAACCTGTTCATCACTCAAGCCTCTCTCTCTTAATGCTTCTTCTTGTTTTGTGATTATTGCGTCTTTTGTCAGCATCACTGTAAATGCTGAGCTAAGCGCAATGATAATCAGGACAATGATAAAAGGCTTTGCCCACTCTGGTTTTTCTTTCAAATCAGTAAAAACCTTAGTTGGTGCTGTGAATACGCTCACTATTTTTTCCATTCCTGCTCCTTATTTAACCCCTTTTTAGATAATACGTATGAAATCACGAAAAGTTTCAGAATATCGCTTTGTCTATATGACATTAAGCTTCTCCTAAAGGTTTAGCCCTTGACCACCCTCATTAAAGGATTTCCCCTCCGTTTCATTCTACTTAAAAATCGCCTTATGTCAATTATCTGATACCTTGACAAAACTCGGCATAGCTATATCCTTACTATCGAAGGAGGACATATGTTCAACCCAAAAAGATTCTGGCTTGCTATACTCTTTGGCATTGCCTCAGGTTTTGTGTGCTGGGGATTAATGGCTTCAGGTGGAGAAACCTTTCACTGGTCCATTATTGTATCAACGATACTTAGCCGTGGTTTAATCGGTTTTGCGATCGGGATCAGCGTTTTGAGAATCAAGTGGTGGCTTCACGGCATATTAATGGGACTAATTCTTAGTATACCCATGGGACTTAGTGGCTTCATGGTGCCGGGCAAAGAGATGTTTATTCTGTTTGGCTCGATAGTGATGGGTATTATCTACGGTTTCTTTATTGAATTATTTACTACAGTTGTATGTAAGGCAAAGGCTTAAAAAAAGGATATTAAAAACAAAAAATAGGAGGTCTAAAAAGATCCGGCATTGCCAAAGGACTGCTTGCCTGGATCCTTGAAAGACTTTGTAAGGATAATGAAAGTTAAATTAAAAATATATTTAGGCGTTGCTTTAGTCACAGTAATAATGGCTTTTATAATTGTAATTAATAAAACAAAGGAACAAGAGAAGTTTCATACAATCACTAAACCGCGAGAATATTCGTTTTCTGAACCACCTGAAACCAAATGGACATTAAAGTCAAAACCAAAAGATTATCCACCATCAGCAGTGCGAGAATTCCCAGAAGCTGAGGATGATCCCAAATTGCGGTCAAAAATAAAATTAAGCCCGAATCATCGCTACAGTGCTTATATTTCACCACTAGAGTGGGAGATGGTCGGTAATCTTTTTATTAAAGACAGAGAAACTGGCGAAGTCAAAAAATTAACCCATTATCAGACCAGTAGATCCTACACGCCCAAAGCCGTAGTGTGGTTGAATGATACATTACTTTTAGTAATTGAAGGCTATACTTGGGGTACTGTAACAATCGGTGGCTCTCTCTACGTAGTCGACAGCAGAACCGGGAAAATGCATCCCATATTAAAACCACCAATTCATCAAGAGGTTGCAGAGGTTTCAACTCATAAAAACAGTATTGTATTAAGAATTGCGACCCATGATAAAAACTGCATGAGTTATAGATTATCGACAAAAGTACTTCCAATCGATAGCGTCCTGAATTCATTGACCAAAAAAAAGCTTCTCGATTCGCACGAAAAATAAATCTATTTAAGTCCAGCCATTTATTGCAGAATCAAAAAACTTAATATTCGCGCGTTTTTATACGCTCTACCAGAAGTTCAATTTTGTCTAAAACCGATACAATTATCTCATCCTTTATGAAATATACCTTGCCTTCTTTTAAGTTCTCGTAGCGAACTAAATCGAGCTGTCTTAAATTTCGCAAGGTATTGCTTATTGTAGGAAGAGATAGTTTAAGTTCGCGAACAATATCAGAAGGTTTCTTTTTGCCTTTGGCAAGGGACTTGATAATTTGATAAGCTGTTGGATTACCTAAAACCCTAAAGATCCTTGAACTTCGATAATATAATTCTGGTACTTTCCTTTTTATATTCATGTTTATATTCATGGACTATTTTACATTATTTTACCAGTTTGTCAATTCATTAGTTTGCCAATTGGTAAATTTATGAATTGGTTAATTGGCTACATGAATAGCTCTTTTTCTATTCTTGCTTCAGTTCTTTTTCTTTTTGAAGTTTAGAATATCTGAAGACATCAATGATAATTAATGCAGCGCCAACAGTAAAGCAAATGTCATCCAAATTCACAATTGCATATCTGGGTATAACAAAAAAATCGCGTCCACAACCCAATAGCGCACGATCAATAATAGAACCAATGGCACCGCTGACAACAAGCACAAAACCAAAAAAGGCGCTCCAAGATATATAATTTCTATGAGATATATACCCGCGATAATAGATGCACATATAAAAAACAAATACGATATGTAGTATTAATCCAATATAAACACCATAATCTGTTTGAGATAACAAACCGAATGCTAACCCCTTATTTTCTACATATTTTAAGCCGAATCCAGCAAAAAATTTTATATTACATTTTGTAAACTGGGCAATAGTTTTTGTAGTTTGGCTAATAAAAACCAATAAAATTATAAGAAAAATATAATTACGGGAATAAAAAAACCGCCTCGTTTTTACATCGTCCAACAATTTCATTGTTTAGCTTCCCAGGTTTCCGCGGATTTAATCCGGTTGCCTGGTGAGGGATGGGAGTATTTATACCATTCTATAAATGGATTTGGATAGGCAATTGAAAGTTGTTTATTGCAAAACTTTGCCATCAGAGCAATAAAACTTTCCGGATCTTTAGTTAGATTAAGCGCGCCTTTATCTGCTCTTCGTTCATAATATCTTGAGATCGCAGAACCAAAAGGCTTCAGAACAAAAGCAAGGGTTGCAAAGATTGCTCCAAACAATGGAAATGCAGCAATATCAGAGACTTTTCCAAAACCCACAAGTCCATAGATATACGGATAGATAAGATAGAATACATAAAACATCACGATCGTAGTGCATGATTGCCAGAGAATCAGCCACCATACATGGTGCTCTCGATAATGCGTAATTTCATGCGCAAGTACGGAAAGGATTTCGCCTTCAGTATAATCAGCAATCAAAGTATCGCCGATAAGAATCCTTTTCGTATTACCCAAGCCAACAACCGCGGCGTTTGCTTTAGTGGATTTACTGGACAAATTAATACTAAAAATACCTTGTACATTAATCTTTGTCTGCTCACAAATATCCTCAATTTTGCTCCTTAAATCTTCATTTTCGATAGGTGATGTTTTGTAAAAAAGCGGCAAGATCAATACTGGGAAAAGATTGGCGAGAATGACACTGAAGATGATCATTATTACGGAAAGCCAGAGCCACCAGAGTGTTGGTGATATGTTTGTTACCAGATAGATAATCTCAAACACAATAGCGCCGAGTATAAAACTCACAAAAAAAGATTTTACCCAGTCTTTTAACCACCCCTTGAAATTCTGTGTTGAAAAACCATATTTATGCTCAATCACATAACCGTCAAGATACGCAAGCGGCATCGTGATTAGAGTGTAGATTACATAAAGTACAGCAAAGTATGTTAATATTATCAAAAACCGTGCATTAGTAACGGTATTTATGAACACAACGAAATTTTTTGAAATATCAAACCACAATAGAGCTACAATAAATATTCCTGAAATCACATAAGAGACAATGTTGATTTTTAAATTGTCGTTGTGATATTTTTCTGCCCGCTTCTGTTTTTCTTTATCAATTAATGGATGCATATCTTTCTCGCACATGGAGTAATTCTATACTCCACCGGGAATAAGTCAATAATATTATTTGAAATAGTTGGTTCG
>JBARXC010000011.1:0-1667 GCA_049647125.1 bacterium | reverse complement strand
AATCTGGGCTTCGCGTAGTGTGGTGAAGATCTCACCGTTAAGCAGCTCATCTCGGAGCTTGCCATTAAAGCTCTCATTGTATCCATTCTCCCATGGTGAACCCGGTGTGATGAAGAGCGTCTTGACGCCCATGCGGCCGAGCCAATCCCTGACCGCATGGGCCGTAAACTCAGCTCCATTGTCCGAGCGAATATGATCAGGCGGCCCACGCTCAGCGAACAGCCGCGTCAAGCAATGGAGCACGTCATCGGACCGCAAACGCCGTTCGACTTCGATTGCCAGGCTCTCGCGCGTGAACTCGTCGATGACGGTGAGCATACGCAAGGCCCTGCCGTCGTGCGTGCGATCCTGAACGAAGTCATACGACCAGACGTGACCTGGATACTCAGGACGAAGTCGGACGCATGACCCATCGTTGAGCCACAGTCGGCCTCGTTTCGGTTGTTTTGATGGGACTTTCAGCCCTTCCCGCCGCCAGATCCGGTAGACCCGCTTGTAACTGACGTGCCAGCCTTCGGCTTTCAGCATCGCGCGGATACGACGATCGCCATAGCGTCCGTATTCTGTTGCCAGTCGGATGACGCTCTCGGTCAACACTGCTTCGTCATTGCGGATCTTGTGCTTGCGGCGCTGTGTGGAACGCGCCTGGCCGATGACCTCGCAAGCCCGACGCTCAGAGACGCCGAGCTTGCCTTGAACGTGATCCACACATTGTCGACGGCGGGAAGGGCTTAGTATTTTCCCTCAGCAGCCTCTTTGAGGATCAGCTTGTCGAGGGTCAGATCAGAAACGGCTTTGCGAAGTCGACCATTCTCGCGTTCCAGTACTTTAAGCCGCTTCGCTTGATCGAGCTTCAGACCACCGTACTCGCGCCGCCACCGATAGTAGCTCTGCTCCGAGATGCTCAACGAGCGGCAGATGGCTCCAGCCTTCTCGCCTTGCGCAAGCCGAACCTCAAACTCTCGGAGCATCCCGATGATCCGCTCAGGCGTGTGTATCTTCCGGGCCATATCATCCTCCATTCAGAGTTCCGAAATAGCCGGATTCGCTCAGTCAAACTGGACCCGTTTCAGGGGAGCAGGCCAGTGGCGAGTGCGATGAGCGCAATACTCACAACAAGGACGGCGACAAACGCAAGGAGCGCAAAGCGAAGCTGCTCGCGTCGCTTGAAAGGCCTGTGATGATCAAGCACGAACTTTCGTACCGGCATAACGGCAGACGCGAGGAGGATACCAATGCCGATGGCGATGTTCGGTTCCAGATCAACAACGAACTGGATTGCTCCCACAACGACAGTGGCAAGGATATAGACGAGACTGACCTGCAGCACGTAGGGCCACAGATTGACCGGCTTCTCGTCCTCGGCCGCGATAGCCATCACGCTTCCTCCCAAAGAAGCTCTCATTTTCAGCAGTCAGGAGCCGCAACTCAGCGCACCCGAATAGCTGACTACGCACGCCTTGACCTCGCCCCATGGCTTTGCTCTTGTGTCCGCCAGGTGCCGCAGTCTCGCGGATCAGTGAGGAGGCTGCGCGGAGTCGTCCAGGTTCATTGTTAGGTTGGTCGCCTCCTGCAAGCTAGATCTCTGGTGCGTCGGAGGGATAATAGGAGACATGCTCTTGGCACCGGTAGGCGAGATCCGGGCGATGAGCAACGATGTCCGCTTT
>JBARXC010000010.1:0-2066 GCA_049647125.1 bacterium | reverse complement strand
ATCACTTGCGCAGATGGTTTTAAAAAAAATGAAAAAGAGCTCGAAAGTAAAAGAGTTATATCAGAAAGCTGAAGTAAAGCTATTAAACAATATGCAAAATGCAAAGATTTGACCCCATTTACCCTCCTTTTAGATGACAAATCCGCGATTACTATTGTGGAAAATACTTGTCCCTCAATGCAGAGAGATCCGATGGTTGCAAACAATTATGCTTTTGCTTTAACAAATGCTGGCAATTTGAAAGAAGCCAAAAGAGTAGTGCAGAACGTGGATACAACAAGTATCTCCGCTCATGATAATGCTGTTTTGAATGCAACTCGTGGGTTAATCAAATTTAGGTCTGGTAAATCTGAACAAGGTCGAGAATTGTACAACAAGACTATTACTTTTTTTAATGGGGAAAATGACAAAAGGGCACTATGTCGAGCCTATTTATTCCTTGGAAGAGAGGAATTACGTAGTGGCAATGTAGGTGGAATGGGATATGTAAAGAAAGCATCTAAATTCGCAGAAACATTTGCTATATTAGAAATCACAGCATACTGTAACTATTTATTAACTTCGTATGGAAAACCAGCTGAGTCTGCGAAGTAGGATTGGATTTTGTATGTATGTTTAATTGAATAGAAATGATGCTGACTTCATGGCTGTAAATTTACGTTTAAATTGTGACACGTGACAATCTAAACCAACGGCGAAGCCACAAGCTGAAGGTTCGTTTTGCCACAAATCTTCCACACCTTAATTTTTCGACCTCCTACTCTAACTAATCTTCTGGCTTGTTGAGTATGTGCTTTGAGCCAGGAGCGATTTCAAATAGCCAATCGTCTTCGTCTCCTCTTCGATATCCTTGTTCTAAAATTGATGTCAGTTCACCAATCCTTAGGATCTTGATCAATATTGGGTTTCCAGAAAGCTTTGTATCACAAAATACTGCATCAAATCCTGCTGAGTAGTAATGCCAGACTTCAAATTGAAGCCCCCAATTTGTAGGTGCGATTTCTTCAATTAAATCTGGCAATCCGTTTACGATGCAGAATTTACCTCGTTCAGAATCTCTGCCTTTTAGTGTGCTTATTGAGAATTTTCCGTCAGCTTCTAATAACCTTTCCTCGAATTGCCAGTAATCTACTTCTGACCAAAATTGTTTAAGGTAAACTTGCTTTTTATGTTCATCGAGATTACAGAACTTCTTGTATTCATCCACGCTCACAAGGTACTGTATCTCGTAATAGAATTCCATTGCTGCTGTCTCATCAAATATCGATGTAATTCTAAATGTCTTGCGACTTGAAATAGTTGTACTCCATGCAGAATCAAATGATTCAACCAGAAATGTGTATTCCCCATCTATGAAATCATGCAACACCACAGTCAAAGTATCTGCGTCAATATATTCATATTTCAATCGTCTATTATCTCTTTCGAATACAATACTATCCGAGACGTCAATAATTTGATATTTTATACTACAATAGAGACTATCAGGAATCAAGCCATAAATTTCTAAATACGAAAAAAGCGTATCTTGATTTGTAAATTCAAGAGCGAGATTCGGTGTAAATATGTATCTGTGGCATTCAAATTTATCTTTTTCATTCTTCAAACCTAGTATTACATCACTGCATTGAAAGATAATAGTATCGGAGAGTATTTCAATTCTCCCGGTTTTTGTCTGTTCATATCCACTTGATTCAACCGTAAAACAGTAACTAAAATTGCCCGGATAAAGGTAAACTGGAATATGATCAATGAAATAACCTGTTTGTTGCCCTCTGGTTATATATGCTCCTTTTGTACCCTCAATGAATGCCGAATCTTTTTTCACATCATCATAAATACCAAGCCGATATGAGAATTCTTTAAGAATTGTACTTTTTTGCACTAATACCTGTTCGTTATAAGTCAAAATATCGCTAATAGATAATTGATACCACAGTTCTGTATAACCATCTTGAAAACGATAATGATCAACTGTAAAAAATTGTGCGAACATTAGATTAATCAGTATTATAGCCATAATGTAACTATTAAATTATACTACCTTGCTCAAAGATGTCAACCCA
>JBARXC010000009.1:0-5962 GCA_049647125.1 bacterium | reverse complement strand
TGCGGTGTCGCCTGCAGAATAAGATAAACGATCCGGAAATAAATATTCGGTATGTGCGTGTGGAACGGCGATTACAGCGGCTTTGTGAATTGTGAAGATTTGATCCCATTACCACCTATTTTCAACCTCCCGCTGTGCAATGACAACGAGTAAAAAAGGTGTTGACAAACAATAAATAATATATACAATTTGATTGGTATGAGAACCGTTCTGGCGACAGAACGGGTTGTCGGATTTTTTAAGCAGGTCATAAACTTAAGAAAAATCCGCAAAGGTGTAGTTGCCTTAACTGTAGCTACGTGTGTTTCGTGGTTAAGGGGCTATGCCTTTTTTTACTCTGTTAGAGATGTTATTTCTAATAGTGTATAAGGCATTTCGACAGGCTCAATATTAGGCTTAAGGCTTGACATTTTTGGTGGTTTTGCTAAAATTAGGTGAGTAGGTTGAGAGTAGTTGAGAGTAGAGGAGAAATTGTACCCCATTAAAGACAGAGTCTCTAACGGGGTGAAGAAAAGAGGTGAAAAGATGGGGTTGTTTGATGATCTAAAGTCCATTGCAGAAGTATTGCAGGAAGCCAACAAGATTGAGCAATACAAACAAATTCTCGATATTCAACAACAACTTTTGGAAATGCAGAAGAAAATGAGAGCCCAGGTTGCTGAGATAGAAGAACTGCAGGAAAAACTGAAAATAAAGGGGGATATTCTTTTCAAGAATCCTGCTTATTGGATTAAGAAAAAAGATGGATTATGGGATGGTCCATTTTGTCCCACTTGCTGGGATGGGGAAAAAAAGCTAATTCGTCTTGTTGAAAGGTTCCCTGGTCGTAACATTTTACGATGTAATATATGCAAAATTAGTGTAAGTGGTGTAGTGCAACCGACGTAAGAGGGTGATACATGGCGAAGAAGGGAAAATTCAAATTTAGGCAAGCAGATATTATTGGTGCCGCAGATGCTGAGCAAGATCAAAATTTCTTAACGGAATGCTTTATAGATACAGGTGATTTAGAGGTTCTGCGTAGTTGCGATGATCCTCGTCGTATAGTTGTTGGAAGAACAGGCGTCGGGAAAAGTGCATTGTTGATAAAATTAAAGGAAATGGAGGAGCGTGTAATTGAAATTAAACCAGAAAGTCTATCGCTTGCATATATATCGAATTCAAACATACTAAATTTTTTTACGGCACTGGGTGTAAGGCTTGATGTATTTTTTAAGTTATTGTGGAGACATGTGTTCACTGTTGAGATTTTAAAGTTTCACTTTAAAATAACCACTGAAAAGGCAAAAGTGAATTTTCTTATTAAGTTAAAATCACTAATTCATGGGAAGAAACATGAAAAAGCTCTCCGTTATCTCGAAGATTGGGGTAGTTCATTTTGGGAAGAAACAGAATATAGAATAAAAGAAGTGACAACGAAAATTGAGGATGATCTAAAAGCAGTCGCTAAAGCCAAATTACCTGTTGTAGATTTTAGACTTGAGGGTATACGCAGGTTGTCACAGGAACAAAAGCAAGATATTATTAATCGTGCACAGCATGTTGTAAATAAGGTACAAATTCGTCAGCTATCAGATATTATTGATCTTATTGATGAAGTTTTGGCAGATCCGCAAAAACGTTATTATTTAATTGTTGACAGACTTGATGAGGACTGGATTGACGAAGGACTTAGGTATAAGTTGATTCGAGCATTGATAGAAACCGCGAAAGATTTTGGCAAAGTTCGGTATGCTAAAATTGTTATAGCTATTCGTTTGGATTTATTGCACCGTGTTTTTCGGTCAACAAGAGATGCTGGTTTTCAGGAAGAGAAATACGAGTCGCTATATCTTGATGTACAATGGAGGAAGGCAGACTTAATTAAAATGCTAGATGCTCGGATTAATCATTTAATAAAACAACGTTACACGACAAAAGAAGTGACACATGAAGATATTTTACCTAAGAGAATAAGAAAATCAAGTACAATTGATTATATAATAGACAGAACTGCAATGCGACCTCGTGATTTAATATTATTTTTCAATTGCTGTATTCTTCAAGCACTTGATTCAGCTATAATTAAACCAAAAATGATATTACTGGCGGAACGTGAATACTCAATAATGAGATTTCGGTCAGTGGGTGATGAATGGTATGCTGATTACCCTAATTTGCTTCATGTCGCTCGACTACTCAAATCTCGATCACCAATTTTTAAGGTGAATACAATACAGGATCGTGAAATGGAAGATTTTTGTCTTGATTTTGCTGTTCAGAGAGAGGTTAAGGAGGATGTGTTATATAACACAGCAAAAGAAGTGGCAAATGCTGTTATAGAACCATGTGTTTTTGTAAGAACGATGCTAAAGATATTTTTTCATACAGGATTAATCGGACTCAAAGTTGAATCTTTTGAAAGGACCATATGGGCAACGCATCGAATTGACAAAATAGTATCGGGTGACATAGATGGTAATACATCAGTTACTATTCATCCAACCTACTTCAGCGTTCTGGGTATCAAAGTTGGCTGATAGGAAATGCGAACGTATGTGATGGATATGGGGTCAAATCTTCTGCTTTGCAATGCACGCACCGCTGCTACTAAAAAGAATCTGGGCGGAAGCTATTATATAATTAAAAAATTAAAATTGAATCATCTTATAAAAAGAAAGCTATAATGAGTGATAGAATTGTGTTCTTTTTGGGGAACGGTGCCGCTATTGCTGAAATGGATAACAAAATCTACACCAGTGAATTGTTAGCAAAGGCGATACAGGAGTTTGATCACGACCAGCAAATAAAAAATATTAAAAAATTCGTTAAGCAAATTTTTGCAATAGAATCTTTTAATGATATAAGTCGTATCCCCACTTTTGAAGAGGTACTAACACTGATTGATGTCTGCTTACAGAAAAAAGAGGAGTTTTCAGGTGATTGGAGATTAGATAATCTTACGAAACTACGAAAAAATATGACCTACCTGCTATACAAAATTCTAGATAATAGACTCGAAACGTCTAAAGATATCCATGAAAATTTTGTGAAGAAACTTTTTGGAAATAGAGGTGATTGCAACAAATATTCTTTTTTGACTCTTAACTATGATATATTATTAGATAATCCTTTAATCGATTTACGTAACAAGCCATTAGAATTATATTTAGATTTCGGAATACATTTAAGAAATTTTGATTTGACAGCCGAAGAGAAAAAGGACCCAGAGACTGCAAGAAAATATAAATGGGATAAGCCAAAAGATAATAAAAGCGTGTTATTATTAAAATTACATGGATCATTGAGTTGGCTACACTGTCCCACGTGTAATGATATAATTACGACACCAAAAGAAAAAGGGGTGAAATATATTTATGATCCCCAAGTACGAAATGATAATATTCTGAAACAATGCGCAGTGTGTGGCTCTCTTAGAAAACCAGTTATTATACCACCGACTTGGCAAAAGGAATATGTAAATCCCAATTTGGTGCGAATGTGGTTAACAGCTGAACGGCTATTACAGAAAACGAATAAAGTATTTTTCATTGGCTATTCTTTACCTGAATCCGATGTGAACGTCAGGTATTTACTCAAAAAAAGTTTATATAGGAAAAACGCACCTGTGGAAATATACATCATTAATACAGCAGATTTAGATTCGGATGAGCGTAAACGATACAAACGGTTATTCGGCAGTACTATTAAGTGTAGTCAGTTCACTGCTTTTGAATATTTTGTGGAAAAGTTAGATGACTTTATTAAAAGATAATGTCGAAGTGGGATCACCTATGAAAAAATTATTCCTAAAGGAATACGATTACCCCGTACATTTGACAATTAACGGGGCAGGCGGTGATTGAGGAAAGATTACAATGATTGTCTAGAACAGAAGGGGGTCAGGTCTGGACATTGGACAAATCGTATGTATTACAGAGGGAAGGCTAGGACAATCAAACGTGTTGGTTGTAATTTAGGAAAAAATGTCCAATGTCCAGACCTGACCCCCTTGGTAAACATTGGAGCAAGTTAGAGACGATTTATGGAAATCTAAAAAAGTCGGGACACATCCGACTTTTTAAAATCCATCAACTCAATACCTGACCTTCACGAACCGCGCAGGTGCAGAAACGGTGTCTAAGCCCCGAACAAAGTATACTCCGGGCGTGAGTTCACCGCCGATGCGATTGCCGCTATATATCCCAACCTTGCGGCCCATGACATCATACACAACAAAGTTTTCCCGCTCGTAGCCAGGGATCCGGGCAAAGGAGGTGAACGGATTAGGCATAACCTTTAGCCTTACCCGTAAGTCCTGTCCGCTGCTTTCTTCCACCCCTGCATTGCCATCCGCATCGGTCTTGATGAGATAGAAATCTTCCATACCTGCCCCGAAGGAAAGAGTGGTTCCGGATACGATGTAGCCCCCGTCCGTGGTCTGCTGGAGTACCCAACCGAAATCGTTATTCGTCCCACCGTAGGTCCTGGTCCAGAGGGTATCCCCTGAGGCATTAGTCTTGATAAGATAGACATCGGCGTTACCCGTTCCAAAAGAATACGTCGTACCGACGATAATGTAACCTCCATCTAATCTCTGTTGAGGAAAACCCATATCGGAACCCACACCACCGTACGTCCTGGTCCAGAGGGTATCCCCTTGACTGTTGGTCTTAATGAGATAGACATCACCAAGAGTATCACCAAAGGAGCACGTGTATCCACCAAGAATGTATCCCCCATCCGATGTCCATCCACCATACCCCACATCGTAATTTACCCCACCATAAGTTTTTGTCCAGACCGGAATTCCCAGAGAATCGGTCTTGACCAGGTAGACGTCACCCAGTGTATCACCGAACGAACAGGTCTGCCCGCATACAATGTATCCCCCATCTATATCCGGAAGAACCAAACCCGTCTCATCGTTCACCCCACCGTAGGTCCTGGTCCAGAGCGAGTCTCCTTGGCTGTTGGTCTTTATCAGGTAGATGTCCAACCCACCCGCCCCATACGAGTACGTGGAGCCTGATATAATGTAACCCCCATCTGCGGTCTGAATGGCAGGGTAGCCCGCATGGTGGTTCGCCCCTGCGTACCTTTTTGACCAGAGAGTATCGCCCTGGTCATTGATCTTTATCGTGTAAATATCACCAAGACTATCATCTGCGGGTAAAGAAAACCCTGAGACAATGTAGCCACCATCCGTGGTCTGCTGGATGGAACTAGCCCGATCATCTCTCGCTGTGCCGTAGGTCTTGGTCCATAGGGTATCTCCTGAGGCATTCGTCTTGATGAGGTAAAAATCATAATCTCCTGCACCGAAGGAGAGAGTAAATCCTATGACGATATAGCCTCCGTCCGTGGTTTGTTGGACCATCCTTCCTTCATCGAGATCAGCTCCCCCATAAGTCCTTATCCATTTTTGCTGGGCAGACGAAATGGATAAGATGAATAACAGTGATATAAGTTTCTTCATTTCTTCCTCGTTTCACACTATGGAATTATAGGCTTTAAAGAATATGGCTCTTAACCATTTTTGTAATAGTTTAGTTTTTCCTAAACTTTTATTCATTATGATAAATTATAATTAATATTTTCAAAAGGTCAATAGACAATTTGAGTTTCTGCGATAAATAATTACCCGTAAAGACATAAACAAAATTTTCGACTTCCCTCCGTCTTTCATCAAAATAAAATCTTCCCCAAATTAAATTAAGATTAACGGCTAGGAAAAAATATGATTGAAGCCTCGGAAAACTGACCTGCTATACTTTGTTGAGTTTTATGCCTGAAAAGTTTCGATATTTCGTAAGATATTTTTTTAGTAGTTCATAATTTTCAATTCCTGTTGATTTTTCTCTGGCCAAAAATGAAATTAACAAAAAGAAAAGCCCCTCTCCGTCACACAACATGGCGGATTCGGAAAAAAGAACTTTTTTGTAAAAATAAGTATTGAGTACTTATCAGGTGAGCTTATTTT
>JBARXC010000008.1:0-2687 GCA_049647125.1 bacterium | reverse complement strand
GAGTGGCATTGCACGAACTGCCATGGCCCGGACGGCAAGGGCGATGGCCCCATGGCAAAACTGTTGATCGAACGGCCCGCCGACCTGACCGCAATCGCCAAGGCCAATGGCGGCACGTTCCCGTTTTGGCGGGTCTATCGCATCATCTTGGGCAAGGAAGCGGTGGCGGGGCACGAGTCGTTCCAGATGCCGGAGTTCTGGAAACGCTTCAGCAGGGACCAGAAGGATTGGGACTACCCTCTGCCGCCCCATGTCCGTGTACTGCTGCTCACACACTACGTGGAAACTTTGCAGAAGTAGTTGGTGTTGGCTCATAAAGATCCCGGTCTAGGGTCCCTCATGCGTCTTCAACCTGCCACACAACAAGCACGTGCCAACTTGACCATTGCTGCCATTGGAAATCTCACTGGTGAAGAGCGTGTTGCCTCGTTTTTGATCGAGCCCGCATTGCGGCTCGGTAGCTCCTCTCCAGAAGGCCTCTCCTTCCGGACCCTTCTTAAGCAGTATCGAGGTTGCCCTATGCGAAGATTGGTAGACGAATTGGTTGATAGGGCTCATTACCCCAGAGCTAAAAACAATCCGTGGCGCGCGAGCCATTGGCAATCTCCAAGCTATAAGGTGTCAAATGAGGGCCGGATTTTAATTGAGATACGGGTATGGCTCGCAGGGGCAGTCCGACTCGTTCGCTGTTTCGGCGGAAGGGTTTTGCCGGACGCCCAGCTAATTCGGTTGTGGGGCAATTATGTTTGAAACCGCCGAGCTTGGCCGCACGATTTCCAAGACGGACTTTAAGAAGATGACGCCCGTCTTGCGCGAAGAGCTACTCGAGCTACAAGACGAGCTACGCGCGGGGCGCCACTTCCAAGTGATTCTGCTGTTCGCGGGTGTCGACGGTGGTGGCAAGGGCGAGACCGTCAGCCTGCTCAACGAGTGGATGGACCCAAGATGGTTGATCACCAGAGCCTACGATGAGCCGAGCGACGTCGAGCGCGAACGGCCAGAGTTCTGGCGATATTGGCGGGACTTGCCGCCGCGGGGCCACATCGGCATGTTCTTGAGCGCCTGGTATTCCCGGACCGTACTTGATCGCGTTCACGAAAACACTAGCGAGGCGACATTCCTTAAGCGGCTCGATCGAATGGTCAGTTTCGAAAGTTCGCTAGCCCGCGACGGCGGCCTTGTACTGAAATGTTGGATGCATCTCAGCCGCAATGCTCAGGAGCACCGTCTGAAGAGCCTTGAGCGCGACCCCTTAACCGCGGCCAGGGTCACAGCACGCGACTGGGAGCACTGGCATATGTACGATAAATTCATAGGTGCCGCCGAACAGGCCATTACTCGAACAAACAGAGGCATAGCACCATGGACGGTCGTGGAGGGCGCGGACGCTCGTTATCGAGGCATCACCGTGGCTACTTTCCTGCGCGACGCCTTGCAGCGCCGGCTTCGGGAAGTCGAAGCGAATGGCGCGTCCAAGAAAAGGTCCAGCAAACACAATAGCAAGGCTAAAGGCCGCGCGAGGTTGGCGTCCAAGCAAGAAAAATCCGCGGCAGAAAGGAAGTCGAGCAGCGCGAGACATCTGGCGGCAAATTCTATCACAGTTCTCAATCGGCTTGATATGTCGAAGCGTCTCGACAAGAGCGCCTATAGAAAGCAGCTAGTGGAACTGCAGGCCCGACTTCACGGGCTCCATCTGCGAGCTAAAGCAAAGAAAATATCGAGCATTCTCCTATTCGAAGGCCCAGACGCCGCCGGCAAGGGTGGCGCAATTCGGCAGGTCAACGAGGCTTTGGACGCCCGAAACTATCAGGTCCATGGAATTGCAGCGCCGACCGATGAGGAAAACGCCCAGCATTACCTGTGGCGGTTCTGGCGTCAACTTTCCCGCGCCGGCCATATCACCATCTTTGACCGCTCCTGGTACGGCCGTGTTTTAGTCGAGCGAGTTGAGGGTTTCGCGATGGAGGATGAGTGGCGGCGGTCCTACGAAGAAATCAACGACTTCGAGGATCAGTTGATCGAGCATGGAATCGTGTTGGTCAAATATTGGATCCACATCACAAAGGACGAGCAACTCGCCCGCTTCAAGCTTCGCGAGAAAACGACCTACAAGCGTTGGAAGATTACCGACGAAGATTGGCGCAATCGGGAAAAATGGGACGATTATGAGCAGGCGGTCAACGACATGGTGCAGTATACAAGCACCTCCGTCGCACCCTGGACCCTGGTCGAGGGTAACAGCAAACAATACGCCCGGGCAAAAGTAGTTAAGACGTTTTGCGATCGCTTAGCGGGCGCGCTTGGCGAGCCGCTGTCCTAGTAATCCCTGGATCGTTTGAGGTCGCACAAGCCTGCGATGGTCAATCGGGCGTAGCCACGCGCCACTTGACCCACCCTCCGATCAAATCGGTGAGCCTTCCTCATTGAATTAGCCCAACCGGGTGTCTCGGAAGCATTAGGAGAGAGCAGCCGCGATGTCCGCTATTGGCACTTAGCGGACATTCAAGCCGCCTCTGAGAATGTCCGCTTTCGGGTGCAAAGCGGACATGCTGCGCCGGGACAATACAGGTCACTGGCGCCTCTGGTTTCTTAGTCACCGTTCAGAAGGCGATGCCGCCGGTGCCACTCCTCAAGGGATTCGGGTGAATAGAGATCATAACAGTCGTCCCCCTTGACTTGATCGACCC
>JBARXC010000007.1:0-2504 GCA_049647125.1 bacterium | reverse complement strand
CAACCGTATCCTGGATCTGTAAGGTGCCGTAATTCGTCGTAGAATCAGTTAGCGTGATATAACTGTTAGCGCAGCGCAGTGTACCAGTGGTATTGGTCGCGACATCAGAACCAACATTGGCAATTGTGCAAACAATACCGGCATCCTCACCTGGATCCAATATACCATTACCATTACCACCAACAACCGCATAATCAACCAGAATGACATAAGGCATGGTAGCACCGCCGCCGTATACTTGAATGGTCGCTTCATAAGGATAATGGTCTTTTGCAGTTACCGTAAGGCTCATCGTGCCGGCGGTACTTGTGGTGATGAAGAGATTAACTTGACCTGATGAGTTCGTATACCCGCGTTCATGCACCTCACCATTTTTGTAAAGACAAACAAGTGCGTGCTCAACTGGTGAACCACTGCTTGTCACAGTGATATTAACCGTTTCACTGCCGACCGGTACGGTATCTGGATGACTCAACGTCATATTCGTCGGTATATTTTCCCACATCGGTAATGCTGGATCGCCGAATAAGGTTAACTCATAACCGCAATAGCGCCAGACAGTCTGACCGAGCATAGAGTTTCGATAGTAATCTTTACTCCGCGCATGGCATCGGCCAATTTCCAGGGTATCCTGGCTAAAGAAGAGCCCATAGAACTTAATGTCAAGTCTTTCTGAAGGTCCTAGACTCGGCGGCTGTCCCCAACCATAGCGCGTATTCATGATCGTTGCCACGCATGCACCGGGATATTTATTGACCAGAGATTCAGCAAGGCAGTCATATTGGTCAAAGTCACCGGAATAACAGGCGATTGAGTTCATTATATTGTAATTAGTACCGTTGCTCAACGAGGCGATTTGGCTTCGGTGGAAGATCGTTCCACCGTACTGCGTATACAAACCATACTGGTCACCGTGTGCTGCTGGGTGGCAGAACTGATAGCCTTGGTTGAGTGAATCACGCATTCGGTAATTGGGTGGATTATTCATTATGCAATCAAACCACCCTGCTGGTGTAGTATCAGCGATATATCCATTCGGGATACTCCCGTGATACCCGGAGAATAATTGAACTGCAGGTAGGAGCATCTTTCTCAAGTAGGTTGTCGGCGGATTCATCTCAAAAGTATTTTGTTTGCTCAGGTAGTTCGTTACACTCGAAGTACTTGCACAGCACAGCCTGCCGACAAAGATATCTGCATAAAGATCTACACCATCGCCTGACATCTCGCCGTAAAGGTGGTTACCATTTTGATCCCAGGTACCATCGAGATCTGAGTAATAAAGGTCAGTTGCAATATATGAATTACCTGAAAATGGCAGGTAGGCTGTTCGTACAGGTACGATATCATTGTCGCCGCCAATAAATGCCCAGACCAAACCTTTTGTAGCGAAATAGTCCTTTAAGAAATTTCGAATGCGCTCCGGGTTATCATAGCCTGAATAATTACTGTATATCCATGTTGTCGTTACGATTTCCGCTTTCCACCCTTGTTTTGTACGCCAGTCAGCCAGAGCCTGGAAAGACGCTTGGTAAGAACTCGAGGTTATTATAACGTAATTTACATCATTGATACCTCGACGAATATGTGGTGCAAAACGTGGAATATCTTCAGAATTCGTGATAAGTTTTGCCACTTCACTTGAAAAAATATCGTATTGCACTTGAGAAAGTGGCGACACGGTATGTCTATTTTTTTTATACTCGATTTTCAGAGTCATTGATTTAGTGAAGATCAATTTCTGGTTGCTCGGCAGATAATGTAATGGGTATATATCGACGCCGGCTATTCTAAAACCTGATTTGATCCCTGATTCATACATCTTTATGGTCTTTGCAGGATAAGGTGTATTACTGTTGTATACAATAGGATTGGGTGGTGTAAATTCATATAAGTCAGGACGGGAAAAGGGCACTGGGTTTTGGGCTGGATGGATATTGTATTGACCATCCAGCTCGAGCTCCTGGATATTTAATACCTCGACATTGGTTATTTCAGCATCTGGTGGAATTAGGAAATAGACACTTGCCAATGGAAGCAAAGGTTTACCAGGTTCTGCCAATTCGCCTTGATAAGGCATGGTCACCACATCATAACCGTCAACTTCAGTGAAATGCAACTCGTTTTCTGAGAACACGATAGTTTTTGTTATGGTACCTGCTGCTAAGGGTATAGACAGAAGCAGCAACAAAGCGCATATTTTTCTCATCATACCTCCTTTAAAACATAGATGTTGGGCAAGGGTTTGGAAGCGAGAATAGAAGATAATATCCAGTTTCCAAACCCAAACCCATTTTTCAATTTATTTAAGCCAGATGATTTTAGAAGTTGTGGTGTTGTCTTCGGCATCGATTTTAACGAAGTAGACACCTTGTGCTAAGGATTTGAGGTCAAAGGTGAACTCACCTGAACCATTGAGCCGACCATAGTCCTGATGTACAACCAAACGACCCAGGGCATCATAGACCTTAACCTGAACCGGCGTCTCCTGAGCAAAACCATAA
>JBARXC010000006.1:0-4151 GCA_049647125.1 bacterium | reverse complement strand
TAAGTCAAGATATGATATTGTTTAGTACTGGTGCCGTTCCAAATACTGTGTTTTAGTTTTTGACGGAACCTAAAAAGTCGAGCATTAATGATTTGAAACGGTACTGGCAATGCTTGACACTCACTTTTTCCAGATTATAATGGGTCGTGGATGAGATTCTAAAGAGTTTTAGGTCATTAGTGAAAAGTTCCAACAGAATAATCAAGCTATTGAATAAGCATTACAAAATCAGATCTGAGCCAGTAGACAATGCCTATATACTTGAAAAGAACCTGCGGATGATTGAAAAGCATCTACCTGAACTGGGTGCAAAGGAGTTGGTCAAAGACCTGGCTGAGTGGTTGGTTGAAGAAAGGAAAAACATTGATGGGTTTAAGGAAGAATTCAGAATCAAGTTTGGTCAAGAACTGTCCGCGCTTTTTGCGCACACGGGCAAAAAAATCAGAGGTCAGTATCCGGTTCTTCGGGTGGGATTGTATACACTCAAGATTGACTTCCAGTTTGGCTCAGTAGCTTTGTTTTTCGGTCCTGAAGTTGAGAAGATAAAGTCAAATATCCCGCTCCAGTCAGCAACCGTGTTTGAGACGGTAAAAAGGTTTGATGAAAATTTGCAGACGCACAAAATGACCGTGACCGAGATATATGAAACTTTGCACCAGGCTTACAAACGCAGGCTCGTTTTGACTGGCCAATCCTTTGGTGAAAAACTATTGATCGTGAAAGTGCTCAATGAGTTCGTTCTGCTGAGACAGTCTAAGAAATTCTTGATTGATCCACAAAAAAGCAATTTTCGAGAGTACCCCCGCGTTATTCTAAGCTATCTCATGTATTTCTTAAAAAAGTCAGAGTTTTTTGAAAAAAATATCAGATTGTACGTGGCAACTTTTGATGCAACGGTTGATAAAATGAATGCCCTCTGGATACCGGAAAATGATGAAGGTGAAGGGACGCATTATTCGCACATATCATTCGAAAAAATCCAAAACACCTAAAGATTAAAGGATCAGGATATCAGGAAATCAATTAACTAAATGAAACAGAAAGACCAGAAGTTAGCAAAAGCGATTATCCATAAGCTGGGCAGCTTTGGCACGCCGCCGGAATTCGGTATTGAGCATTTCACAGTCGGATTAGAACCTTATCTCGAGGTTATTGAGAACGAATATTTGAAAGACATGTTGAAATACAACTTGTCTTCATTTAAGTTGATAACCGGCAACTATGGTGGAGGCAAGACTCATTTCCTGTATTCGATAAGAAACCTTGCCTGGGGGCAAAACTATGTGACGAGTTACGTGAGTCTAAGTCCTACAGAATGCCCTTTTGACCGTTTGGAACTTGTCTATAAGAAAGTCGCCGCCAATATAATACCACCGCAGACGCAAGTTAGTTTTGAACCAACCCAAGGGACAGGTATTGAATTTTTGCTAAAGCACTGGTACAATAAGGCGCGTGAACAAAGAGATTTTGTTTCCCGAATTAGGAACCTTGAGAGTTCAAGTTACACAAATGCGCTTAAAGCGGCGGTGCTGAGCCTTATCAGTGAAGATGAAGATGAATTCAACGGCCTTATCCAATGGTTGAAAGGCGAAGACATCCCAAGAGAATTAAGACTGCGTCATCGGATTTCTGAACGTATCGACCGCAGCACTGCATTCAGGATGCTGCGCAGTCTTGTTCAGTTCATCGATTGCATAGGCTATACCGGGTTGATTCTTTTGTTTGATGAAGCAGAGCGTGGGATGAGTATTTCATCGACCAGGGACAAGCGTAGGGCACTCGATAACCTTCGTCAGCTGGTTGATGAGTGCGGGAATTCAAGGTTGCCGGGAGCCATGTTTTTCTATGCAGTACCTGATGAGAATCTTATCCTTGAAGGAAGTGGCGGGGTTTATGAGGCCTTAAAACAACGTCTGCGTTCCAGTTTTACACGTATCAATCCAATGGGCGTTAAAATCAACCTTGAAGAAATCGGCGTGGCACCCGAAGAATTCCTGACCAGGCTGGGCACAAAGCTTGCCGAGGTCTTTCAGGTTGCCTATCGTTTTGATTTTGACAAAGAAGTCCTGAATGATTCCATGAACAATATGATACATGCTGCGGTGGAATTGCAGTCGCTTGATATCAGCTACCGCAGGATTTTTGTCATCGGGATTATTGAGGTATTTCAGCACCTGAGAGACAAAAATGAGTTGCTGGGCAGGGTTGAGACGCAGCAGATTTTGCGTTCCACAATTAAGATGCTCAGTGATAAGGAGAAAGAAGAGGTTGAGAGAGAAGAGTTTTGATACTGGTTGAATGGTCAGATAGTCGTATGGTCGAATAGTTGAATGGTTAAATAGATACATACCGCAGCAGATGAAACAGCAAATCAACATTGTTGCGCACCCGGTTTTTGGTGAAGGTGTTGTCGTGGCAACACGCTGGGATGGAGGAGAAGCACAGGTTAAATTCAGAAGCGGATTATGTTTATGGTTACCCTCCAGGTGGCTTAAGTCGATTGCTGCACCAAAAACAGAACTGGATCAGATATCATCGAAGAGGCTGCTTGAAGCATTTAGGATGGGGGTTGTACCTCATCAGGATATCGAGTGCTTTACCTTTGGCCGTGCTTATGAAATAAACGCCCTGGAACAAGGATTGCAGAAATTAAAGAAAGGACAGGGTGGAATATATTTGATCGAAGGCACATATGGTTCAGGTAAGACCCATCTTCTTGAATATGCGCGCCATTTGTCTTTAAAACGCGGTCTCGTTACAGCCTATTGCGAATTGAGTCCTCAAGAGACGCCATTGCACAGGCCAAAGCGGGTTTACCGAGAATTGATTTACAATCTGCGCTATATCAAAGACAACTGCGAATTCCATTTCCGTGATTTGTTGAAGATAGTGTCAGATATAAAAATTCAAGACCATTGCTTCTTGACTCCGGTTTTGAAAATACTGCAGGACATGGACAATGCAGATTTGATGAGCGAGGTTTTCTGGCAGTGGATCGAGGGTGAGTCCACAAAGAAATACGCCACTGATTCACGGGCGCCGTTTCGTGTACGCGGCGGGCAAAAAATACCGGCGCTCTATGATTTCTCAACAGCGGGTGATTTTTACTCTTATATATTTACGGGATTGAGTTATTTGATCCATAAGGCAGGTCTTGGAGGTTTGGTGCTCGTGCTCGATGAGGTTGAAACAGTCACCCGCATATGGGATTATGTATTCTACAGCCGGGGTTTGAGTTTTCTCGAAGGCTTGATTCTCGCAGCTTTGGATAGCGATGAGCTTAAGCAAATCGACACGAGGTTGGTACATAATAAAGTCAGGCCAACACCTTATATCTATAAAGAACCACGTATGATGATCATCCTTGCCATGACCCCAATTCACGGGCTCCGAGGCCTTGAGAATATCGTGAAACTTTTCAAAAACCGATACTATCTCCGTAAATTCAGTAAACCTGAACTCGAGGTGATTTTTGATAACCTGGTTGACGCATACAATTGTGCCTACCCGAGTTTCACTATCGAAGTATCACGCCGGCAAAATATATTCAATGCTGCTTTCAAAAGAGGGAGCGGGGAGCTCAGAGAGTTCATAAAATTCTCAGTGGAAGCATTTGACTGGCTGCGACTGGGCATGCAAAGACCGCAGAAGAAGTAATATGTTTATCGGTTGCGAAATGCGATTCGTTGTCGGCGTTCGTTTGTCGCAACCGAGGTACGAAGCCGTTTCGCATTTCGAAGCCGCGAACCGAAAAATACCATAAATGTATGGAGATAAAATCTAATAACCGTCGTAAAGGAATACCCAAATGACTCAAGGTGAAATGATAAAACGAATGTTGCGCCGGACCTGGGTGCCGTTTTTCAGCCGGTTTGGGAATTTTTTGCCGATTCAGGAATTGACTATTCCCCATATTTTAAGTCATGAAAACGTGGTCGTGATATCACCTGCGGCGAGCGGAAAAACCGAGGCGGTGATTGCGCCGCTGGTAGAACATATGCTTGGGCATACCCAGGGGCAGTCGCTAAACGCGTTGAAGATACTCTATGTTTCACCAACGCGGGCACTTGTCAATGATCTCTTTCGTAGGTTAGTCGATCCAGTAACATATGTTGGTGTAGAGCTGGGGCGTAAGACTGGCGATCGATCAA
>JBARXC010000005.1:0-1643 GCA_049647125.1 bacterium | reverse complement strand
CAATAATAAAGAAATTGTTTCAGCTGATCGACAATATAGGTGCCGGAAAAGAAGAGGGTGCGGTAGTGGAATGCCTTGCCTGAGATGTAGCTGATTAACTTTCCCAAGCTTTCTGGATTGAAAAGATTGAGTGCGGGATTAGCAGCTGAACGCGCGGGGAAATAGAGATAGAGAAATAAAGGGATTGTTGTTAATGGTAAGAAGCGAATGGCTTTTGTTTTCCGAAGCAGGACAAAAATGAGTATTGGTATGACATAAAATAGTGCCGTAAGGTGGTTGGTTAACGCAAGACCCGAGATAAAGAAAATCATCGGGATAAATCTTTCGTTCTCAGAAATATTCAATAACAAATACAAAATGATCGTCATAAAAAGCAAATTCAAGGTATATATTTCTGCAGCAACTGATTGACACCATATTTCTCGACCAAAGGCAAAGAATAAAGGTAAAATAATTGAAATAAGACGGTCCTTTATAAGTCTGAAAATAATAAGATAAAGAAATAGAACCGCGATGCTTGTAAAAATACCAGGGAGTAGATTCAAAAGGAATGGAGATGCACTGATCAAGTAAAATAATCGACCAATGAGCACAAACAGAGGGTATCCAGATGGATGGGGTATGCCCAGAGTTCTTACTGCTAGATAGAATTCAGCGCCGTCACCCCAGGGAAGAGTTCGGGAGGCAGTAAGGATGTAGACAATGAGTGGTATGATGCAAAGATAAATTGGCGACCGCTTTTTTAGCCAGTTCACAATGCTACATTATCATGATGGATGAGCAGGAAGTTGCTCATGATATTTTTTTTATTAGAGCATTGGTCCGCTCTATCCAAAATGGCGTTTTAAAATTTGTGTAGAGTTTTTTCGCTTGATTCAAGTATTCCAGTGCTTGAGTTGATTTATTATTTGCGACTAATGTTTCTCCAAGATAATACAGACTATGTGCCATTTGAGACAGAGCATTTATCTCTTTGGCAATGGATATTGAACGCTTAATATTTTTAAGACCTTCAGTTGGATCATTACCAACAGTCGCCTGGGCACGACCCAGGATTCTTAGTGCATTTATTTCGCTATTTTTTATTTTTGCTTCAAGCGCTAGCTTCATACTCGTTTCAGCATGTTGAAGCGCCTTAAAATCTTGCTTTTTAATATATATATCAGCATATGAAGCATGGAGTTCCGTGAGTATATTTTTGTCATCACATTCAATCAATATCGGTTCTGCTTCTTTATATAAACCGAGGGCTTTTTCATAATTACCCATATCATGAAAATATTCACCATACCGGTATAATGCTTCACCGACAAGACCGCTTTCCTGAGTGGTTTTAGCTATTTCCAGAGATTTTTCAAAATAAGTTCGTGCTTTTTTTGTCTGATTCTGGAGCATCCACATACTTGCGATCAATTTATAGACAGTTATTTTACAGCGGATTTCATTGATGCTTTCAAACAGGTCTTTAGCTTTATTGTAATAATCAAGAACGTTAGCAAACTTGCCAAGAAATCTATAGGTCAAACCGATGTTCATTAAACCGATGCCTTCACCTTTTTTATCACCAAGTTGACGACGGATCTCAACATTTTTTTCAGTAAAATCAATGGAAGTTGGATAGTCACCAAGAAAAACATAATAAA
>JBARXC010000004.1:0-9585 GCA_049647125.1 bacterium | reverse complement strand
TATCGGGTTTGGCTCTGTGGTTGTTTGTATTGATGTTGTACTCTCCATTTTACCTCCTTCGGGGTAGTTAATTATACCCCGCTTTTGAGGGAAGCACAACCCTATGAGTGTCTACTAAATTTTAACTAATTTTTCCCACATGTGCTGGAACAGAACAACTACAATCTGGTGTATGTGGGATTTCGTAGTCATATGTCAACGAAATGCAGGAAAGGATGTCGTGTCAGCAAGCAGGTGGGACAGTACGGAATATACACCAGGATTACTGCTTACTGGAATTGTGATAGGCATTGCTGGTGTTGTATTGTTGACAAGGAAAGAGACCAAAAGAACATGTCCGCATTGTGCAGAGAAAATTAAAAGGGAAGCTACTGTTTGTAAGCACTGTGGAAAGAATCTTTCGTAAATTCCGCAACGCGGTGAGCCTTACACGAGAGAGTGAAGCTTGATTTTTATCCTATTTTGATTATACTTTTCATGTACTGTTTTGCGGAGGACGAAGAACCAGTGTTGAAACAGCTATGTAGAAAAGATACTGCGTATTGTATTAGGATTGGGGAAGAAATTTCGGAGTGCAGTGGAATATATAATTTTTGTTGGAGGTTGAAAGTAAATGTCAAATAATAGTCGTAAAATGAGAAAAGAGATATTAACACGTTTGAACAGACTACAGTTTAATTTTCAAATACACCGTAAAGGACATTTTTTTGAAGTGGTCATAAATGAGAAGTACAAAAATTACATCACAGCTATTAAAATTCTATTGACTGTAATCAGTCTAATATCAGCATTTTTTGTTTTCCAGTCAGCATTTTTTGCTTTTATTTTTGGTCTAGCAATATATGTTATTCTATTTATTGTAGACAAAGTCCTATTTTCGTATTCTAGTATGTTCATACACTCAATGCCAGATTTTACTATTGAATCAGAAAAATGGACTGGCTGCGGATTCGGCTATGCAACTTCACCGAGTTTACAGGGGCAGATTCCAGTAGTTAGTTGGATAATATCTGATATCGATTATGCGAGGAAGATACATTCCTTGTTACTAGCTTGGTCATATGGAGAATTGAATGATCAGACACAGAATATTTGTATGAGTGTTATTTTACTGAGCAATAATAGATATGTGTTTTTCTGTTATCCTAATTTTTCAAGAAAAGGTGCTACTGAATTTTTCGAAAAAGTAGAAAAGGGAGAACAGAAAGCAAAGAAAAAGCAAGTACACAATAAGATAAATATACTCCTGGTTCTTGGTAAAGAATTTCTTATTACCACTAACTCTTATTTTCCTACATTTCAGAAAAGATGCACTGAAGGTACACCATTTTTGTTTAGTGTAATGTTATCAAACGATTCAGGAAAACCAGCCCGTGTTGATGATCTGCAAGATTTCTATTTGTATAACCTCAAGATAAGAAAGCGGCAAGATCTGACAAAAAAGGATCTTGAGTTTGATCATATGCGTATTTTAGGTAATAATTAACATAATTTATGTTCTGGTGATCAAGGATTTAATATGTCAAATCAAGATAGAATATATCAAATCTTAGTTGAGAGCGTAAATAGTTGGCATAATCAGTTACAGAAAACGCTAGTATCATCGATTGGAACACCTTATGAATGTAAGCAAATGCTGGCTGGATTGGAAAAGAATATGCTTGTATTCAGTGATATTCAAAATCAAATTCAAAAAGCATTGGTTCTAGAATCACCACAAATATTGTCTGTTAATAAAGCAATACATGATGCTATAGCGGAAATAAGCAAATCTATGACTTCCAACATTCCCTATGATTCAATAATCAATCAGATCCAAAGAGATCAAATGGAGTGGCAAAAGTCAATTCAAACAACTATTCAGCGACCACTGATGATATCTGATTTGGCTGAAGCTCTACGAAACAACTACTCACAGCTAGCGAAATCATCGCTTCATGCTCAGGAATCAATTGCACGGGTGGCAATTCAGAATTTAGCTGAGAGTCTCAAGGATATAGGTAGTAAATATCTGCATGGACTCGAACAAATGGCCAATTCTTATCGTGAATTTTGGAGTACTATAAAAGCGGTACCACAATCGTATTTTTCACTACCTCATGTTGTAGCTCCTTTGCTAGGTGAAGAGATGTTTTTAGCTATACATCAAGCGGAAATTTTGGATCCTCAAGCAGAAATCCCAACTGAAGAAATAGGTTATTTAAACGAGATTGCACCAGATAAAGATCAATTATGCGCTGCACTAGCATTAATTGATCCCAGTCTTAAGAAAATGTATCTTGGTGCATTGGATGCTATCAAATCAAATAATCGAGATAGCGTAAGACAATCATCTGTTTCAATGCGTGAATTAATTACACAAGTGCTTCATTGTTTGGCTCCTGATGAAGAATTCTTCAAGTGGAATCAAAAAGATTCTAATCTTGACAAAGGACGTCCAACGCGAAAAGGTCGTTTGCTTTATATTTATAAAGATGTGTGCTCTAATGAATTTGTAGACGTGTTGGAAAAAGATATACCTGTCTTTCTAGAATACATGAAGACTCTTCAGGCTTGCACGCATGCACTTAATCCCCCTTTAACCAAGCTACAACTTGAATCATTAATAATCCGACTTAGTCATCACCTTGCTACCTTTCTTTCAATTGCTGATATGATATGAATAGGACAAAATACACACAAATGTCTTATAACAGAGGTGATAATGGGGTCTATTTGGCAATATAACAAAGGTTTAAGGCCGTTAAATTGGACATTAATAAGATATGTCCAGTAGTAAACAGATAGCGGCGTTAAAATCCTCAATTCAAAAAACTCATATTGTACCATATCTTACACCGGAAGAAGTATACAGAATCGTTGATGTTGCCAGAGAAGGTAACAAAGGTGATAGAAATAGTCTCCTGATCAAGACACTGTTTGAAACTGGTCTCAGGATCAGTGAAGCCTTATCATTAACACCAAGGATGATCGGTGCGTATGAAGGTCATGCGGTTTTATATGTCAAAGGTAAAGGTAAGAAACCACGGATGGTTGCATGTCCTGATGGATTAGCACATCAATTGAAAAGCCATGCTTATACTGATGAATTGGACTTAGATGATCGGATATTCGAAATCAATAGAAAAAGAGCCTGGCAGATCATTAAGGAGACAGCAAAGAGAGCTCGTATTCAGAAAAAAGTATATCCACATCTATTCAGACATTCTGATGCGATTGAAAGACTGAGACAAACAGGAAATCCAAAAGCATTACAATATCACCTGGGACATAGTTCAACAATGATGACAATGAGATATTTAGCGACTCTGACTGCTGAAGATGCGTTAAGGATTTAGCAGGAAGTTAAATTTTAGCATCAATCGAAACGCGGTTAGAAAAAACCCAAGACAATTTTAGTCATCGTGATATCTTAAAAATAATTACTTGACGCCTTTGTTGTTGTCGCTATACTTGTTATGCTTCATGGATTTAGGTAGAAAGTGTGTGGTTTATGTTATGTTTCAGGCGAAATGGAAAAAAAGGCTCATTTTTGACTAAAGCACTAGTCTAATTTGACTAACACTAACATAACTGTTTGTTAACAGTTATATAATAACTCAGTAAAATGACAAAACACTATGTCGCATCTTTACTTAATAATATTTCATTAATATTTTGCAATATGTCAATAACACTTGGGCTATGTGAAAATTTCTTTAAAATAGCCCTTACTCCAGTCAATTCTTTTTCACTAAAAGATTTCTTTCTATCTTCGTATGTATAAACCGCACTCAAAAGGAAAGGCAACGCTCTATTGTTTATTGGCTCACTTGATAGGAGTACATGGAATATCATATCCATGCTTTCATCAGAAGCAGCAAAATAATTAGCCATTTGTCGTGACAAACCGATGGACATTTGTGTAACTGACGATAACCAGAAATCCAATAATCTACCTGTAATATTACGTTGTCCTCCTTGCTGTAGTAGTCCCAGTGCATCCTTACGTTCGTCATCCTTTTTGCCTGAGTCCATTATTATTTGAAATAACTGACTAATGATTCTTTCAGGCAATGGCACTTGTTTTTGTACGAATTTTTCAATTATATCATAACCCTCACCACGTCTGAGAAAATAATTAGATGATTTAAGTGCATTCAAAATGTTTTTGATGGTATCTTCATCAGCATATTGAGCCCACAATAATTTCGTTTCTAAAAATTGTCTGTATATCTCATCAATTAGCGGAGGTTTGATATAACGTCTCCTCGGAATACCACCATATATCTCAACTTCACCTGTTTTCGTAATTACAAAAGCAAGTTCCTGCATTATTTTTGATGATCTGGTAGCATTAACTGTCTCCCATATTATTGCTGGCTGTATGAAGTTGCCGATATAATGCGTAGGATCTAAATTACACAAGCGAACTTTCATATGTTCATTTTCAGCTAGGTTTATTTGTCCAATAACAGGTCCCTCAGAACCCTGCTGGAGACTAGGGCGTTCTGTGATTTCTTCCCAGTCTTGATTTATCTTAAAATATCCGGTTGTATTCACATCATCCACCATCAATTTTAATTTAGCAATGTGTTTTTTAACAGTACTTATCCATATTTTGGACTCCGTCTTATTTTGTTCTTCAATTTTCTTTTTTACTGATTTAAGTTGAATATCTATATGCTTTTTCTGATCTGCCAAATTCTTAGCCCACTTCGTTGTTTTTCTTTTTTGCTCTTCCCAATGTTTTTCCTCTTGTTTTTGAAGAAATTCCAATGACTGCAGTTCTTCCAACAATGCATTTGCTGTTTGATATCGCTCCTTCTCAGGTTTCAGGCAATTATTAATTATTGTATCAATGTTACTATCAACATCTAAACTAATAGATGATACGAGTTTGTAATTAGACCCTATTTCGGGGATATTTCCAACCAGCATTTCATATAAAATTATACCTATTGAATAAATATCGTTTCTTTTGTCTCTGTGGCTTGGATCCTTTCGTTGCTCCGGGCATATATACGGAACAGTTCCTACACTAGAAGAAGTAGAAATAAGTCTAATCTTCTCTTCAAAATCATATGCCATTCCAAAATCTACAATTTTGACAAGCCCTTCGTTGTTCATTATAATGTGTGATGGTTTTAAATCACGATGTATAACCTGCTTATCATGACAATATTTAATGCATACGCAGACATGGATCATGATATCCAGGGCTTTTTGATAATTAAAAATTCCATTATCACATAATAATTGTTTCACGCTTTTCCCGTCAAAATACTCGGTTACAATATAATAAGAGTCATCCTTGCTCTGTTCAAAATTATGATATGTTTCGATACTTGGATGTTCCAACTTTGATATTATTCTCGCTTCTTGCGCAAACCGCTCTAGCGCTTCTTGTGTTTTAGTTACATGTGGGAGCGGATCAAAAAACTTTATTTTAATTAATCTATCCAGCGATATTTGCTTGGCTTTAAAACAGATACCATAAGTACCAGAACCCATGGTACTAAGCAGCTCATATCCAGGAATCTTTGGCCATTCTTTCTTTGGTAAGGTCATTGCATCAGCAGACATATTTTCCTCCATCAAGAACTAATATAATTCTATTCTTATTTTTCGCTCAGTCAATAACTTTATAATACCGATTTTTAAATGGTGTACCATTCTTACTCTGATAACTTTAAGTGTTGACAGAACAATAGAGTTTCTATATATTTATATACTATTTAGTGACATCGAAGAAAGAAGTTGAAAGATTGAAAACTATAATAGCAAGAGAATAATTGTGTCAAATAATCATGAACGCAATAATCACCATTGACAAAACTGATCAATAATGTATAATGACAAAAAGGAGGAATGATGCCAGGGTTCAAAGATCCGTATCGTGAGGCTCATAACAGACTAAGGAAGCATGCCAAGGAATCTGTTATTGATTATATAGAAGCACTGCAGATTTTACTAGAAAAACCACTGTTCAGACCGTACATGTCCGGACCCGACATACTCGACAGTTTGGAGAAACTCAAAAGAATAGAAGTAAGAGGAAGAGCAATAATTGTAAAATAAAGTATCACTATTTTTTTAATAATAACCTATAGATTGATGGAACAAATTTGAATAGAATAGTAAAAGACATAGTACATGGTGATATTTATTTTGATGATTTAGAAAAGGAAATAATTGATACCGACTACATTCAACGACTTAAATATGTGAAGCAGAATGGCTTAGGATACCTGGTTTACCCCTCGTTAAACAACTCCAGATTTGAACATTCATTAGGAGTTATGCATTTGTCAACAAGAATTCTTGATCAGGTACTCGCAAATTCGAAAAATGCAAATGACTTTATAGCCAGCATTTCAAACGATCTGCGTGACTTCAAAATTGACACTGGTACTATGAAACCAGTCCTATTTGTCAAGAGACTATTAAGAGTTGTTGCTTTGGTCCACGATGTTGGTCATTTTCCTCTGTCACACGCTACTGAATTTTCATTTGGTAAAATGCTCCGACTAGACAAAGTATGGTTGAATTTTATCTATCCGAATTTTGATAAGAAACCTCATGAGTTACTAACTCTTGGTGTGGCGAATGACACAAACTTAATTGCAGATAAAAATTTACGCCGGGCAGTTAGTTTGGTTCTGCTATCTGATCATAAAACCCTTGAAATCTTTCATGATATTGTTCCGAAATTCCAGAAGTTCTTCAGTCGGTTACAAAGATCATTTTTCTATACTATTAAGAAGATAGTAAGTTCGGCATTAGATGCCGATAGAGGGGATTATTTATTAAGAGACGGTAAGATTAGTGGATCTGGATTCGGCAGTTATGACACTGATAGATTTCTTTCTACATTAAGGATCACCTTTGATGGAAGTAACGACAGGTACCTAGTAGGAATTTCGAATAAAGGATTGAGTGTAATAGAGAGTTTCCTCATAGGCCGTTTTCAACTGTACAAAAATGTATATCTTCATAGAAAAGTAAAAATGTTCAATAAGATCGTGGACCTTCTTATTGAAAACCTTAGTCTACCTAACACCACATACCCCAGTAATCCCATCGACCCAGAAAGGTATTTAAACAAACTTGCATCCTATTTAATGTACGGAAAGAGAAGAGAAAAAATCCTAAGATGTGGTAACAGTTATATCGACCCATCATTTCTAGTTCACGCACCAGGAGGAAAATATCTAGATGACATATGGTTACTCAATAAAATAAGACGTAGAAAAAAAACTTCAAGTGGTATGATGGTAGGTCATCTTGATAGAAAAAAATCCTTTAAATTTCTCTGGAAGGATATTGAGGAAATGAGAGAAGTGATGGATTATATCATAGAGGACGATAGTTTTGTCAAAAGGTTAACAAAATTAAGTGGTTTATCTATCAAGGCGAAAAAGAAAAATTTTTCATTACTGCCTAACTTACTTTTCTGTAATTTCAAAAAAGTATCCATATATAAGTGGTTCAGTGAAACTGCAAAACGCTATGGTCACACTTTGCTGTGGCATACGCTTCATCCACGTGACTTTCTTATTAATTTTGATGATGTGCTTATCGTTGATGATGATGAAGTGTATTTGGGGAAATATGAGCCACCACCTATTCTAAATGGTATTTGTAAGACAAGGGAAACATTTCGATATTACGAACGTACAGAACCACTAGTTTGGCTTAGTTTTTCAATTCCTGTATCAGCGACAAAGACGAAGATAAATGAAAAACGAATGCGTGTTAAGGAGCATATTTCTAAAACGTTTAAAAGCCTTTGTTATACAAATAAAGACTTCAGAGATTGTGTGGTGGCTAGTTTAGATCAATAATAGCAGTTGAATTAATTACCCACAAGATGCTAATATAGCATTATACAGATGCGGACTTAGAGTCCGCTGAGAATCCAACAAATGCAAATCAAATAAAATTATCTGTGTCAGATTGTATAATAGAGTTGAGTAGTATTTTGCTCTTTGAAGATCTTTTGTAGATTTGAAATTGTAGATGAGGAGGAAAGATGAAGCGAATTATTGAAGGTATTATCTTGATCGCGTTAGGAATTGCCTTAATACTGTTCAGGAATTACTACATCTATTTTTGCATTCTATTCATTGTATTTGGAGGATTGAAAATTCTGTTTACCTTTATAAAAAAAAGAACTGATTGATTTGTTTAACAAAAAATGGGTAACAGTATTGATTCAAAGTGGCATCTTTCTTTGCATATTGGTTAGTGTCATCTTCACGTGTCAGACCATCAATGAACAAAAGAATTTCTATAAAACCATAGAGATACGGGGTCAGCCTTCTTCGGCTCTGCTCAGGACAGGCTCGAAATTAGAAACTAAATATGGGAAAATATGTATGTGACAACAGATGAATCTAGAAACAATGGCCTCTTCGTCCCTTGGACCAAAACTGGACCACGGCTTCGCCAGGTAGCATTGATGCCCTAAATTACGCATGATTTCTGATGGATGCGACGGACTGGAGATCCGTGGTACTATTTGACAAGGAGCTAAGAAAAAAGGTTGACAATAGCACTTAGAAAGGTGTATAATAAGGTGTGTAGAAGAGATGGGGACGACTCATGAACAAAATAGAGGAAGTGGTCGATTGTCAGCTTTTTGTGGAAACTCAGGGATTCGATGTTTGTAGAACCGAATGGACGTCAGCTGCGATTCGATCAAATAAGTATGTTTCTTTGTTGCTTGATGAGTTAGTGATTCATACAACACAGTGGTCATTTTTCAGTACTATACGCAATTTTGCACTTTCTCACACACATAGAGAATTAGGACATTTTTTGATACATACATCAGTATTTCCTATTGATAATTATGCGTTTTCTTTTGAAACAACCGCAAGAGTTCAGATGTTCATTAGTTTACTCCACCTTGCTGGAGAAGTGTTTGAAATAAGAAATCGCGATGGTGGTGAAACATACGCAAAGATTAACATGGACAGAATTCTGCTCGGTGGTGTTTTACGCGATAATTTGCCCTCACACAACAGACTGATTATATTACCTTCCGAAATTCAAACAATTCTTTTTGAAAGTGGTCAAATTGCAAAAATGCTGATGAAACAGGGTCTAATCTATAGATTCAGCATTTCAGGAAATGAAGGAGATTATTGCGACAACCATAGATATGCATTCTACTATAGACCATATAATGTGCCTATAATAAGAGGTCATACTCTTGGTAAACAACAGTCTGAAATGTACAATAAAATAAAGAAGTACTATGCAGATTTGGGGTCAAATCTCAACATTTGACAAATGCCACAAAAGAACCAAAT
Source organism: bacterium (assembly GCA_049647125.1). Lineage (GTDB taxonomy): Bacteria > Hydrothermota > Tepidihabitantia > SM23-42 > SM23-42 > JAUVZL01. The sequence continues at coordinate 286 of JBARXC010000004.1, read as the reverse complement.
GGTATCATCTTGTTAAGACTTGGAGAAACCGTTGCTTCGTCTTTGAAAAAATTGTAGCAGTTTCTAATTAAAAAACCAGCCCGAGACTTAAGATTTTGTCGAATGTGCAGGTTATACTCAATATCAACCTGAAGTACTGCAAAGAGGAAAAATTTTGCACCGACTATGGGTTGACATCTTTGAGCAAGGTAGTATAATTTAATAGTTACATTATGGCTATAATACTGATTAATCTAATGTTCGCACAATTTTTTACAGTTGATCATTATCGTTTTCAAGATGGTTA
>JBARXC010000003.1:0-2364 GCA_049647125.1 bacterium | reverse complement strand
CCCGCGTTGTCCTCGAAGACCGAGACGCACCAGGGTTTGTCAAGCTCGCGGGTGGCTTTTGCAATCGTGCTCTTAAGCAGGTTGTCAACAAGCTCACCGTTGTAGTTGATAATTCCGCGGAAGGTCTTGTGGACGCAGTGCTCGCTCCAGGTCTGGGCGATTGTCTCGAGCTCGCAGTCGGTTGGCTTCCTGCCCAACTCTGCGAAGTAATCCCGCACGACGTGCATTTCGTGAAGGTTCAGGTGAAGCTGCCCCTTGACCGACCGTTCGAGAAGCTCTTCGTCGGAAAGGCCTTCAAGGTCCACGTGCTGCAGGTCGAGCTCGTACTGGGCGGGCGAGGAAGGAATCTCAAGCTTTCCCGCGTCGTAGACAAGGTCCTCAATAACCTCGTTTGCGAGCACGCGCGACCCTATCCGGGCAAGCTGCGAGTCATCGAGCCTGCCGTAGAGCAGGTACTTGCGTGCGGTCTTGATGTTATCGAGTTCGAGGCCCATGTCTTTGAGCGCCTTGCGAGCGGACTCCTCGACGGGGTCCATAACTCCCGGCTTTTTAACTACCTGCACGACATTCGGCGAATCTGTCTCCTGGTCAAACACAGGCCTGTTCAATGCGAAGGTATTAACCACCGGGTCGGCCAGAAGCTCCGTGGCCACCCTGTTCGCCTGCGCGTCATCGATATCTCCTTCGAGCAGGTAGATTTGCGTGGTTTTCACTCGCTCGACGCCTTCGACTCCGAGGTCGCGGATGTCGCCATGAATCGCCTGTGCAAGCGGGTCGATGAAATCTTCTCTAACGGCAACTTCAACCTGGTAAAGCAAGGGATTTTCCTTTCTCAAGCAGTGCGGTTTTTGCGGATTGTTCCCCTCTCGTAAAATGAATTTGCAGGATACCTGAGAGGGCTGCTTCTTTCAAGCAAAATTTGCAGCCCCACAAGCGTCCGGCGGCGTCCAACCGAATAGAATTATCCCGCATTTCTCACAGCGCGGCCTGTGGCCGCAACAAAAGAATAACCATCGATTTCACAGATTACACCGATAAAGAAAACAGAATACAGGATATTTATAGCATTTTATGCTTGAGTGTATCCACATGACGCAAACCAGCCAGCAACGTCGGCTGCGGTTATAGTCCTCAGAACATCTCTAATTGCAGCGAACAGTGCTTCTTCGGTACGCGCCTTGGCTTTTCTCAAGAACGCTTTTATCTTCGACCACATCTTTTCGACGGGATTCATGTCCGGACTGTACGGAGGCAAAAACCATAACTGCGCTCCTTTCTCCTCTATCGATTTTTGGACGCCCAACATCTTGTGAGGCGAAAGATTATCCGCTACCACTATATCTCCCGGGTTGAGGCTCGGCGTCAGCACTTTATCAACATATGCCTGAAACACATCTCCGTCTGTCGCACCTTCTATCACCATTGACTCGCTACTGCCGTCAAAACGCAGCGAAGATATCATCGTGGTCATGCGCCAGTGACTCTGAGGCGTGCCGTCCGCTATGCGTTTACCATTGAATGCGCGAGCGTATAAGCGTGTCATATCAGTCTTGGCACCACTTTCATCAAGAAACACAAAACGACTCAATTCTATATTTTTTGCCTTTTCGCACCAGATTTCACGCTTCTCCCTGACGTCCGGCCTGTCCTGCTCCGCAGCATATAACGACTTTTTTTTCGACGGCACCCTAGTTTCTTTAGCGTCCTCCAGACAGCCACAACGCCGCATTTGACGCCGGATAGTTCCCTGAGTTCCTGCAGCGTCGCGTCAGGATTCTGCTTAACTAACTCTTTCAAATTCTCCAGTTCCTCTCCCTCGAACGCGGGTTTCTGACCGCCTCCGTGCGGTTTGGGAGCCAAAGAGTTTGTCTCTCTCCGCTGCCGTAGAAGTTTCTTTATCCACGGAACGCTGACACTGAAAATTTCGGCGATTTTCGCCTGCGCGCCGACCTTCTCGTCATACGCTTTTACGACTCGCTCTCGCAGGTCTAATGAGTATGTTTTCATGCTCAGCATATTATCACACAAGTAGGATACATTCAAGAGAAAAATGCTATAGCCGCGGGCTTCAGCCCGCGGATGATTGGACGAACCGTTGCAGGAACTCGTAGACTGGGGCCGGCGTATCGTACAGGCCGGCCTCGACCATTCGCACTACGGAAATATAAGTAAACGTGTCGGAGATAGAATACTCATCTCCGCCACCCACTCCATGCTCGACAACCTTGAAGACGACATTGTCGAGGTATCGCTTGCCGGACCCTCGCCGCTGGATGAAAAAGCATCCATGGAACTGCCGATGCACCGTGCAATCTACCGCGACACCGACGCGCAAGCCGTTATCCACGGCCACACGCCCTACGC
>JBARXC010000002.1:0-26186 GCA_049647125.1 bacterium | reverse complement strand
CATCATCACCCAGTGTTTCTTTAAATACTCCCTCAAGATTCTTATGAAATACTGCCCAAGTTTCATTCACCTGTGTGCTTGGGAAATCTTCTGTTGGAACACCCGCCAAACGCAGATATCTATAATTTCGCTTCTTTGCTTCCCCCTCATGTTTCTTACCTATAAGCTGTGAATCCGCATCAAAGATGAAGTATGTAGGAATAGAGAACCCACGAAAAATTATTGTGGGACGGTCTATATTATTTTTTCCTCCTGCTGGAACCACTACTACGCCGAGTCGAAACCAGTCTTTTTTCATAATTTCTTGGAGTTTCCATAACGTTGCTACTTCTGATAATCCCTCAACCACTACAACTACTTCTGCAAAAAATCCTTCGTTTACAATAGTATTCATAACAGGCATTGTACGTGCCTTAAAACTCTTGCTGGTAAACGCTTTTGGTTCAACATTACATACTTTCGCCAGTTCATTTTTTGCTTGCTCTAAGGAAAAACGTGTAACAACGCTCGATGGTACTGGCAAATTCTGTTGAGGAGTTTTCCTTATCATTCTAATTTGGTCGAAACGATCAAGATCAACAAAATATGGTGAATGAGTTGTGTAAATAATTTGGTTCCTTGATCCAAGACCAATATCTGGGTTTTCAGCAAGTTTAAGTAGAAGCTCACCAAGATAGCGACAGCGAGATGGATGTAGATAAAGTTCTGGTTCTTCGATTGCCAATATTAAATCTGGCCCCTCTAACAATTCTGATGGTTCAGGCTGCAAATTTGTTATCTCTTCCTCATTAGACCCGTCCTCGACTGGAGAGATAGGCGCTGTCATTGCTAAGTGTTGCAGTAAAGTTAGAATTAACGCCCTTTGTAAACCATGACCTTTGCGGTTAATTTCCCCCTCAAAATTATCTTCAACTAGTGTCGCCCGTGGTGAAGGCAGTTGAATCTTTGGCGGTATTGGATCATCCCACTTCAAATTCAGTTTGGATCCCGGTGCAAATTTTTCGAGTGTCTCTGAAATCGAGACACCCAATTCGGGTAATTCTGTTAAATTATCAGAACTATATAATTTCTTTACTTCTTCTTCAAATCCTAATCTGAATTCCTGTATATCTTTTCTGGCACTAACCTTTCTCAACACTATCATATCCAAAAGTTGATAGATCGCACCTCTTTTGGCAGTTACTTCATCATAAGCTTCCCGAACTGCTGGGATCAAAACAAACTTCGTAAATTTGTCAAGTTTTCCACCACCAATATTTCTAGGACCAAAAAACTGTTCTTCTCGTTCAATTGGTTCAGTAAACTCTGGATTACTACCTTCATACTCTTTCATAAATTGTTCAACTTCATCCGCACTGCGGGCCTTAGATGTTAGATTAGGCAACTCATTTCTTTCAACAAGCTCATTCCAAGCTTTAATGCATTCTCTTTTGCCCGATATTGCCCTTATTTCGGCAAATTGCGGTACTTGCATAGCTGCAGCGTAATATCGCTGGTCGTACTGACCTTTTTGAAATACAATTCGCTTTGTCACAATTAATTCGTCATTTCTCACATAGGTTTTAAATTCAACTTTCTCATCATCTCGCAGAAAACCATAGGTTACACGAATTTCTATTGGAACATTAGTATCACGATCGAAGAAATCCTCATCAGATATGGATGCTGCTATGTCATAGTAAGTATTTATTGCATGTAAAAAAGATGATTTCCCTACTCCATTTCTTCCTATGATGTCCGTTAGTTTGTCGCAATCTAATTTTGCGTTCTGAATTGAGCGAAAATTTTTGACTTCAACCCTTTTTATAATCATATAGTTCAACCTCCACTTACAACTTTTCTGTCGAATATTTTGGTATAGTAATAATTACATCTTTATGTTCCCATCCCATATCCACCTCCCATAGGGAAATTGGGGACGGTGCCCCTCAATACGAATATTCGGGATCTTCGACATCTCATTAAGCTCGTTACGTTCGGCTTGACTCTATCTTTGACGAAGATAGGCATTTTGACATTTCGGTACATCATTCTATCTCCCTTCAGCTACATCACCTAAATAATCTTCCATCTCCGTAATCATTTTTTCTAAAAACAAAAAGGCACAAAGATCTCCTTTCTGCTGAAAAATATCAGCACGACAGGAACCTTCATACCTTACCTTCTCTCAATGAAAAGTATACACATCTTCATTAAAATGTCAATAGTTTTATTGAAACGGTAATAGAAGAGAGAAACGGTTGCTTCGCAAATGATTACACAGATGAAAAGCATTGATTACGCAGATTTTTTAACAGTAGACAGACAAAAAAACGTAGGGCAAATAGTGTCACCTTAATGTCATTTCAATGTAACAACTTCAAATTGTGCTTTCTTTTTGCGTGCTTCTGATTTACGTTTTATTCAATAGCAATATATTCTGCAAAAGATTGTGATGGGGGAACTGGTTGATTATCCTCAATCAGACCCTGAACATGCATTTCAATAGCTTCGTGCATATTTTTCTCTGCTTCCTCGCGGGTTGCACCTGTTGCCACGCAACCTGGAAGATCAGGTGAATATGCAGAATAGTTGCTATCCGCCTTTTCGATAACTATCAAAAAACGGTACATGCTATTTAACCTCCTTTTTCTTTAATTGTGCTTGTTTCATTACACTATTTAATGTTCCCGGTGCTAAATCGTGATTTGGATGTCCAGCAATCGTCACTCTACCTGTTTTCTGTGGATGTTTGTATTGACGATGACTACCTTTTGTCGCAATCAAAAACCAACCATCATCTTCTATCAGTCTAATAACATCACGCACCTTCACATTATTACATCCTCTGAAATCTTTCAATATCTGAAATACACATAAGCAAAAAATTATATATAAAAATTAACAGATTTCAATGATTATTTAGGAACAGCCTTTATCCAGCATCTAGTATCCAGTATCCCTGGTCTCGTTATTTACGATATAATGGACTAACATCTGTCTTTATTGCCTGCCCTCGTTATCGTGTATAATGGGGATTTGACCCCAATTTATTTTGCAAAAACGTAGGGCGTGGTGCGTAAGGCGTCCCGATGGAATATGCTCCCCATGGAATAGTGTGCATACTCCACCCCGTATGCTGTCGCTACGGGACAGGCAGGACGGGTTGCATTCCACGAGATAAATAAGGCGATTTTTAATTGCAAATTGTAGTGAGCAGCCACTGCCATAAGGGCATGAATTTTATTTTCATCGTGTCAATTTTTTCCTCTGCCTCATAGTCTTCGGTAATAATAAGTATATTCCGACATTTAAATTCTTTGTGCGCCTTTTTCAACGCCCGTATCTCACGTTTTTTAGTCTTAAGATCATTTATATTATAACATACTTGAACAAGTTGATTAACCTTAAGACCTTGTTTAACAACAAAATCTACTTCTTGTTGTTGTGGATTCTTCCAATAGTATATTTCAGTCATTGGATTTAGTGTTTGTCTTCTTTTCAATTCCAGGAAAACGGCATTTTCATAAATTCTACCAAGATTTTCGCTAAATTTAAAACTTACTGCATTACTTAACCCTGTATCAACGCAATAGCACTTTCTTGGGAAAGTTATTTGACTTTTAATTGAATATGCAAAATGATTGAGGAAAAAGAAAAAATAAGCCATTTCCAATAAATCAAAGTAGTTATTGACTACACTTGGTGATAGCTTGACAACACCTGCAAGACCTTTAGCACTGACTTCTTTTGCCAGGTTACTTGATAAAAAGAATGTGAGTCTTTCAAATTTCTTATACTCTTTAAGCTTGAATTGCTTTATAATATCCTTGTCCCGTATTGTCTCGAAATAGTTTTTCATAAGCAATATCTTTTTTGTCACATCGTTTTCTAATGCAACTTCAGGAAATCCTCCATATATTAAATATTCTCTGAGTAATTCCTTTACTTCTTCTTGCTTCTCCACAAAAGTAAATTTATCTGTAATGAACTTCTTAAAACCTAAGAATTCCTCAAAACTCAAAGGGTACAATTCGAAATTAAGCATGCGTCCTGTAAATAGAGAGGCATATTCTTGCTTAGTTAAAACACTGTTTGAACCAGTAAGTGTTATCTTAACTTCTGCAAAAGAATCGTACATTTTTCGAACCCATTTTTCCCAAGCGTCAACATTCTGAATCTCGTCAAAAAATAGAAATACTTTACCTTTCGGTTTCATAAATGCCTTATATTGTTTATATAATTCTTCTAATGTATATGGACTTAGGGTTTCGTCTTCCAAGTTCAAATAGAGGATATTTTTAGCATCTATTTCATTGAGTAGATCTTTTATTAGCAAAAACAAAAGTCTTGTTTTCCCAGCCCTTCTGACGCCTGTTATTGTCAAAATCTCTTTTCGCTCAAAGAGCGGTATTATAGCATTTTTAATCAGTCTATCTTTTAAGTCTAATTTCGCCGTATTGAAATCGGGTCGCCACCATGGATTCCAAAACAGCAGACTTTCTCTCATAATCCAACCTTACTTAACCATATTTTTAAATATAGTTCACTTGACTTAACCATATTTAATTTTATTCATAATTTATTAAATGTCAATAGTTTCATTGAAACTACGGTGATGGAAGAGAGAAACGGTTGCTTCGCAAATGATTACACAGATTTTTTAACAGTAGACAGACAAAAAAACGTAGGGCGTGGTGCGTAAGGCATAGGCCGATTTCTATGTTCTCGACAAGCTCGAACAAGAAGAAGATGGGCAGCAAAGAGAGAAAGGAAGTTTTGAAGTTAGGAGGTTGGGAAGATGGGAAAAGAGGAAAGAAATTGCAAATGACAGATGTCAATCACAATTCCATAACACAGATTACACATGGCGGGATAAATTTAGGGCGTTTGGTTCGTTTATAACGTTTAAAATTCTTCAAAGAATAAAGATTAGATTGGAATTGAAGACACGCTAAGCTGAAGGCATGCCATAGGTTTATACGAACTTTCCTGCTCAACTTGTTTCAAAATTTCAAAGATCTGTGCCTCTAACGCTTTCAATGTTTCCTTTTTGCTGATGTCATTCACGTACTATTGACACACATGGATTTTCTCCTATAATTACATGGTTATGAAAGATCTTAATGAAATTAGAAAAATATTAGCTTCGCACAAGCAGGAATTAAAAGAAAAATATAGAGTCAAAGATATTGGTATTTTCGGTTCCTATGCAAGAGGTGAACAGAAGAAGAGAAGTGATATTGATTTGGTTATTGAATTTGACCTTAAGGCTTTTGGTAAAAATTTTAAGGGTCTGTTTGACACCTATTTGAATTTGTCTATCTACCTCGAACATCTCTTTGGTAGAAAAGTTGATATTCTAACCCCGGAAAGCATTGACACCATACGGATCAAAGAAGTAGCCGAAGAAATTAAAAGGAACATAATTCATGTCTAAACGCGGGGATAAAGAATTAAAAAAGCAATATAAAAATGTTGAGTGGATAGAAATAGCCGGAATGAGAGATAAAATTATCCATTTCTATTTTGGTGTTAAATGGTCTATAGTATGGTCGGCTATAAAAGACAAATTGCCAGGTCTTAAAGCAAATGTTGATACAATACTAAAGGAAATTGAATAGGGAGATGAGGGGGCATGACCCTGGTTGAGTAAATATTAAAGTATTTCATTAATGAAAATCAACAGATTTCAATGGTTATTTAAGGACAAATGAATGCCTGTCACATATTTTAACCTATTGTCCATTGTCGAGGGCGTGTTGCCCAAATCGAATCCAGAGATGTGGAATCCTAAAATGTCATTACGAGGAGTGAAACGACGAAGTAATCTCATGAAATATAATGAGATTGCCACACCCCGACCATTACAATTCTTAATGGTCGGGGTTCGCAATGAAAAAAGTGGATTTGAGCAACACGCCCTCGATATTTTATCCCACAAAGCCCTTGGAGAAGAAAGGCGAGAAAGGGAGAAACAGAGTGCCGTTTGAAATAAGCAACTCAATCAGATAGAGCGATATTGGTAGCAATTGACAAGTCATTATAATTGCAGTACAATTATATCAGTAGGAGGACTCTTGAAGAAATTCGCAATAGCTGTGTGCTTAAGTCTGATATTGTACATTAATTGCGCGAAAACACTTGGTTCATCTGAGATTACATTGAAAAATAGAACAGATGATTGTATTGCGGAACTGCACATCGGGGGCATTTCGATAATTGCAAACGCAAATCAAACATCAAACCACATTCTTTTAGGATATGATGATTATGAATATTCACTTATTGCCTATACAACTGCGCATGATACAGTAATATCAGTGCACGACATTATTGCAGTACATGGTGATAGAGCATGTGCAGTCAATAAGGTTGATGGCAATTATTCCTATTTTTGGGAAGAACTGGGGGAATAAACGACAAATGAGGCTAAATCTTCTGCTTCGCAAATGATTACACAGATTTTTTAACAGTAGAGAGACAAAAAACGTAGGGTGTGGTGCGTAAGGCGTCCCGGTGGAATATGCTCCCCATGGAGTAGTTTACAGACTCCACCCCGTACGCTGACGCTACGGGACAGGCAGGGCAGGTCGCATTCCACGGGATAAATAGGGCGACTTTGATGTTCTCGACAAGCTCGAACAGTAAGAAGAGGATCACGGATCATTTGTCATTATGTAATTTTCACCCTCATTCATCATCTTCACCCTCACCCTTACCCTCTCCCTTCAAGGGAGAGGGATTTTGGTATGCCCCTCTTAAAAGATGGGGAATGTTGGTTTGTTATCCTTCAAAGGGAGAGGGGAAAACGAGATTGCCACCCATTCGACTATGCTCAGGGCAGGCGCTTACACTCGCAATGACAATTATTTAAAGCAAGGCTTCTCGATTTTGCTCGACCAATATTGCAAAAAAATGAGCCCAGGGTCGCTCTTGAAACCCTGGGCTCGTACGTGTAGTATCTCTTCTACCTTACAGCGTTACTTTCATCTCGATCGGATGTTCGATGCCTTCATCTGAAGTATTGTAGTATTCATAGACGCGCGAAGAACGGATCTTTGCCTTTATAGGATACTTTGCCTTGATACTGTAGGAAAGCTTAACCGGCTTTGCAGAATTCACTTCGTCAAGATAGATGATTAACTGACGCGGGGTAATGGTGTATTTCTGAATCTTTTTGCCGACAAGTTCATCAAGAGTTGGCGTCTGGACCTCAAAGCCAGGCGGGATACCCAGATCAACCATGACCATCTGCGCCGTACCTGATCGGGTTAGCTTTATCGCTACATCAACATTCACCAGGTCATTTATCGAAAGTTTTGTTCTGTCGTATTCAACATCAATGACAAATGGTGGCTTGACCGGTCGCGGCAAGTCTTTCCATGGTACATAGTAGGCACTGGTTATCTCGTACATGAAATTGCCTTCGCCCTTAACCTCGAACTCGATAGTATTAGCTTTACCGATATAGTCAGTCAACTCAATTTGATGCATTAAATCAGCATTTTCATCATTGATTTTCAAATCTTTCACCTGTTTATTATTGATTTTGACAATAACCTGGGCATCAATATCTTCAGCACTACCGCCTAAAGCCGCAACAAGCGAGCGCAATGCAATAACCGTACCCTGGCTAGTATACCATAAACCGCCGGTACCTTTGGAACGAAGCAACCAGGTCAGCGCCTTGGTAACGATGTCACTGTATTTGCCTGACTTGATCAAGGCATACGTGGCAAGACCAGTTGCTTCAACATCAGCTCCTTTACCTCGGGTAAAAGTTATTGACGGAATACCTGATTCCCAATAAACCGCATCTTTTTCCTTTTCAGCCATACCAACGAGTTTTTTCAGTACTTCCATGGTGGTTGCGCCCTTTGGCTCAACCGCAACAAATGCATTAGCAACGAGGGCAAGCATGTACGGGTCTTTTACCGCATTGAGGTTCTTCTTTAAGAAAGATAAACCCTTTGATACGGCTCCTCCTCTTTCACCAGTCTCACCCAGTGCCCATACAATGTAAGCAGTCGGTAGAATCTCATTTTTCTGGATTTTTGTCCATGATTCAGCATGGCAATATTGTGGATCAGGTGTCCATGAACCATCCTTGTTCTGCTGGTCTTTTAACCACTTGATAGTCCGCTCGATCAAACGTTCATCGATTTCATAGACCTTTGCCATATCATTGAACTGCATTAAGCCGTACGCGGTCAACACTCTGTTTGCCGGCGCATCCCCAAACCAGGAAAAACCGCCGCCCTTGACCTCAAAAGACAAAAGCCGTTGATATCCGATGCTTATGTATTCCTCTGCAGCCATTTCTATCTCGGGTTTGATCTGTTCGGTCTGACGCATATAATCCAGCAGTAATACGTTCGGATAAGTTACCGATATAGTCTGTTCAAAACAACCAAAAGGCATGGCAAATAGATTATCAAGACCATCAACAATCTGTGAATAGATACCCGGGAATATTTTGAGAATAATCGAATTTGCATCAGGTATCGCATTACCGGGAAAAGCTATTTGTTTTGTGACCTTTGCTTCAAGCCGATCTGACAACACATTTTCAAACCGCTTGCCATCAGGCAGGATTGCGATCATCCTCTTGATCGCATCTGACTTGACTTCGCCATAGGCTCTCACAAGGATTGAAAAATACCCAAGCTGTTTTACTCTTATTGGGAAGTAAACAACCGAGACCTCATCCTTTTTCAGTACCTTGGTGATCTCACTCTTTTCAAGGATATCGAACCAGTCTTCTTCCTGTAATACAAGTCTGATCTCCTGATCTTTTGGCAGGTAATTGTATATAGCAACAGGTATGGAGATCTCATCACCATCAGTAAGTGCAAGAGGTAAATCAATATCAACAAAGAATTCCTGGAAGACCTTGAGTTGAGACAAAACCGAACCTAAATCACCTTCTTGTGATGAAGCGAACGCAGTGATACGCCAGGTCGTAATGGCGTCAGGCATGGTCAAGGAGAGCTTTGCTTTGCCCCTGGCATCGGTGATGAGCGCCGGTGCAAATACAAAAGTCTCTGGAAAGAACTCTCTTACCCGGGGCTCTTTTGGACCTGGACCTTTCTTGGCTTTACCGCTCTTCGCCACAACTGTGGATCGGTCAACAATGGCGCCGGCAACACCGCGCGGCGCTGCTATCGGCACCATGGCTTTTTCGTCTGCCTGTAACATAATACCATCATTAAAACCCCAGTCTACTGACCATTCATTGATGTCATCTGCATTTTCAAACAGGCCATCTGGACCAGCTGACACAATATCGAACCATGATAAATACTCACCGCTCGTGGTCAGACGATATCTCCGATACCACGGATCAAGGAGCTCGTCTTCATCGAGAAAACCTTGTTCAATCAGCACTTCTATGCCATCTTTGCTCTTCGGGTATTGGTTGTGTTTTGCATAGTATTTGTTAATTGCTGAATAGATATTGTCGCGTGTTTTTGATAGTCTTGTATAAAAAGTGTTTTTTATCTTGTCATCAACTTGTTGCGGCGTGGTATAGTGCACAGAAAAAGGTTCTTTAGGTGTGAGCGTGGAGAACATAACATTCTCCGCACGCGGTTGAATACCCGGCTTCTTGACTATCTCGCCCGGTTCAAAACCGTGTATTTCGTAACGCGGCTCAAGTATTTCTTTTTCCAGCATAAAATAGACTTTTTCCATTCCCGGCTGCAACTCGGATACGGCAAATACTGCTTCATCGACTATTGCCACACAAAGCGCAGCAACGCGCGGTCGACCATTTTTATCAGTCACTATGAAGGTTATTTCACCATCTTCACCAGGTAAGTATTCTTTTTTGTCACCACTTACTTCAATTTCCAAATCATTTGCACCATGGACAAAACAAAATCTTGTGTCTCTCACTATATCACTGCCCGGCGTAACAATGTATGCGTGAAACCAGATCGATCCAGTTATATCCGGTGTCAAATTTAACTTGTAAGCACCCTTACCTCCTTTGATATTGATTGATTTGGTAAGTATGGTCTGGTTGTCTTTGATAATATCAAAGTAAACGCGTCCAGTCTTCTTAGTCGTGAGGAATTGCAGGTCAATATTATCCCCAACCTTGTAAATGCCACGCCCCATCCTCATTATTATTTGGTCACGATCAATAGCCAGGGAGAATTCCTTTTCAAAACGGGCTGTTTCACCCTTATCATCCTTGACTTCAACATTAATGATGGTACTTGATTTCTTCGGCGTACACGCAAACTCAGCGATACCGTAATCGTCAGTCTGACCATCCATCTTCTTACCATCAACTTCGATATTTACCTGAGCAATACACGGTGTACCGTCAGGATAATTTGCCAACACGTAGATGCGGTTCTCTAATTGCGGTCTCAAGAAACCACCTTCAGGGACAATAGAAATATTGATGATATCCCGGACAACTTTTTTGTTAAGTGAAATCTTCTCGCTGTGGTTTGTCTTATCAATAACTTCAATGTCAAGCCTCAAGAAAGCATCGCCTTTTTCCAGTGGTTCGCCAACAAAATAATCTGGCAAATCGTAGGTGAAATGGTACATACCATTGTGATCGGTCTTCCCTTCAATGACTGCCTCTGTCTGAAAACCGATATCATAACGTAAGGTTGTGATCTTAACCTTACCTTCTTTCACTGGTTTCCCGAAAAAATACTGAACATCAACATCACCTTCCATACGCTCGCCTGGCAAGTAGAAATCCTTATCTGTCTTGAGCGTGATTTTGAACTTCGGTAGAACGTACTTTTCGACCTTGACTGTCTTCTCAGTCTTCTCATTGTCAAGGATTGCTCGGATGGTATAATTGCCAAAATTAACTTCATCAGCTAATAGAAACTGAACATAGGCAGTACCGAACTTATCGGTCTCCAAGGTCTTCTTAAATACCTTATTACCTTTACTGTCTTCAATTTCAAAAACAACACCCTTACCCGGCACTGCGGATAAAGCGGGTTTTGCTAAAGAAAGCGTTCGAATGTGAATCGTCTGGTTAGGTTGATAAATAGGTTTATCAGTAACCAGATAGGTAAGGTTACCACTAAGCATCTTTATACTTGTTTCATGGGTGTCTTTGCCTATGTCTGAAGATATTTCAAATTCCAAATCAGCGTTATCAATATCCGTCGGTATTTCAAAATCAGTCTTACAAGTACCTGATCGGTCGGTGACACCTTTGAACACTCCTTTCTCTTGGCGGTCAGTCTTGAGCGTAATCTTCACCTTAGCACCTTTTAACGGTTCATTGGTGCGCTGGTTACAAACGATAATACGGTAGTTTATCGGGGTTCCTTTGATGAACTCATTTTGCCCAAGGATTTTGATAACCATACGGTCCTGAAGTTGGTGTAGTGAATAGATGTGCGTCTCTTTCTTAAATATCACCTTGACTCTCAATACATCGTAATCGCTAACCTTTTGCTTCAATGTAACTTTAATAGGCAAGGAGTAGTACTCCTTACTTATGTATGCAAAACGGTAAGTACTGCCAACAACATTATCATCCGGGTCAAGTATTTCCACCTGACACTTTCCAACCCTACCCTTCATATCAACAATTGGAACATCGAGTTCCAGGGTGCCGCTTGAACCAAAGAGCGTAAGGCCGAACACAAAACCGATCGACACCAGGATAATAGTTGTAAAATAGAACTTTCTCATATCGCCTCCTTTGACTATTATACACATAAAAGACCAAAATATTCCAAATCAGGCAAGCTATGTTCTGTCATATTATAGAAATATACTGCACCATGTCAATATACACCTGGCTGGTGTGCTGAATAAAAAATTTTGTTTTAAAATGGGATTATTTCTGTTTATGGAGGCGTTTTGATAACTGTGATTTGTAGCGAGCAGCCTTGTTTTTCTTTATCAATTCATCCTGAATCGACTTATCAATTAAGGACTGCACATCAGGATACATTTTTTCAGCTTGTTTCCTCGTTGTTGTCTTATTATACTTTTTTATTGCATCCTTTAACCTTCGTTTCTTAGCACGGTTAGCTTTACGTCGTTGCGCCGTTTTCCTAATATTCTTAAGTACACTTCTTGATTTTATCATGGTTGTATTATATCAAAATTATTCAACCTGTCAATAGTAAATTATTTCCTAACCATGCGGTTCAGAACATCGCCTTCTCATGCTTTGTTTGAGCCATCTTTTACCAACTTAGTCGATAAGGTCTTTATACATCTGCAGCTTGCGAATCCTTGTCGGATGGCGCAGCTTTTTAAGCGCTTTTGCCTCAATTTGCCTGACCCTTTCTCTAGTAATATTGAACATCCTGCCAACCTCTTCGAGCGTCTTGGGCATACCGTCGTTCAGACCAAATCGTAACCTGATGATTTTCTCCTCACGTTTGGGTAGATCTTTCAATATTTCGTTGAAGCGGTCCTTGAGTACGGAAATAGCTGCCCGGCGCGAGGGCGAATCAGCCAAAGGATCTTTTATAAAATCACCGACAAAACTCGATTCTTCATCATCAATAGGTTTGTCCAAAGAAATCGGGATTAGCGAGATGTTATGAGCCATTCTCACTTTGTCCATTGGGATATTCAAACGGCTTGCAATCTCTTCAACGGTCGGTTCCCTGCCTAAATCCTGAATCATATCCCGCTGCGCCCGCGCCACCTTATTCATAGTATCGAGGATGTGAGCAGGAACACGTACGGTCCTTGCTTGATCACCAATTGCTCGAGTTATAGCCTGTCTAATCCACCACGTTGCATAGGTGGAGAACTTGTATCCTTTTCGGTAGTCGAATTTCTCAACTGCTTTAATCAAACCGTTATTGCCTTCGCCTACGAGGTCAGCAAACTCTAAACCCCGATTAACATATTTCTTTGCGATCGAAATAACCAATCTCATATTGCCCTCAATCATCCTTTGACGGGCGCGGTTGATAAGGTCCTCCCATGTTCCAATAATCATTATTGCTTCATCGATGTAATTATTGTCAATATTCAATTCTTTTACGAGAACTCTTTTCTCTTTTGTGTGGAATTGAATCTCCTCTTTATTCCTTAACTTTGGGAGTACTTTCAAAACCCTAGTCAAACGTAAAATCCTGTCCTTGAATGTATTGATCGCTATGTTCACGACACTGTGTTGCAAAGAAAGGACCGCAAGTTTTCTTAGAATCCGCTCCTCTTTCTCAAAGATCCTCCATTCTATGGTCTTTGATCTATCCCGGCGGTATTTCTTATAAAACAAAATCAATGAACTATAATCCCGCTCAATTGATTTAACGCGGCGTACAAAACGTTGACGCTCTCCCCAGAATGTCCGTTTGTCCATCATCGTCTCGATTTCGACACGTGAAATCTGGTCCAGGCTTTTATGACACAACTCAACTTGCCGACATGTCTCAAGGATCGCACGTATCGCGCACGGGAACGGCAGAAACTGACGTTCAATCATCCGATAACCGGTTTCTATTTTCACGGCTAATTCATACTCTTCCTCTTTGGTCAGTAGATCGTACTTGGCAAGTTCTTTAAAATACGCCCTGATCGGTTCTTCGGGTCTCAGGGATCGCTTGGTGCGAGTATGCTTTGCTGGCGCCCGTTTGCCGTCCTGTATAATGGTTATACCATGACGCGATAACATTGTCAAAAACTCATCTATTTCCTCGGCACTAGCTTTATCCGGCACTAATTTATTAATGTCACCTAGAGATATTTTCCCCATCGCCTTGGCTTTATCAAATATCTTCCGGGAATATTTCAATTCACACTCCTTTTTTTCTATAATTCACGATCTAATGCCACCGAATCTTTCTTGATATGGAGCATCTTTTGCTTAAGGGCTTTGTGCTCTTTCTGATACTTTGTCAGTGCCGCATCATCACCCTTGGTTCTTGCTTCACTGATCTTTGCTCTTATCCTTATCTCTTCAACACTACTCTTATGACGCTTAATGCTTTCTAACAACGCTTCTTTAGTCACTGATTCGCCTCTCATGATGATTGAATAAACCTTTTGACGAAGATTCTGATCCGCGCCAGCCAAAGCATCGTCAATATCAATATTTTCCTCCATAAGGAGCTGTTTGTAGAGCCGTCTAACTTCAGGTTCACTAAAATCTTCAGGAACTAGTATACTTTTGATCTGTGCGACATGTTCGCGCAGATTTAGAATCATGGCGATGAGCCATTCTTCAGTCGTGGTCTTTGCTCGCGCGACTGGCTTATCAGTGACGTCAGTAGGCCGCATTGCTTTTTTTATTGTTTCAACCGGGATGTCAAAAACATGGGATGCGTATTTCAAATACCTGTCAAATCTGATGGGATCATGTATATTACCGATTATTTGAATGAGATCTTTTATTAAAACAACCTCCTGTTCAACAGTCTCAGGTTTTGACATGTTTTTATAAAAGTGGAAAAAATCTGTTGCAGATTTAATGGCTTCTTTCAATACGTCAGCACCGCTCTCATTTATAAAACGGTCAGGGTCAGTATCTCCTGGCAGTGAAGTCACGAACACATCCACCTGTACGTTAATAAGCAAACCTATCGCACGCAGCGCAGCTTTCATACCCGATAAATCTCCATCAAACAGAATATTTACCTTTTTAGCAAAACGAGAAATCAACATTGCTTGTTTTTCAGTTAAAGACGTGCCCAAAGGTGCGCAGAGATTATCAATGCCTTGCTGAAACAAACTCAAAAGATCGAAATAGCCTTCAACAAGGATCGCTTCATTCTTGGTGCGTATGGCTTTTTTAGCCTGATAAAGGCCATAGAGGATATCGCCCTTCTTAAATATCGGTGTCTCTGGAGAATTAAGGTATTTTGGTTTTTGCTGATCGTCAATGCTTCGACCACCAAAACCAATGATTCTTCCAGACAAGTTAAGGATTGGAAAAATCAAACGATCCCGGAATACCTCAAGACTCCTGCTTGACGTTGACTGAGAAATAAGACCAGCCTTAAAAAGTACTTGTTTGGATACACCTTTTTGCCTTGCATAGGTTAGTAGACCACCAGATAACGGCGCATAGCCAAGCTGGAAATCCTGCAATTTCTCAATATCTATGTTCCGTTTGGTCAAATAGTTCCGTCCTCTTTTACCGATATTTTTTGAAAGGCATAAAGCATAGAACTGACACGCGATTCCATTAGCTTCGTAAATCTCCTTGTATTTCAAACCTTTTGTCGTTTCGATTTCAATACCGAGGTTCTTTGCCAATAACTTAACCGCGGTTGGAAAATCCATTTTTTCATATTCCATCAGAAAATTTATCGCATTTCCACCTTTTTTACATCCAAAGCAGTAAAAAATTCCCTTTTCAGGATTCACATAAAAAGAAGGCGTTTTTTCCAAATGGAATGGACACAAAGCTCGATAGTTCTTACCTACCTTTTTCAACTGAATATATTGTGATACTAGACCGACTATGTCAGTTTGTCTCTTAATCTCTTCGATTTTTTCTTTCTCAATCATTTTGTGCAATTAAGACTGGTCGACTTGGTCAAGTTCTTCAGGTCCGACCCAGTAAAATATGTTGTCAAGACTGATTTTAAACTTCCCGGTATGAATCTCAACAACTTGACCAGTCTTCTTGAGCTGCCTAACTCTCACCATTTCACCTAATTTTGGATAGTATGGTTCGTGATTCTCGTCCACTTTCAGCTTTTCTTCAAAAAACTTCCTGATCGTATGCACAACTTCGGGCTTTGGTCTTGTTTTCAGCTCCTTGATGAACTTCTCTATGTTCCTTTTAGAAGCAATCAATTCCTTCTTGTATTTCGTCTTCAAATCGCTCAGTTCCTGCTTTTTTCTCATATTCAAATCACTGAGCTTTACCTCGTATTCATTAATGAGGCTGGACAACCCCTGCCTTTGCTCTTTAATCGCCTTGAGCTCACGTGCCAGGTCCTCAAATAGTGTGTTCACTGACATCTTATCTTTGTCGAGATGATCAATCGCATTGCTAATCACCTGCCTGGCAATACCAAGACTTTTAGCCAACTTAATTGCATTACTCGGTTGCGGGATACCCAATATGAGTCGGTAGGTTGGTCGATCAATAAATTCCATCCCGGCGTTCATCATATCCTGACGACGGCTCACAAATATTTTCAAATCCTCATTATGAGTTGTTGCCAGCACAGTATTTCCCCGGCTCGCAAAACGTTCCAATATAGCTATTGCTAAAGCCGAACCCTCTTCCACTGATGTCTGACTCATTAGCTCGTCTAACAAAACTAAGCTTTTCTTGCTCCCTTCTAAAGCATATTTAATTTGCTTGATATGGGCAGCAAATGTTGAGAGATTAGATTCTATGCTTTGTTCATCCCCAATGTCCGCATACACTTCATCATAAAAAGGTATTGTGCTGCCTTCATCAACAGGTATAAATAAACCACATTTTGCCATGAGTACAAGAAGCCCAATAGTTTTGAGAACAACGGTCTTGCCGCCAGCATTAGGTCCCGAAATCAAGAGGATTTTTTTTTGTCCGTTCATTTTCAGGTTTAAGGAAATGACATCTTCAATAAGGCGTTTTAAGATTGGATGATAACCATTATAAATACTAACATTCTCACTGAAAATGGGCATATTTGCCTTAAGGTCCTGAGCAAATCGCGCCTTGGCAAAAAGCATATCGAGATCAATAATAGTATCAATGTCTGCTTCGATACGTGTAATATCAGAGCGTATTATATCGGTTAAACCTTTGAGAATACGTTTGATTTCCTCGTTTTCAAGATCATCTAAACCTCGAAGCCGAGCACTGTTGTCAGTAATCTCCACCGGTTCAATAAAAACTGTCTCACCAGTATTTGAATAGGAATGAATAATTCCCGAGATATCGTTCTTAAAGTTGCGTAATACTGGTAACACATACCTACCTTCTCTTTCCACTATATTCAAATCTGAAAAAATGCTTTGTCGATTCATCAGGACAGTATTCAAAATCTGCTTAATCTGACTGCGCAGCTTCTTTTTCTGCACGCGTATTCTAGATAGCTCTTGAGATGCTTTATCGAGTATCTGTTCATTATCATCAATCTTATCCTCGATTGTACTCACAATATCACGGTAATTACCGAGTTTACTAAAGTATGTATTGATTGAACATGTCCTGAATTTCCTTTTTATATTATGGATGAATATAAACCAATTCTTTAACTTAACTAATTGTTCAGCCGTTAAATAAGCCAGTACAGCCAATTCGTTTTCTAAATATCTCGGCTCAAACGGGCAATAGAGTTGAACATACTCACCACTTTTCACTATATTATTCACCCGGTTCAGTTCATGCTCCGCGATTTTCTGAGTCGTAAAAGGAAATACGCGCTCCACTTTTTCCCGGGTAGCGGATATATTACAGTAATCAGCAAGTATGTTAAGGACTTTTGGGAGTTCTAATACCACTTCGGCATGGGTCCTGCCTATATTTCCTCCCGCTGTCGTTTTTGTTCCTTTTTGCGTGCTGCAATAAGGCGTCTTTTTCTTTTTTCGCTCGGTTTTTCGTATATTTCATGCTTTTTTACATCTCTTAAAATACCAGCACGTTCAACCGACTTACGAAAACGACGTATCGCATTATCAAATGATTCGCCCTCGTAGACAGTTATCTTTGTCATCTAGTTTACACCCCCTTTTAATAGATATATTATAGCAAAAAATACCCCTTTGTCAAGGGGTAAATTGAATAAGTCCCGATATTATAGAACTTAATTCACGAATGTCTCTTCTTTCTTCTTAACCGCTGTTCATAATCTGAACACCAGATGATGTACCGATACGATTGGCTCCAGCTTTTATGAGCTCTACAGCAAAAACGCGTTGCCTAATCCCTCCTGAAGCCTTGACACCAAACTTAGGGCCGACAACCCTGCGTAGCAAAGCCACATCCTCTACTTTAGCCCCTTCACTTGAAAATCCAGTTGAAGTTTTGACAAAATGGGCGCCACTTTCCTTGACAATGCGTGCTGCAGCTTGTTTTTCATCAGTATCAAGTACACACGTTTCAATAATAACCTTGACAATCCTGCCTTGGGCTGCATCCACTACTGATTTTATTTCTTTTCCCACATATTTGAAATTTTTATCCTTTAATTGGCCGATATTAAGCACCATATCTATCTCATCACAACCCATAGCAATGAGATCCTGAGCCGCATATACCTTAGCTTTAGTGGTTGATGCGCCAAACGGAAAACCAACAACACTGCATACCTTAATGTTTTTAGGAAGTACTCGGCGCACTAAGTAAACCCAGCATGGATTGATTACTGCTGCATAAAATTCATACTTCTCAACATCACATAGGAATGCCACAATCTCAGCTTTTGTAGCTGAGGGGTTTAATATAGTCTGGTCTATGTGTTTATTAAGATCTTCCATACCTGTACACTTTATCTGCCTATAAATGAAAAAAGGGGGCAGGCTAAGCCTGCCCCCTTAGCACAGTCTATCTCACTATCACCATCTTTTTCGTTGACGTGTATTCATCACTCGTGAATCTGTAGAAATATATACCCGCACTAACTTTACGATTTAAGTTGTCAGTACCATTCCACACAGCCTTGTAAATACCAGGCTCGACTACGCCGTCTTCTAGTGTTTTGACAACCTGACCAAGACAATTGTAGATCTTAAGACTAACTTGCACAGCTTTGGGTATACCATAAGAAATCGCTACCTGGTTTGTGAAAGGATTAGGAATTGGGCCCGATAGCGAAAAGTGGAACGGAATCAGTCTACCTGATTCAGAAACACCGATTATTATCTGGCCGTCGATTATTGTAAAGGTCCGCATTAACGCTGACCCCCAATTTGTGGCTGCATCCTGTCCACGCACCCATAAAGTGCAGATATCAGTAACACCAGGATTATATGTGCAATGCACTGTATCAGCAACAGCTTCTTGTATTTCATTGAATGAACCATCTACTGCAAACATGGCATAACCACCGCCTGGCGAAGCAGGATTAGAACCCAATGTGTACTCAGCAGCAGCAATATTGCTTAAACCACTGAGAGAATCATTGACCGTGGCGCCGATCGGCAGGAGAAGATTAGTCGCGGTCACGATCATCGGGTTATATTGAACTGTCATCGACTGCGGGATAACCTTTGGTCCTATGTAATCATTGCCCGGAATACTGATCGTGAAATTTCCTGTTTCATCAAAACCTTTCATTGACGGATAGACATCCTTGTCACAAACAGTTACCCTGACACGATATCGTAAACCATTGGTCAAACTACTGATATCCCAGAAATAGGGCGAGGTCACGCCGGTGCCTGACATTAATTCAATCCAGGTTTGTCCTTGATCAGGTGAATATTCAATCCAGGTTGTATCAACTGACGCACCACCATATGCTGAAGCGGTCCAGGCGACCGATATCGGACTCGATGAATAGGTTTGACCACCTTGCGGTGAGCTAACCGTGACGTCAGGATGGTCGTGTCCAATGAGCCAGATAAATATTTTGTTGAGAATGTCTGGTAGTAATAAGGTATCCATCTGGGTAGCTGAGAAAGCATTCATCACTGTCCTTGTACGATGTCCACCCCAGACACCGTCACCTGATGTTCCGTGGGTATTATTAGATTCCCATTTTGTGCCGACGAGCATACCGTTTATTGCGTTCCAGCGCCAGATATTCGTAGATGTTCCAGTGTCCCATCCATTCGGTGGATTATTTATTCCTTGCATTTCATCAGCACACGCGCCATCACGGTGAGGACTATAAAACACACCACCGGTATAAGCGCCACTTATTGGATCACCCGAGACACCATAGATGTTATAGTTTCCGACCGGGGTGATATCACTCACGTACCGTCCATGGAGGTAGTTTTTACACCACAGACTATCATAACCAGGCGTCGTACTATAATCCCAGGCAAACCAGAGAAAATCGTGACCAGCAAACGCTATCCTTCCACCGTTCTCCTGATAAACCTTGATCGTCTCCTGCTGGGCGCGAAGGTATGGTGGATATTCATCTTCACAGGGCACAAATACTGCCTTGTAATTCTTCATCATATCTCGAGCAGGTATTTCGCCACCGTGCTCTGAACTTCTCCACCACGTGTATGACCAACCTCCACTTTCTATTGCCTTTCGGAAACGGTATTGCAAACCAGGCAAAGGCTGTCCTGATGCGGCTCCTCCATCAATTCCATCGGCAAGCGCAACCAGAATATCGACACCGGCAAAACTCCCGGTGCTAAATGAGTAGTGCTGACCACCATTATTATCACGCACCACATTTCCTCGGAAGTCTTTTGATTCAACATCATAGTAGTAGCGAGTCGTTGCGCTGAGACCTGTAATGTATACGCGGTGTGTGTTTACATACGGTGTATCAAGCGAAACAACCTGATTTAAATTACCTGGATCAATACCATAATAGACCGTCGAGCTGGAATTCTCATTGGTTAGCCACACTATGTCAAGCATATCCGCCTCAATGTTCTCGCCGTGGACATCGCTAATCACAAAGTACGAAGCATCAACGCCAGCCCAGGCTATCGAGGTGTAGGAAGGATTTGCATCAGTATATGCCACTTGGATTGTATCACCCTGGCATACTGATAACTTTGAATCACCATGTACTGGTTTGTGAAAGAGCAGCGACATTTCACCGGTAAATACATACGCATTCGCCGCGAGCTCTGTGCAGTATAATGTCTCAGGTTGTGTTTCAGTTATCGCACTATTAATTACTACCATTACCTGATCAACTGAACCTGCCGCGCCATAGTTTGTATCTTCTACTCTTATACGTACCGTGTCAACCACAAAGTCATTTGCTCTATACACGGGCTTATCAATGGTCACAACGCCAGCGACTGCTCCTGCATTATAACTGATAGCAAGACTGAATGGCTGGGGACCACACGGCACATTGCGCGCAAGTATGCTCACCCGGTAATCACCTGACGATGGACTGTTCCGACGCACACACTCCACCACGTTCAATGAATCACGACCTGCGGGATTAGCCTGTGATTGACCACCTGAATACTGATTGCCATTATAATATGTACCGCCGATCGTAACGACCAAGTCAAGGTCATTCACAATCTGAGTCAGGACCGCTGGATTTCCTGGATAATCAGTCCAGACCAGTGCTATCTTAAGGTTTGATGCACCTGCAGGAACATTAAAATGATAATCGACCTGTTCGCCAGTTAGCATACCGGGAGTATTATCAACCAACAAAGTCTTGCGCGCCTCACCAGTAAAGTAAAGCGTCGAATCAAGGTCTACCCTGCCCCAGCCAATATTATTATCAGGCACAGTATATCCAGTAATATTGGGATCTGCACAATTGACCAGGATTGCTTTTAGTAATGACGCGCTGATAAATGAAAATGAATCCGAAGCAGTCTTCGAACCAGTTGGATACCAGCCTTCTCTTAAGTACTGCCGCGCAAGACATGCCGCACCAGCTGCGCTCGGGCTTGCCATACTTGTTCCACTCATACCTGAATAAGTACTTGTTCCTGACGTAGAAGAATAAACAGTTTGCGCCGGTGTAATAATAGTCGGTTTCATTCGACCATCCGGACATGGCCCACGGCTGCCCCAGGAATAAATCGATGTATATTGTGCACCATTACGGCAACCACCCACTGTCACCACATTCTTTGCAGAAGCCGGTGCGCCTATTGTTCCAGAAGATGGTCCACTATTACCAGCAGAAAAGCATAAAAGGAAATCCTTTTGTCCCCACATAAACTGATCAACCGCAAGCGAGGTCGAGGTATACTCACCAGCAACATCAGCACCCCAAGAATTAGTAGAAACATGCGCTCTGGTCGGTGGATAATAACGATTATAAGATCTTATGTATAGATCATTAAGGTCACCGTACGTGTAGATCAAACCTGATGATGTATTATCGCCGCAATCATTAAAATATACCTTTGCTTTCAAGGCAACGCCATCGCGAGTCGAAGACGCATGTGGTGAATCGTCGCCAGTCAGCGTACCACATGTATGTGTACCATGATACGAACCGCCATCACCAAAGACAATATCTAAGGCTGCGCCTGAATCATAGGCTACGATCGCATTATGTGAAGGGTAATAACCCCATGTGCCTATTGCTGAACTTCCAGACCGGTGTTGATAATGACTCGTATTAATACCCGAGTCTGTATTATTGACGATCTCTCCCTCGCCACGAATGCCTTTTGCCCAGATATTACGAACCCCGCTCTGTGCATCCTGGACAATCCACTGAACATTATCATTGTGCATGACCGGCTGAATATACGGCTCGATCCAGTAAATACCAGGGATACGCGCCAAAGCATTGACATGTTCCTGACTGACCATACCATGAATCATCTTGTTAATACCATTGTCTGTAACGTCAAATTGCGCGCGACCAGTAATTCCCTCGACTTCAGCCAAAACAGTCATGATATCCGCATCCATAAACATTAGTATTGTAACCCGATGTTCATTACCAACATGTTCGAATAAACCAGATACCTTGTACGCCGGCTGATACACACCAACCCATGCCACTGACAAAGCCGCACGTACCTTCTCAACATCACTCATATCTTCAATACTGCAGACAAAACCATAATGCGGTACATAGAAATGAATGACCACGCCATTACTATTCAACCAGGACTTCTGCGCCTCATATACCGGACCTTTAAACTGCACAATATAATACGCAGATTCGTCAGGACGATACTGCATTTCACCCGGCAGATTCGGCTCGCCGGACTTACCTAAAACCTTAGTATCGAACGATATGCCGTTAGAAAACGTTATCTTACCCGCATTTCCATAGACCACCGGTATAAACACACCATGGTTTTCCTGGTCAATACACGGCACCACATCACTCTGCACAACCGGAGCATTTATGTATTGCTTCTGGTTACTGTTTAGAGGGATTGGATTTGTCTTCCTTATTAGTGTCGTCGCTGCCGCGTTAAGAAAAACAGCAAGCACTAATATACCTACTCCTAGCTTTTTCATAATGCCTCCTCTTCCACCTAATTTACAAACTCCCCGAAAGACTTAAGTTTATACGTTACTATATATTAACAATTATTTCCCCTTTGTCAATACCTAGAATAGAGATTTCTGATTTTTTCAGAAATCTCAAATATTTCAGGAACGAGTTAATAATTCCATACGCTTACAATTGTGTTTTGAAGGATTTCTCTACTTGATGATTTCGGCAATCGGGGTCCTTCCTCTCACCTCTTTTACTATTACTTTACTCAAAACACCAGGTGCGATTTCTTTTTCAACGATAACATCCTTATTGCCCCGTGTCTTACCCCGCGTCGCGTTATTCAATGCCGGGCTTTCAAAAAGGACTTCACATGTCTGATCAATCATCTTTCTGGTTTTACTGATGACTATCTCGTTCTGAACATCGATTATTCTCTTCAAGCGATCCTTGATCACAGGTTCTGGCAAAGACTCATATTCAAATGCCCTGGTGCCCTGTCTGGCTGAATACCGATACAAATATGCGGAATCAAATTGTATATCAGTCATCATACCAACTGTCTCCTGGAATTCCTCCTCTGTCTCTTCAGGAAAACCGACAATGATGTCGGTCGTGACCGTTGCATCAGGGATTTTCCGTCTTATTCTCTGAACGAGCTCTTGAAAATCATTCTTGGTGTACTGGCGGTTCATTAATCGAAGTATCCGATCACACCCTGATTGGAGGGGCAAATGAAACCACTCACATATCTTGTCGTTGTTTTTGACTGCTTTAATAATTGCGTCATCCAGATCTTTTGGATGTGAGGTCAAGAAACGAAGCCGCACTAATTCAGGGATCTGAGCAACCATGTTTAACAAGCCGGCAAAATCCGTATTGCCATGTGAGTATTCATTAACATTCTGTCCTAAAAGGGTAATGTCTTTCACGCCGCTGCGCACCATGTATTGCATCTCGCTCATGATCTCATCTGCAGATCTAGAGCGCGCCCTTCCCCTGACATAGGGTACAATGCAGTAGGTACAGAAGTTATCACAGCCGCGCATAATCGATACGAAATCAGTTATGCCGAACCGCCTTGGAAAGATATCACCGTAGACCTCATGGCCCAGCTTCGTTTCGATAATTCTCGTTCGGGTATCAAGTATTTGGTCCAGAAACTCGGCGATCCTACGATACGAGTCAGGGCCCAAGACCAAATTCACAAAAGCATATTGCCTGGTGAGCTCACCAGCTAAACGCTGCGCCATGCAACCGACTACGGCAACTATCCGATCGGGTTCATCAGCCCATTTTTTCAGTGATGATATGTGCCCAAGGGCACGCTGTTCTGCATGTTTCCTTACTGAACACGTATTTACAATATAAATGTCGGCACAACCAGGATCCTCAACTGATCGGTAGTTGTTATTCTCCAAAATATCGGTTATTATTGAAGAATCATTTTTGTTCATCTGGCAGCCAAAGGTTCTAATATAGAATGAATGCTTTTTTTTGGTACTTCGGCTTTGCTCAGTATAAACTCTTGTTTTAGATTCTTTTGACATTATGATTTTCTATGAGCTTATATATGAATTTAGTTGAAATTCATCAATCGACTTTTCGTAAACTTTTATTTGCTTTGGCTTCTTCATCACTCATTTATCTCCTGAATGTTAGTCTATTTGATACCCCCAAATACCGCATTAAGCTCATCAAGTGTTTTAACCATGTCAAAAGATTTCTGTTCATTAAGTGTCAAGACGGGAAATAATTCATCCTCAATTCTGGACATCATCTCTTTAATTTCCTTATCTACCCTACCCAGGTTAATTCGATATTTTTTTAGATCAGAGGAAAAGTTATCTTCTTCAAGCTTTTTCCTGAAAAGTTCAAGCACTTCTTTGTCTTTAAAATTGAACTTCTCTCTCAAAAGATAACCTAAGTCATAAAAATCCCTTCCTGCGATAACCCTTCTTGTAGCAGCCGCTCTTAGTTTTTCGGCAACCAATTCTTTCAACGCAAGACAATTTACTGATTTAGTATCAAAAAGAGGTTCTTTTGTAAAAGGATGAAGAAATTTATGATTTATTTTTTTTGTAACTGCGGGTAAAAGGGGATTGAACCTCATGCCGATCTCAAGCTTTATTGATTCCTTCTTATTGAGAACAACAGACTCATAATCAAGATGGTAGATATATTGCTTTGATTCCCTGTGTCCTGCTTTGTCCAAATCCTTTATACTCATGTCATATTTCTTAAGAAAAGACCTGATTTGCTTCTTTATCGGCTTAATGGCGTTCTTTCTTACTGTTCTCGTTGACTTATCACCAGACAATTTGAGTGTGAAATCTAAATCCTCACTCAGACGATAATATGAATAATAAATTTTACTCAGGCAAGTACCGCCTTTAAACATCAAATCCTTACTTAATTCATTTATGTCTGAAACCACAATACTAATGTAATAATCCTTTTCAAGAAGTCTTAAAGGAAAACCTGTTTGCGCAGAGGTTCTCTCCAAAACTTTCAGAAATTCATCTTTATTGCTATGTAACATTTTCAATTACCATCCACTTCGTATTTATTTTGCCTTTTCTTGATTTTGAGGGATAAAGCGTAACAAGGGATGTATTTCTTACGGTCTTAAGCAAAGGCTCAAGTCTCTTATAATTAATGCCTGCCTTTTCCAAAACAAAACCTATCCTTTTTCGAGTTGAAATATTGGGAAATTCAGCAGCATATTTAACCAATTTACTAATATTTACCTTACGATTTTTTGCCTGTTCTTTTAATATCTCAAATGCTGTCTTTAGTCCACCGACAGGCCCTGAAAAATAGAACATATCAATAAAAGTCCTTTCTTTGTCGCTTACAATAACCTCGGTATCCTTTATTTTTATTTTTCCAAGCCCATACATCCTTTGCAAAGGTATCTTGACCATCCTGAATCTCATGCTGCCTATTGTTTTTTCACGCTGCAAAGAGGTATTAAGGATATACATTGTCTGAAAAATCTGGTCTGTAAAGCCATAATAGTTATACATAATTGAATACCCTACATAGTAATTGCCTCTTGGAAAGAAAACAGACGGTACAAGGAACTCGTTTATACTACTTCCTGCCGGACCTGATTCAAGCGGCGAATAAAAATAAACTCCTCTTTTAATAGCAGTCAGTATGCCTTTTTTCTTGAGCCTAAAGATTACCTGTTTCCGCAGTGCAGGTTCAAACTCA
>JBARXC010000001.1:0-31722 GCA_049647125.1 bacterium | reverse complement strand
CTTGAAATTTCATTGTTCTTTTTGCGCGAGACAAGTTTCGCTACTCCATTTTTTGAATTCTCGGTCAGCCTGTTGACATTCTACAATCGCGAATTTTGAGATTGCCACGTCCCGCCATATATATATAAAGACGATCGGGACTCGCAATGACAAAAAGGGATTTGGGCAACACGCCCTAAAGATTTGACCACATTACTGGTGGATATTTTTTAGTTTGGTTCTTATTTTTAAGGATAGACCCTATCAAGCATTCTGGGAAACGGGATTGTTTCGCGGCAGTGTCTGATGCCGCATATCCAAGCAATGGTTCTTTCCAAGCCAAGACCAAACCCGCCATGCGGGCAGGAACCATATTTTCTCAAATCAAGATACCAAGCATATGTATCTTCAGAAAGCCCTCGTTCCTTAATGTCTTTGAGCAAGGTCTCATAATTATCTTCACGCTGACCACCGCCGATGAGTTCACCAGAACTTTCTGGTCCGATCATATCAACGCTCAAAGATAACGATTCATCAGCCGGATCACGTTTCATATAAAATGCCTTGATATTTACTGGATAATGATGGACAAATACTGGCTTGTCAAATGATTCGGAAATTATTGTCTCGTGGGGTGCACCAAAATCATCGCCTCCAGTAAACGTCTTATCTTTTTTCTGAACAATCTTGACTGCTTGTTTATAGGTAATCCGTGGGAACGGCTTTTCAATACTCTCCAGCTTGCTCAAATCCCTTTCAAGAACTTTTAACTCTGCTGTTTTCTGCTGGAGAATTCTTTTTACAATATAGACAATCATGTCTTCGGCAAGGTCCATGATGCCGTCGAGTTCAATATAGGCGACTTCTGGTTCAAGCATCCAAAATTCAGTGAGATGGCGTCTGGTCTTTGATTTTTCGGCACGGAAAGTCGGACCAAAACAGTATACCTTGCCTAAGGCAGCGGCAGTTGCTTCATTGTAAAGCTGTCCGCTTTGGCTTAGATAGGCTTTTTGGTTATAGTATTCGACTTCAAATAAGGTTGTCGTGCCTTCAACTGCAGCTGGGGTGAGGATTGGACCATCAGCGCAGATAAAACCTTGATTGTCAAAAAAATCCCGGCATGCCCTTATTATTTCATGCCGGACGCGCATGATGGCATTCTGTTTTTTTGACCGGAGCCATAAATGTCTGAGTGGTAACAGAAACTCCACAGAGTGTTCTTTTGGTGTGATTGGATATTCCTGTGCCAGTTGGATGATCTGCAGGTCTTTGGCAACAATTTCATAACCTCCTGGTGCCCGGTCTTCTTTTTTCACTAAACCTGTAAGTATGACGGATGATTCCCGGGTTATTTTATCGGCGATTTCAAAAACCGAGTCTTTAATTTCACCTTTGGCAATTACCGATTGAACAATGCCAGTACCATCACGTACAAGGATGAATCGGATCTTGCCACTGCTTCGCTTATTATATAACCAACCTTTTATGGTTACTTGCTTAGCTTCATGTTTGTCAATATCTTCTATGTAGACTTGCATAATTTAATATATCCTCTTTGTTTGGCAAGTCAAGAGAAAGGTATTGATATTATTGACAAAATTGAATTGTCATATATAATATATTATATGAAAAAGGGGCTTGTTATTATCCCGACCTACGACGAAGCTGTCAATATCAAGAGCATCATTAACAGAATTCTTGCACTTCCAAACCATCTGGAAATTCTCGTTATCGATGATAATTCTCCGGATGGAACCGGCAATATCGTTGAAAAACTTGCTCGAGCCGATAAGAGAATTCATCTTGTAAGGCGCCCGAGCAAAATGGGGTTAGGTACTGCTTATGTGTTGGGGTTTGGTTATGCAATAGAACTCGGTTATGATTTTGTTTTTGAAATGGATGCAGATTTCTCACACAACCCCGATGATTTACCAAGGTTTATCGAGCTTTTGGACGGGTATGATCTTATTATTGGATCGCGCTATGTAGATGGTGTAAGTGTTGTCAACTGGCCAATGAAACGTCTCCTTCTTTCTTTCTTGGCCTGTTTGTTTGCGCGCCTTGTTACCGGTATACCAGTCAGGGACCTGACCAGCGGTTTCAAGTGCTACTCAAGCAAAGCACTTGAAAGTGTTAATTGGAAGAGCTTTAAAGTTGATGGATATGGTTTTCAAATCCAGAGTGTTTTTTGTATTTGCAAAACAGGTCTGCGGATCAAAGAAATCCCAATAGTTTTTGTAGAAAGACGGCAAGGTAAGTCGAAGATGTCAAAGGGTATTATCTGGGAAGCATTTTGGCTGGTCTGGAAATTGAGAGCCAAATCAATATTGAGAACAAAGTGCAGTTAGATATTGTCATAGTTAATTATGATTCAGGTCATCACTTAGTTGATTGCCTGACCGCGCTCAACATGAATAACGGAGCTGCGAACGGTTGTCAAATAATCGTTTATGATAACGGCTCGTCAGACAGTAGCCTGCAGCATGCCCGAAGTTCTTTTCCTAATGTACGCTATATCGGCAATCACACCAACCTTGGTTTTGCAGCCGCTGTGAACAGAGTCGCGCAGATCCTGAAAAGCAAATATCTCTTGCTGCTCAACCCGGACGTTGTAATATTCCCTAATACGCTGGATTTGATGTTCAAATTCATGGAACAGCATCCGAAGTGCGGTATCCTTGGTGGAGAGATTCTCAGTCCTTTAGGGTTTCGCCAACATACGTGTCGCAAATTTCCGCACTACTTCAACGTACCTTTTGGCCGTCGATCCTTAGCCCGGAGAGTATTTCCTAATAATACTCTGTCCAACAAATATCTTTACCTTAATTTAGATTCTGGTTACCCTCAGAAAGTTGATTTTGTGGAAGGTTCTCTGATGATGATAAGAAGGGTTGCTGCTGGTCAGGTGCGTTTTTTTGATGAAGGTTTTTTCCTTTACCTCGAGGATGCTGATTTGTGTTATAGAATAAAGGAAAGGGGTTGGGAAACCTGGTGGTTACCAGAATCATACGCCATACACTACCGCGGTGAGAATTTTCGGGCTGATAATGTTCATCCAGCCATGCATCACTCACGCGGTTTTTATAGATTTTTCAATAAACACTACAAGCCGTCAGCACCTTTGAAATTGCTTTTGAGAGCTTTTCTGTCGCTGCGGTTGGTTTATGTGATTTCAACTGAGTGTATAAAAAAGGTATTCCATGATACTAATTTTAGTCCTCGTTGCTGAGATTAATTTACAACCACAGTATTATACAAATACAAACTACTATTATGAGATCAGTGGTAGAGATTCAATTATTTATGGTGCAACTAACGGCGGAGTTATTGCATTTAATAAGCAGACCAAAGGTTTTCGTGTTTTAACCAATACAGACGGGTTGCAAATGAACCGGCAGCACTGTCTTGGGCTCGATAGTTCCGGTTGTCTCTGGGTGGGGAATGAACTGGGCCTTGCTCAGGTTGATGATATGTTCGATGCTATTCAAATTTACCCCATACAATATTTGACCGGCACGTGCACACAAGAGATTGTCTGTCAACGTGACAGCGTATATGTAGGTTCAACTGATGGTTTGTTGTTTATCAATACAATGGGAACACCGGCTGATTTTTCTGATGATGTGAGGATGAAAATATTTGAGTCTGAAGGATTACCGTCGAAAAATGTGTTGACTATCGCGCTTGACGATACATCTGTCTGGGTTGGTACTGATGATGGTCTTGTTCGGTTCAGCAAAGATTTCCAAAGCCATTCTTCTGTGACCAAGGGACTTCTCGACAAGCACATAAACAAAATATTTATCATGGACACGTCCGTATACGTGGCAACCGGGTCGGGGTTAAACAGTTTTCAAGGAAACTATTTCGACACCTTGCTTTTTGATACCTTGCTTATTAACGAACAGGTTTTTGACATAAACTGCATCAATGATTCGCTCGTGCTCGCTTTAGATTCAATATCACAGGTCGGGATTTTTCATCAAGGGAGTCTAACTGTTATCGACAATGGCATACCGTATCTCTGTCGAGTCAATTCTCTGTTGAACATTACTGGCGATATCTATTGCGGACTTGGCAACCGATATCACCGCGATTACTTTGGGGAGGGCATCGGGCAATACGATTTCGGCAATAATCTCTGGGCGTTAACAAAACGCCCGTGTTTACCATCAAATCACATATCAGACATCACTGCAAATGAATTCGGGGTATTTGTCGCTTGTGGTTCGAGAAACAGTGATTCAAAGGGCTTTGGTTGGTTGAACAATGCTGAAGAATGGATAAATTTTTCACGTGATTCAATTCTTCCATCTAATCACGTTCACCGTTGTGTAACTGCTCCAGATGGTAAGGTATGGTTTGCCATGAATACGATCAGCCCGTCAGATACAGTACTCGTTTTCTCATACGAACCCGAGCATGATAATTGGTATTTCATGAGAAAAGGATACCATAATATGGACACTACTGAGGCAGTCTGGGATATCCAGTTTGACGCCAGGAATAATATGTTTCTTGCTTTGGCTGGTTCTTCTGATAAGATATGGGTAATTGATTCAGCGCGCGAAGAGGTTTACTTTTTAGATTGGCAAATTGGATTTGTCGTTGAAATGGCGGTGGATTCTGAGGGCAAGATCTGGCGAACTTTTGTAACGCATAAGACTTTGCTTATGATTGATACACAGAACACGCTCTTTGACCGGAGCGATGATGTCCGGGCTGAATTTGCTTTAGCCGATGGTTTGGTTTCGACGTATGCCTATGGTTGCATTGTTGACCAGGATGACAACTTTTATTTAGCTAATGAATCTGGCTTCGTAATTTATGATGGTGTTGATTTCAAAGCGATGACAAATGTCTCATCTGAGGAGCTTTTCGATGTAGAAATGGATTCTGAGGAAAGGGTATGGATCATGGCGCGGGATGGTCTTTACTATTACGATCCAAAGCTTGATATCCTGGGTGGGTGGAGATACTATGAGCTTGGTGTGCACATAGAGTTCTTTGTATTTTCCAATGAACTCATTCAAGTACAGGGATTTGAGTTTGACCCTTGGACAAGATGTTTATGGTTAGCCGGCGAGACCGGGTTGCTAAAGGTCGCGGTCCAGTATGATACAACGATTCCACTTGACAGCATACTGATTTACCCAAACCCGGTGCTCGGCAACAAGGGGTCACTGCGCATTAAGAATCTCCCTGTGGATGCACTGGTTAATATATATGCTATATCTGGTAGGTTGCTCATTGATAATCTACAGCCGGATCCAGTATTTGGTGAAGTTGTCTGGTCTATCCCTGACGATATCGGTAGCGGGTTGTATTTTGCTTTAGTTAGATCTTCTATGTACGGCAATAAAGTCTGTAAATTTGCGATTGTCCGATGATCTTTTGCTTGCTTTGTTTTGTGGACGAAATGCTTTGCCAATAACATGCACGAGTTTAGCGTAACAAAATCTCTGGTTGATCTCTGCAATAACGAAGCAAAAAAAAACAACTTTTCAAGTATCTACAAAATTTACTTAAAAATAGGGAAATTCACCGGGTTTTCCCCTGACTCGATCTGCTTTTACTTTGAGCATCTAAAGGTTGATACAAAATGCCAGGATGCTGAGATTATTTTTAGTGAAGTGCCGATACGCATAAAGTGTACGGATTGTGGTAAAGAAAACGAGATCGAAGAACCTATCCTGGTTTGCCCTGAATGCGGCAAGATGACCATAGAAGTCATATCCGGTAGGGAGTTCTATGTAGAATCGATTGAAGGAGAATGATGCAAAAATGTCAAATGATAAATATCAAAGAACAAATGAATCCCGCTCATCTGAGATAGGCGTGGATGAATCCTAATTACAAATATTCAATTCTTAATATTGTCTACCATATTTTGAAAGAAACATCATGAAGAGAATTAAAGTACTCAAGTCAGTATTAGTTTCGAATAAACAGCGAGCGCAAGAGAATAGGCAACAATTCGACCGCATGAACAGTCTGGTGATAAACATCATTGCTTCCCCAGGTGCCGGTAAGACAAGTGTCATTGAGAGGATTGTCGAATATTTCAAGAAGAAAAGAAAAATATTGGTTATCGAAGGTGATATCCGAGGGCAAGTTGATAGTGAACGTCTGGCTAAGCTGGGAGTTGATGTTATTCAGATCAATACAGTCACCGAATGCCACCTTGATGCTTTTATGACCGCTCAGGCCCTGCCTAAAATAGACAAAAAATATGATCTTATATTGATTGAGAATGTTGGTAATCTCGTGTGTCCGGCTGAATTCGAAATCGGTGAAGACTATAAGCTTGCAATTCTGTCGACGCCTGAGGGTGATGATAAACCGCTGAAATACCCTTTGTTGTTTCATCTTGCCAAGGTTGTGGTGATCAATAAATGTGATCTTCTTCCCTATGTCGATTTTCGCAAAGACGAGGCAAAGAAGAATATCCTAAGAGAAAACTCAAAGGCGAGAATTTTTGAGGTATCGGCGAAGACCGGTGATGGTTTTGGTAAATTTTGCTCATTTTTAGAAAAAGAACTGAATGCTAAAAAGAAAAAAGGTTAGTCCCGTACCTTTTCAATATGGTTCTAAATCATCGCATGGGAAGAGAAAGCGTACGAAAAAAGGAAATTCCAAGAAAACCCGTGCTGTGAAGAATAAGGGACTGATAAGGTACGGGATAAACATTAAGGGTGTTGTTCAAGGAGTGGGTTTCAGGCCATTTGTCTATCGTCTTGCCCACGACATTGGGTTGAATGGCTATATCCGTAATACAATAAATGGTGTTGATATTGAAATTGAGGGCAGTCATAAAAAGATCGTCGGTTTTGTAAAAAGGTTGCAGATTCAAAAACCTCGGGCTTCCCGGGTAGACAAAATATCAATTTTGGACCTCGAACCGAAGTCATACAAGCGGTTCTCAATAAGGAAGAGTAAGGCTGGCAAAGGCTTTACGCAAATATCTCCGGATATTGCTACTTGCGAATACTGTTTGGAAGAATTCAATGACCGAAAAGATCGTCGCTACGAATTTGCTTTTATTAATTGCACTAACTGTGGCCCAAGATACTCCATCATCCTTAAGACGCCCTATGATCGAAAGAACACGTCGATGAAGAGGTTCGTAATGTGCAAAGATTGCGCTGCAGAATTTACCGAAGTTGCAGATCGGCGGTTCCATGCTCAACCTGATTGCTGTGCTGATTGTGGGCCGAGGTTGTTTCTTTACACATTAGCAGGAACCAAAGTTATCTGTAAAGACCCCATTATCAGGACCGCAGAGTTATTGAAGCAGGGTAAGATCATCGCTATCAAAGGTCTTGGAGGTTTTCATATTGCTTGCGATGCAGCAAACGACAAAGCAGTGCGCACCTTGAGACATCTAAAAAAACGCCCCACAAAACCATTTGCAATAATGGTAAAGTCCAGTGATCTAACAAAGATCACCGATATAACTGAATATGAAAAGGAGTTTATCAATTCACCGGTTGCTCCCATAATGTTGGTCCGCAAGAAGGGGAAGATTATTTGCGAATCAGTAGCACCGAATAACCCATACCTTGGCGTAATGGTTCCTTATGCACCACTGCACCATCTTTTGCTTAAACACATCCCTTATTTGGTTATGACGAGTGGCAATATCCAGGATGAACCGATTGTTACAGATGACGACGAGGTTGCTGAAAAACTCCGCAGTATCGTCACTCATTTCCTTACCCATGATCGGACGATCATCAACCGCTGTGATGATTCAATTGGTTTTTACCTGCCCAACCGAGGTTTTTCAATAATCAGACGTTCGCGGGGTTATGCGCCTTCGTATATTGACTTGCCCTATTCTGTAAAACCAAGTTTGGCAACTGGGCCATATCTTAAAAACACTTTTACGCTCGCCAATCGCTACGAAGCATATATTTCTCCTCATATCGGAGATTTGGATAATATCGAGACGCTGAAGTTTTTCGATGAGATGGTCAAAAAATACAAACGATGGTTTCGCATTGAACCAGAAATGATAATTCATGATTTGCACCCCGATTACCTTTCGACAAAAATTGCAAAAAAGATGAAGGGTAAGAAGATCGCTGTACAACACCACATAGCCCATGTTGTTTCGTGTCTTGGTGAACACGGGGTTTTAGACAAAGCCATAGGCATTGCTTTTGACGGTACCGGGTACGGCACTGACGGCAAAATCTGGGGCGGTGAATTTTTTATCGGTGACCTTGGTGACCAAAAGCGGGTTGGTCATTTAGAATATCTTCCTTTGCCAGGGGGCGAGGCAAGTATAATGAAACCATATCGTATTGCGCTTGCGTATCTATACAAGTTGTTTGGCTCCAGTGCAGCGCAATTTGGTAAAGGGCGTAGTAGACTTGCCGCGGCAAAGAAGATTTCACAACTGGCACCTTCACGAGAAATCAAAATGATTACCCGGATGGTAGATATTGATAGCAGCATAGTTTATACATCGAGTATGGGTCGTCTTTTCGATTGCGTTGCCGCGATGCTGGGTCTTATTAAAGTGATAACCTATGAAGCAGAAGCGGCAATAAATCTCGAATACATTGTTCGTTCAAGCGTCAGTGCCGGCTATCCCTATACGCTTGAATTAACTGAACCTTTGATTATCAAAATCGAGCCGATGCTCGGCGCTATAGTCAAAGATATTGAGAAGGGGATCCCAAATTCTGTTATCGCCGCCAAGTTCCACAACACGGTTGCTACATTTTCTCTTGATGTGACAGAAAAACTGAGTACACTGTATAGAGTGAAAAAGGTATGTTTTAGTGGTGGGGTTTTTCAAAACCGATATTTACTGAATTTGATGATTGCAAAGTTTGAAAAAGCTGGTTTTGAAGTCTATTTTCACCATAAATTACCCACTAATGACGGCTGTATTTCTTATGGACAAGTGATTTACGCGAATAGCGTAGGCCGTAGAGCATGATGCGGGTGACGAAATTGAAAAAACGACTACGACTTACGAAACACGAATACGATCCTTTTTGGCATTTATTTGTGATTTGTTTGGTATTTGTAATTTGAGGATTGGAGTTTAACAAGTTATGTGTTTAGGGGTTGTTGGAAAAATAGAAGAGATAAAAAAGGATAATCTGGCAGTTGCCGAGATTATGGGTGTACGGCGAGAGATCTCAGTAGTCCTTGTTCCCGAAATAAAGGTCGGCGAGTATGTTATGATCCACGCTGGTTTCGCAATCAACCCTATTGATGAAGAAGCAGCCAAAGAAACCGAGGAAATACTAAAGGAAGTCTTGAGATATTCCCAATTGCCCAGAGTATCATGATGATTCTTATATATACGGTAATATGGATATTGGAATCGGCATATATTTTGTAGTAATTAACCGCAAAACTGATTAAGTGCGGCTACTATTTTTGGCAGTATTTCACCGGCTTTACCCTGAATTGATACGTCGACAATCGAGCTGACCGGTGTTGGTTCGAGGTTGATTTCGATAATCTTTGTATTGTTGTGCTGGGCGATCTCCGGGAGTGCTGCGGCAGGCCATACAATACCTGATGTTCCACATATCAGTGCAGCGTCAGCTTGACTTAAAAAATTCAGGGAATTCTGCCAGATATCCTGGGGTATTGCTTCGCCAAACCAGACTACATCAGGTCTGAGTAAACCTCCGCACGTGCACTTGGGTATTGTGTTGCTCGATGTTTCAGGCGGCTTTTGGTAGTCAGCTATTTCACCGCATGATAAGCAGCGTGTCCTAAAAATATTGCCGTGAAGTTCCAAGACATTTTCTGAGCCGGCGCGTCGATGAAGGTTATCGACGTTCTGGGTTAGCAAAAGAAAACGCGCCATCTTTTTTTCCAGGGCGACTAATGCATAGTGAGCAGGGTTAGGTTCAGCTTTTGAAATGATATTCTGGCGCCAATGATACCACTCCCAGACCATTTTCTGGTCTTTCTTGAATGCTTCGGGTGTGGCTAAATCCGTTGCTGAATAGTTCTTCCATAAACCGTCTACACCACGAAATGTTGGGATGCCGCTTTCTGCTGAGATGCCAGCACCAGTGAGGACGAATAGAGTCTTTGTTTCTTTGAGAATCGTACAGGCTTTATGAATCAACTTTTTCGTTTCCAAGAACCCTCTTTTAAATCCAAAGCACTAATTTCTAAACAAATTTGAATTTTGGTATTGCCTGCCCTGTTAGATAAACCAATTTTCAGAGATAGCACACATCATATTATCCTTATGATATTATAGGTGTCTGGAAAAAGTAGTTAGGCTCATATCTAACAGGGTGAGTATTTCGAATTTAGTATTTAAAATCTATACTGTATCCCGATTCGTCCTGGTTCGGTGTCAAAATGAACCTTGTCTTCTTCTTTAAAGACGACTACATCGATTATCGATACGATTCTATTTATGATCGCAAAACCAGGCATGAAAGATGCCCGACGAAGGTTTTCCCGGGCGGATTTTCGCTTTTCCCAGAAGGCAGTTCGGTTTGTTAGTGTATCCCATTCCCATGTGTCATCACCAAAATAGCCGTTTTCTTCTATATATCGCTGCTGCTCTGCTGGATCATCTGGGTAGTATAGGCTTGCGTTTCTTTCGACCTCCAGGTTAAATTGCTCTGACGAAAGGTAATCTTCTATCGCGTCAAAATATTGGTCATCGTGGTTTGCTGGGTTGGCTCCGGTATGGTCGACTGCAAATGCCCTGGCTGATTTATCCATCTTATACCCAAAGTAATTGAAACCCAAGTAGGTCAGCCATATTGAACCCTCCAAAATAAAGAAGGTTCGTGCTTTGGATTTTTCGCCTTGGATAAGTTCACCTAAACCAGGTACCGCCGCAGATGCGAAGATCGGATTCATCGCTTGAAGAATGATCAATGAAATGCCTAAAATCATGTAACCTCCATCTTTATTTTAACACCGCGAATTTCTTTAGTTTTACTTCTTTTCGGTTGCCATCATCGGCCTCAACTCGAAGAATATAGACGCCGTTCGCTTGTTTTGAGAAATCAAACCCTACTTCATTGTACTCATTAGGGGTCGGATCTTCAATTACTTCACTACCGATTTTATGACCGACTATATCGAGGATATCAATTGTGATTCGGGCATTTTGATTAAGGAAGAACCTTACGCGCCCTTTTCTTTCAACTGGTGAAGGATAGATATAGCAAATGCCGAGCAAGCCACCAGGTGTCTGCGGGTCAACTAATGTACCGTCATAATAACCCCAGTTCTTAGGTGAATTCATGAAGCCGCTCCATGAGGCATCAGTACCAGGGAAATCCCAGATATAAAGGGCACCAAAGTCGCTGCCGCAAGCTAATTCCAGGTCGCCGTCATCATCGAGGTCAAAAACAACCCCGGGTGATGAGAATCCCATCTCACCAAACAGCGGCGAAAATGGGAACTCATTTTTTCGGTCATTAATAATCTTTAATTGACCAAAACCGAATGAGTCTGCAGTCCCCAATCCGTAGGTGATTTCTTTTTTATTGTCACCGTCAAAATCAGCCGCAAGAATCGGGTAGAAGACATTGGCGTCGCTGTAAATAGGAAAGTTATTTTCCGACGTACCGTTGCGATTAGTCACATAGAATGTTTTGCTGGAATTTGCCATTATGATTTCTAAGTACCCGTCATTGTCTATATCAGCTAAGCCAGGTGTCATAAAGAATGTTGTATCAATCAAAATATCAAACCACTGCTCTAAGGTATCTTCGCCATAAATGTATATCGTACCGTAGCCATTGATTATCACGGCTTCAGGGTTGCCATCCCGGTCCATGTCACCACAGACTGGTGAAGCAAATGTCAGCATATTGTGTTCTGACTCGGTGAATTCTTTGACAATACCGTCTTTATCGATGATCCAAAATCTGCCGTCTGAACCGAGTACCCCAATTTGTTTCTGTTCTACATTGAAAACACAAGGTGTTGAAAGGAGCCAGGTATTCAATGAGATGGGGAAGTTCTGGATATTTGTGCCGGTTGAATCAAGGCAATACAGTTTATAGTCTTTACTACCCACGATGAGCTCGTCGCGACCATCATCATTAAGGTCAAAGATAAGCGGTGCCCCGAGGATTTCATCCTCGGTACTGAATGAGAAACCCGGTAAGGTATCCACAGTCAAACCGCTCAGACACATGAGTTCTTTGTCCCGGGCAAAAATGATGTCGTCTGCACCATCGTTGTTTATGTCGCCGATAGCCAGAAAAGTGGTAATAGTATTGAACCGCGAATAGAAACCATATATTGTGCCGTCGTGGTTATAACAGAATATGCCACCGATCTTGGTGGCGACAACTACTTCTTTGTCTCCATTACCATCCAGATCTCCATAGCTAACTGATTTTATAGGTTGGTTGTATTGAGCTTGTAGCGGGAAGCCATCCTGGTAAATGTCAAAATCAATTGATACATCCATGAGCGTATCAAGACTCGATTCGACTTTGAAACTGGCTAATGATTTACCATAGTAGGAATCAGAATTTGGCTTGGTAAACGGACCAAATACGAAATTCGCCCTGGCGCTGTCATCGACAAAAAACGCATCATATTTTGAACCATAGTACTCGAGCGAATCGCCGTACCACCATTCATCAAAATGCTGGATGCCGTCGGCTTCTTCTAAATCAATGCCTTTGTGTTTAGGGTCGATTTGGACTATATTATAACCTGAATCGTTCCACAGACTGATTACTTCATCATCAATATGCCATACCAGGATGCCGCTGCCCGGCAAGAAGAAGTCGTATTCCCCGTGGTCAACTGAGATGACGACACCATCTTCGACATCAACAATAATAGTATCCTTTTGTCTGATATCCTGCTGCCGATTTTCAATGAGGAAGAATTCAGTTGACGAGATCGGTACCTTGACCATGGTCTGGTCAGCAAGACTATATTGATTTGTGTCGATTGCTGAGGCGCGGATCGTTACCAAGGTATCCGGGTTAGCCACCACGACCGGGTTCACCCAATTCCGATCATACCTGCACCAGGCACTGAGATTTGTCGGTATGACACCCTCGGGCGCACCCGCGCGCGGATTACCTGTCCACCCGCCCGTACACATTAAGCACCATGCACCGACGCCATTTGACCAACCTGTGACATCATACAGGTCAGGTAGACCCAGGGTATGACCAAATTCATGGACGATTGTTCCTGCGATACCAACCATGTATTCATCGACTCTTGCCATCTCCGAATTGATGGCGGCACACCGTATCGTGTCAGTACCGGCATTGGCAAGGATATAAGGGATACCTAAATAATATTCCAAAGCACCTTCTGGTATTGTTGCGGCTGGAAGATCACGAAATCGCCAGAAGTTCAGACTCGTTTGGAAAAGGCACCCGGCGTGGAAAACCACGATCTCATCATAGTCTGAAAAATCTATGGTTGGGTCCTGATCTGCTTGGGCAATCGCATCAACGAGTACTCTGATCAAACCCATTTCCATACCATAGGTATTAAAGTAGACAAAACCAGTGTTTGGATCATAGTGATCATATCCAGAATAATATGCCATTTTATGTGGTAACTGGTAAGATTCGGTCTGTGCATCAGGTTTTACTGTAGAGGTAACCTCTACTCGACCAAATGTATTGCTCTTATAATAGTTGCTCAAAAACTGCATTTGGCGTTGGAAATAAATCTTATCGTGCGGCGGATCATAGTATAGACCGCTATCCGGTTCAAGATAACCCGCCATATCCATTTTCCCATTACCAGTAGTCAGGGAATCAGTATCCTCAACAAATTCAACCCTTAGAACAAGGACATTGAGTATTGCTTTTCCTTCGCTCGTTTTTGGTTTGTCCATGGGGAATTTTCTGAACAACTTTACCGCCTGGTACCGATGTACAGGCATTGATTGGGTACTCGTTTCGCCAACCAATTTCAACATGAAATTAGGGTTGGGTGGATTCTGTGGCATGTGATTTTGCGCGTTTCTTACAATAGTCAAACGCTCACCGGCACCAAGACTGATGAGCAATATCAGGGCAAGAATTCTTTTCAAATCAGCCTCCATAATTTTGGTTTTGGGAGGATTAGAATTGATATGATAATGAGAATTTCCGGTTTGTTGTGTTGAAGTCGTATATTGCTTGATCAACACCTACATCGAGGGAAAAACCACCGGCACGAACCCCGCCACCAAAGGTTAAGCCTTTTCTTTCACCTTCTGTGTCGATGAAGTATCCCCCACTTAATTTGATGAATTTATAGTATTCTATTTCAAGACCAACTGCTTTCCATGCTTCTTCGAGCTCGTAACTCAAATTTTCGAAAAAGCTGTTTTCTTCTTGCGCAAACATACCGACCAATATTTTTGTTACATCTGCAGTGAGCGATACCCGAAATATCTTGGAATTCACCGGGCTGAATTGGAAACCTGCACGGAACGTATAGGGTAGAGGGTCTGATGAGCCACTTTCTGAATAGCTAATATTGGGACCAATATTCTGCAGTACCGCCGCCAGCGAAAGAAATTCAAAGGGTTTATACAAGATACCAGTATCAAAAGCATATGTTAAACCAGTACCGCCTTGTTCAATGCCCAATTCAGGCATTTTCGTAAACACCCAATCAGGCACCAGGTATGAGTAGATGACTTTCCACCCCAGACCTAACCCCAACTTTGAAGTAAGCGTGAATCCGTAATTCAATCCCACGGCGATGTCAAAAGTTGTGTATTCACCGAGGTATGTTCCTTCGCTATTTGTGACCTGAGTTTTGCCCGTAGTGAGATAGATAATGGATAAGCCAAAAGTACCTTTTTTAAAGGGTTTGGCAATACCTAAGTATTCGTAGTACATGTCATCGTGGAGCCCAGGCAGCCAGTTGGCATGCTGGAGCGTAGCAGTTGTTTCGTCAATGAAGCCAAGTCCGGCTTGATTATAATAGCATGCCGTTGCGTCCTCGACGA
Source organism: bacterium (assembly GCA_049647125.1). GTDB lineage: Bacteria > Hydrothermota > Tepidihabitantia > SM23-42 > SM23-42 > JAUVZL01. The sequence continues at coordinate 16,799 of JBARXC010000001.1, read as the reverse complement.
CTGCAGTATATGCGCCGCTGAGCGCGGTGGGTCGCGCGCCGGGCCAGATCATCAGAAAGACTGCACCGGGACGTTGCGCACTAAATAGTATAGTGCTTAGTAAAAACAAAAAAAGACCAACTCTGTGCATAAAAAACCTCCATATTTTAGACAACTCAATTATAACTAGGTTTATATAATTGTCAAGATAGTTAAAACCTTATTCGGTACTGATACTGCAGGCTATATTCGCCTTCCTCATCGCGTTTAATAAGGATTTCATTTTTATCATCGATAAAGTATTCAACATTAAATTCGTTTGACAAAGAAGTAACGTCATAAGTATAAGTTACAAATACATTTCTTGATACGTACTTCCCGACGCTCAACTTCGTTTTACTTTCCGGTTCAAAAAATGGCGTTTCAATCCGGACATAGTCGAGACCAGTATACCTTCGAATACGTCGCGAGACATCGCCTTCGAGCCAAGAAAGAATGCTGCGGGGTAGAACTTTCTCGACATAATCCCCTTGTTTTGTCTGTTCCATCTCGCGCCAGGAAACATTGAGATTCAAGTAAGTTAGAATGTCTTGCTCACTATAATAGGCGGGTTCAGAAAAGAACTCAAATATCGGTTCTGACATGGGTCCAAAACAGTGCAATTTGATTACTATTTCTTCACCTGTTTCAGGATGCCTTTCGCGCGTATCCATTTCTGCCCAGACATCCATTTCAGCATCAATCTGTTCTTCGGGTATGAACGTAATTTGTCCGTGGGTAATGGAAAGGACGTGATTTAACCAGTAGAAGTTCCCCCGGTGCGTCTCCAATCTGCCGGACAGGTAAAGCGGTCCTTGTTCTTTTAGAAAGAAGAGTTCGCCGCCGAGCTCAATATCTGCTTCACGGTTCCTCAACCAGATATTTCTTTCGCCTTTGATTCTGATATTCATGGTCCAGGTATCAAGCGCCGTGGCTTCCTCTTCCTCGATTTGCATGCCAAATTCCAACGGGACAATTGCTTGTTTAACAACTATGTTGCCATTGTAATAGCTGATTTTATCTTTCATACCAAAGGAGAAATTACCACTGCCCACCCCATAAGCAAATGGTTGGTACTGGAATGGCGCGTCTTTGAAACTAACTTCGAAGTTGAGGTTTTTAACTTTGAAATGAGGTTCCAACTTTATATACCCACCAGCCGTGGCATCAGCCATTTTGGAACTTGACTGGTATGAATGTCCAAGTGCACTAACCTTGGCTTTAGCAGCTTCAAAGAATATCATGTTTTTATCAAACCTTATCTTGCTGTTAAGCGAGTCTATGTGCGCGGCTATTACGTCGACACCAAAAGAGCCGTTCTTTATTTCTCCTGAGCCAGAGAAATTGAAGTCATCAATATTTCCTTCCAGGGTTACGTCTGCATAGATGATACCAGTGGGTTTTACCAAGATCTTATTTAGAAAGGGGAAAATCCAAATGCCAACACCCTTCACTTTGGCATGGACGAATGATCTATTAGACGATAGGGTCGCTTCTAAGTGAACGCGCTGACTTTTTTCGTCGACCACAGTCAATGATTCAACTATAAGTTTGTTTTCGATATACTCGCCGCTTGCTTTCAGGGTACCGTTATTCAGATCAATAAAATTGATGTCATGAGCATTGATCGTAAACTTGGTATCTCTTAAAGTAAGATCTATTGTTCCTTCGATGGGTTCTCGAAAGCCCAGTATTAATGCTAATTTTGCTGCCTGCCCCTGAGATAGATCAAGTTCCAAAGGTTCTAAATTTGCCTTCAACTGGCCGTCGATAAAATTGAGATCGATCTCGCCAATATCCCTTTTGGCTATATCGAACTTTATCGGTGCACGGTTCGTTGTTTCAACAGTATTATATAAGAGAGTCATCTCTTTGATTTCACCGTTTAACTTGGCATTCATGACGCCGGATATTTTTATCTCACTATCTTGTTTGCGCGCTTCGATGTTGACCATGCTATCATTAGAATATAGCGCAAATGTTTCAATCGTGTTCGTTTTATAAAAAGGATGTTCGAGGATTAGTTCAAGTTGTCCAGTCCGTTTCGGGAATTGAAATTTAGCACTCCTTAGAGCTACTTTTTCTGCACCGATGTCTCCGACTAAAAGGTTACTGCCGTTGATATCAGCACTAACTGTGGTACCAAGTAAATCTTTGAATGAACCGCGCAGGGCACAGGTTCCGTTAATTTCACCCTGGACCGGGGCAAATTCTTCAAAGCGTCCGATAACAAAATCATTGAATATAATTTCAAGATCATACACGGGGTAGAGGTCGCCCTGAGCAGTAAGGGTTTTCTTTCCCTCGTTTATAAAGAGCGAATCCATTGTTATTTGTGATCCGGTAGTATGCCCGAACAACATTAGCGAATCGATATCCAGTCCCTGCTCGGATGGTGAGTGGAGATAGCCGACTATATTTCGATTTCGGTAACCAAGGAAGCCGCTAACCAGTATCGGCGACTTCGTACGCAGGAAGTGTGCTACATCAACATCAGTGAATTCAGCTTCAAACCCCCAGTGTTCAGTGTTGAAAAACTTGACCTGTGCGAATACATTACCGTTCCAGATCCTGCCATCAAAAATGTTTACCCAGAGGGTATCGGAAAAAACATTGGTCTCAAAATCAAAATAATCGATTGGATAAACTCCTTTGGCAGTACCGTGAATATTAGGCAGCAGTTTGTCGTTGCAGTATCCAACTTTACCGGTGAAGTTAATCGTACCTTGATAGATATTAAACTGTTCGATATCGATTCTGGATTTTGTAAATTCAAGGCGCGCTTCATTGTCAACGAATGAGTACGTACCTTTACCCTGGAGCGTTAGCCCTTTTCCTTTTATTTTGAACTTTTTGGCATCTATCCCGTTATCGTCTATTCTTAGATCAAGGTTAGCGCTCGTTATGACAAGTGGATAGTCTTTAGTTCGAAATGAGAGGTTCATGGTGTTCATGTAGACTTTGCCAGCAACGAGATCAATAAAGACGAGACCAGAAATACCTTCGACTACCCGGATTTTTGTAGCAACATATATTAGCTTACCATTTTTTAGATTGAACCTTAATCCCAGGTTCAAATGGGGCACGTTGAAGCCACCTTCTTTGTCTTCAGAACGGGGTTTTTTCTTTAGCACCACGTTCGGCTCAACGAGATTTACCTCAAACAAGTTTGGTAATCTAAGTAGCGAAGGATAGAATCTGAATGCAATGGCTGCACTTTTTCCGTAGATGCTGTCAGTTGGCGACAGCTTGATGCAGTAGTCTTCGATTCGGAAACCCTGAAAGACATTGCCGGCTATTTTGCGGTACTTAATGTCGACATGCGCGGTTTTTTCAATGAAACCAATTGTCAACTCAGTGAAGTTTATTGCTTTAAGCACAACTACCGCGGTTATTAAAAGCAAGATTACTATTGCTGGAAAGATGAATTTCTTCATGATTTTAGAAAATATGGTAAATACCTAAATAGAGTTCTGGACTTCTGTTTGAATTTTCGCCTTCACCTTTGTCCATTAATGGGAAACCTATGTCGCCACGCACTGGGCCTATCGGCGTATAATAACGCAAGCCAAAACCCGCGCCAGCCTTCAAGTAATCACTATTTTGGATGTCGAACTCGTTGTTTATATAGCCGATATCAAAGAATCCAACAATGCCAAAATTCCATGGAAGTCCGACACGGTATTCAATATTATAGTTCAAAAGGACGTTCCCATACTTTTCATCAGCAAGCGTATCAGGTCCAATAGAGCGTTCTGGATAACCCCTCAAAGAGTACTGGCCACCCAAGTAGTATTTCTGGTGCACTGATACACCATTCCTTGGGATGACAAAACCTGTTTTTAATCGTTGGGCCAAGGTATTTTTGAACAACCTTAAGAATAGTCTGTTTTCTATTTCCAAACGCCAAAAATCATTTACCCCGCCGAATACACCACCGGCATATTCGATGAGCGGAACTGCGTAAAAACCTTTTCTTGGGTTGAAGAATTCATCCCGAAAATCAATCATGACCTGAAATCTAATACTGTTTGTGATGTCTCTTAACGAATCCGGGAGTGCAACATAAGTTTTTGGGCCGAGAAGAACAAATTTGTACTGGTTAGCAATGCTAAACTGTATATTGTCAGATATCAACTTGGATAACCGGAATTCATTGCCACGCGTTTGTCTCGTAAAATCCTCTTTTTCTTCAAACCAGAAAAAGGGTAGATCTGAAACCGTGAGTTTCAACGGTGTAACATAAGGGATTGTGTATCTTCCTTCTAATTTGAACTCCCATTCTCGTTTAATGTTTGTTTTGAATGAGGGTTTGAATTGATAACGGTGTCCTTGGTTGAAGAGATTAAGTTCCTCAATTCCAATCGATATGAGAAAACTTAAAGGTATTGATATACCGATACCGAAATTTAGAATGCGTGCTTTTAATTCTCTGACCGTAAAAATAAGGTCAATGCTATCTGGTTCTTGCTTGACCAATTCGGCATTTACAGTACCGAAGAAACCAACGCTGTATATGCGGCGCTGGCTTTTGATGAGTTTGGATCTATTGAATATGTCACCTTTTTTGAAATCCACTTCGCGACGGACAATTTTGGGGTTGCATTTTTTCAAACCCTCTACTTCAATATTTCGTATGTAGTAAAATCCACCTTTATCAACGGTCAATTCTACAACTCCAGAATCCGGCATCAAAAATGATTTTACTTTGGCATAAGGATAACCGCGATCCATATAATGAACTTCAATAGCTTTTTCAGTATGCATAAGCTTGGTTTTAATGAAGAAATCGTGGATTTCTATCTCGTATAAGAATTCGAGTTTTCTGATTTCGTCTGGTTCGATACCGTTTAGCACGATTTTTTCTATTTTTGGTCGTTGTCCTTCCTCCACAAAGAAATTTATGTTTATACCTTTCTCGGCTGATTCAACCTGGGGTCGGATTGATGTATTGAAGAAGCCTTGTGTTTTGTAATAGCTCTCCAACTTGTCAATATCAAAAACCAAGCCGACTTCATTAAACTCATCACCCTTTTTGGAAATTAGTTGTTTGCTTAGTGTTTTACCAGAGATTGATTCGTTACCTGAAAATTCTATTTCGTATATTGGGGCATTGTAAATAAATAATGTGATTAAAAGACTGATCAATCGAGAATATAATTAAATTAGATACTTGCCTTTTTTGATTATCAGTTTTCCGTCTAGCCAGACACTTGGTGCTTTGATAACGCCATCAAGATGAACCCTTGCTTTATTCTTACCACCAAAACCAAGGTTGTTGCCGAATGCAATATGGATACTGCCAAGAACCTTTTCGTCTTCAAGAACTTCACCGGTGATTTTTGCCTTGTAGTTTGTTCCGATCCCGAATTCACACAGCGTCCTTTCTTTCTTACCATATTTGTTAAAGATGGATTTCAGTTTTCTGTTGCCGCGCACATTTACGATTTGTCCACCTTCAATTTCGAGGAAAACGTTTCCTTTTAGAAAACCGATTGGTGCAAAAGAACCATCGATAACAATGCTGCCGTTGCTGCGCGCTTCAAGCGGCGCAATATATGCTTCGCCAGCCGGGAGATTTGAGAACTGGCCAGGTTTTTTAATAGAGCCGGTGTCGATGTATCCTTTGCGTCCAGTAAGATATAGATCCAACCGTGTACTGTGCTGGTTGGTTATTGTTGCTCGCTTCGCTCTGGACAGAAGCTTAGCGAGTTTCGTTGTCAGGCGTGCTATTTTCTTATAATCTACATTCATTGTGCGTTCAAACATTTCAAGGGTGATACCAGGCATTGTTGTACCTCGTGCACCACGACGGCATGCTTCGATGCGTGCATGCGTATGGGTAAGTGATCGACTGGTTGGCATCATAAACACATCGTTCGTTTTTAGAGCCTCGGCGACTGTTGTAGGTGGTTCTTGTCCGTGAATCTGTCTCGGTGCGATTTCGATCAAGATTGGATCCGTTGTCTGTCGTAGTCTATCCCATAAAATATAGCCTACTGCCCGACATGGCTCATCTGTAACGACAACGACACGTTCACCTTTTTTGACACCCAGACAGTCTTTGATGACGATGTCAGCTGCTTTAATGAGCTTTGTGGTCAAAGCTTCCCTACCAGCGGAAGTGTGCGAATGCTTTGTTTGCCTCAGCCATTCGATGGACCTCTTCCCGTTTTTTAATGGCTGTACCCTCATTGTGGCTTGCGGCAATTATCTCTTGGGCAAGTCTTTGTTCCATGCGGTACTCGGATCTAGCCCGAGCCGCTTTAATAACCCATCTGATTGCAAGGGTTTCCTTGCGACTTGTCCTGACCTCCATAGGAATTTGGTAGGTGGCACCGCCGACCCTGCGCGGTCTAACTTCAAGCACTGGTTTAACATTATTTAATGCTCTTTCAAATACCGTGAGACCGTCTTCTTTGGTTAGTTTTTCGATGACGCTCAACGCACCATAGAAGATACTCTGTGCCGTGCTCTTTTTCCCGTCCCAAAGCAGGTAATTGATAAACTTGCTGACTAACATACTGTTGAATTTGGGGTCAGGTTGGATTCTCCGTATCTGTGCTCTTCTTCGTCTTCCCATTTAGTTTCCTCTATGAAGTCGTTTCAGCTTGTTTCGGTTTCTTAACACCGTAAAGGGAACGACTTTTCTTCCGACCTTCAACTCCAGCTGTATCATACTTACCACGCACTATGTGATAACGGACACCGGGTAGGTCTTTAACCCTGCCGCCTCGGACAAGCACAATGGAATGCTCTTGCAGGTTGTGTCCTTCACCTGGTATATATGCGGTTACCTCGAACCCATTAGTCAATCTGACCTTGCACACTTTGCGCAGCGCTGAATTCGGTTTCTTCGGGGTAGTAGTATAGACCCTGGTGCAGACGCCACGACGCTGGGGATTTTTCTGCAGGGCTGGTGCTTTGCTCTTTGACGACACCTTTTTCCTGCCTTTTCTCACCAATTGATTAATAGTTGGCATTTTTCTCCTTTATAAAATTCATAAATTCTAGTATATTCATAAATCATGAGCTGTCAAGACATAATCAACAGATAGTAATTATGTTATTAGGCCATTGAGTTATTTAAGAATCTACGATTTCTCCCGGTCTCCAATTCTATGAAAGGCAGTGACTTGAAACCGTTGCATCGCAACATCAACCGTCGCGCAGCGACCAATACCGACACGTGAGTGTCACATAACCGCTCAAAGAGCTATGTTTCTGCTTGACACGGTTTTTTTTCTCGTTATCATAGAGTAATGTCTTTATTGTGTTTTATGATTTTGCTCCAAGTCAATGTAGAAGCTAAGGTAGATGCGAATCTTTTGTATTCTTATCCCGGGTCTAATCTGTTTTTTGTGCACCCGGGTTTTGCCAATCCTTCGATCAGCCGCGGTTTGCTCGGTTTTTCGCTAAACCCGGCGAGTTTGCTCGATACTGATAAGTTCGAAGCCATGTTAAGTTTCTCGCCTCAAATGTCGACTGAGATAGCTACTGAGTTTAATATCCCTTTTGATACGTTGATCCATATCCCGACTCCATTTCTCGATACAGTCCGGCTTCCTACTGATCTGGGTATTAGGCAAATAGGTGGTCTTGATTTTATCGGCCTTGCCTTTAAACTCAGAGGTTGGGGATTTGGTCTCGGGTTTCAAAGAGGTGATTATTTGGGTTTAGATTTCAGCGCGCAGAGCAACCCCTATGCCTATTATGGCCTTGATTTCGCATATACCTTTACCCATGCAGACATAAATGAGATACCGATCGGCGATTCGATCCCGGTGCAGATTCAATTTGATGCTGAAGGTGACCTTGCATTTAACGGTGAAGGTGAAGGTCATTTTACAACCGACTATTTTGTCATTGCTGCTGCACGACGACTATTGGGTATTGATTGTGGTATTGGTCTACAGATCATGCCAGTTTCATTAAAGGGGGATTTCACTGGTCTGTTTGATGGTCAGGTAAGTGGCGGCGGACAGGCGTATGTAGAAGCGATTGATGATTGGGTAATCGATGCGACCTTTGATCTTGAAATCGATGCGGATTCAATCCTTTCATGTTTGGGCAATATTGATTTAAGTTTTGCTCTTTCGACGTTTTATTGGGGGTTGAAAAAGGAATGGCACCATGTGAGCCTTGGTCTTTGCGGAGAGTTTTCCTTGCCAACATTTATCCAGGGTGATTATGAACTTCTTGCATCGATCCCCATGACAACCCCGGCGGTTAGGATCGATGATGATAACCTTATTGTTGATACGCTAAATAAAATCGTGACCGGACATGCCACCGTGGTTGTCTATAATTTCCAAAAGCGTGATTCTGTATATCAGGATGTGATAAATACGCTGTTTTTGGGGACTGGCGGTGCCACCGCAGGCATGGATTTTCGGATATGGCGGTTTGAGACTGGTTTATTTGGTGGCGCAAGTATGTCCAGTGATTCCAGATACATGAAATTGCGCGCTGGTTTGAATTTAGGGTTCCGTACATTCATCCCGCTGCGCGCCGGGGTCATCTTCCATTTCCAGTATTTTGACATCAAAGGCATACCGATGTCAGCTCTGCCATCAATATCTTTTGGTGGCGGCACTGATTTTACTATCGGTAACTTTGATATTTTTGTCAACCTGACCGGTAATACCACCCAGGGAGCGGCATCGTTTATCATACCTGGTATTGTCGGAGGCGAGACAAAACACAGTACCCTTTTATCACTGGGAATGGGTCTGCGTTACCGATTCTGAGTGGATAAATCCGCTTTGATTTCCAGACTGAAAACCGCAGAATTTCATTGTCATACACATTTTGATCTCACGAATTTCACAAATTGTAGCAAATTACGCGAATTAGGAATCCACAATCGTAGTTGTTTGATCCTTCAACTGCGTTCCCCTCGATATACTCGGGACAGGCAGGACAGGTTTATCAAACAATGCCTGATGAATCTCCGCAATGTGTGAGCAAGCAGGCGACTACATTGTCGTTACTTACATCTAACATCCTGTATCTATTATCTACTTGATAATGATATGTGATAGTGATAACAGAGATTGCTTCGGCTGACTATGTCAGCCTCGCAATGACCACAACGGCTATGTTAGTTTCGAATTTAGAATTTGGATATTATTTGGGTTTTGGTTCTTGGAATTTGGGATTTAAATGATCAGCATCGCGTCGCCATAAGACAGAAACCGATATTCTTTTTGTATAGCTTCTTCATATGCCTTGAAAATAAGATTTTTGCCGGCAAATGCACAGACTAAAAGCAGCGGGGTCGAACAGGGGAGATGAAAGTTTGTGATCAAACAGTCAATTATCTTGAACTTATGTCCTGGATAAATGAACAGATCAGCAAACCCGAAGGTCTTTTTGGTATGTGCATAGGTCTCTAAGCTACGGCAAACTGACGTCCCAACGCCAAATAACCTTTTAGCGTTGCGCAAAATTTTGATTGACTTTTGCGAAATCTCAAAATACTCTGCCTCCATTTCATGCTCTTCAATGTTTTCGGTTCTGATAGGCTTAAATGTACCAGGACCAATATGCAGAGTTGTTTCGGTGATCTGTGCACCGTTTTTCTCGCACTGTGACAAGATACTTTTGGTAAAATGCAAACCTGCGGTAGGTGCGGCAATCGACCCAATTTTTTCAGCAAAAGTCGTCTGATAATATTTCTCATCGTTTGTAATCGCTGACCGCTTAATATAGTGTGGGAGCGGTACGATGCCGTATTTAGCTATGATTTCATGAGCTGAAATATTGAATACGACTAGACATCTTGAGCCTTTTTTCTCGATTACTTTAACATAGGCATCAGGTCCAAGAAAAATTTGCGTGCCCGGTCTAACCCGGCGTGCATTAGAGACCATGCTTTCCCATATACCGTCGGCTTGTTGTTTTATCAGGAGAACCTCTACTGCGCCGCCAGTTGTTTTCTTACCCCGCAGCCGGGCTTTAAATACTTTTGTATTGTTGATCGCCAGCACATCACTTGGTTCAAAGAACTTGTAAATGTCACAGAATCGACAATGCGTAATGCTTTTCGCAGCGCGGTTAAGAACCAGCAATTTGGCTTGACCGCGTTCCTTTAGAGGATATTGGGCAATTAGTTGTTCAGGTAATATATAGTTAAAGTCTCGTAGTTTCATATCAGAACCTGATTTTTGTCTGGAAACGCAGGTTCTGGCGGAACTCATCCTCTGGAGAAAATTCAATTCTGTAAACGAGGCTGAACATTGTGTGTTTGCCAAAACCCAGGCTGGCTGTTGCCATTACTATTTTTGTGAGACCAGGTGGCTCGGCAGCAGTAAAGAAGTAGGGGACTGTTTCGAGGTTGTATCTTCTGTAGATCAGCTCACCAGTTAATTCGACGCGACCTTTGGTTTTATATGGTATACCTATTAACATACTCGTTCTTGGTTCATAAAGCAGAAGATCTGTATCCGCGAAATAATCTGAGAAAATTTTGCTATAGGAATATCCAAGTTCAGGGCGCAGAATTGGGTTAGACAGAATTCGCCAGGCTGTTTTGCCGGTATAAGAATCCCTTTTTTCACTGATAAATGTATTGTGTTGTTCGATTACTTCTTTGACTTCGACACGACCCGACAAAGCCTTGTACGAAGGGGCAATAGACAGCAGGCGTTCGCGGCTTGATATTTCAAAAAGCGCAAAGCGAGCATCTTCTGTTAGGTCCTGATGCACATTGAATTCGAGCTCATACAGGTCATCACTAAGCGTAACGAGCAGTTCACCAAAATTACTCTTAAAATCGCTCTCCTGTGCATAGTAGAACCTGCTTCTTAAATCGAATATGGATTGTCTATAGGATGCTTCAATACTGTAGTTGCGGTTGACTACGCGTTCGAATTCCTGGAGCAGGTAGATTTTTCTAATATAGTCGCCGCCATCTTTTTCAACATAGGTGCCGGTTAATGAGTCGAAAACATAGTTGCCAGTCCCATCATCGACCTTCAGGTAATTCTCATCCCGTTTCTGCGAGTAGCGCTGGATCTGTTCAAGATTCCCGATTATCGCACCGTATTTGTGTTGGATATTCAACCCGATATTGCCAAAGAAAAATGTTGTGTCATTGAATAATCGGTGTCCTAAAGATATAGATAAAGGCGAGGTTGCAATATCAAAGACAGTTGTTATGCCTCTATTTGTGGAATCCTGGTCAAAATTCCCTGAGATACCCAGGCGGCTGTTTTTTCTTATCCAATATTGTATATCGTAACTGAAAAGATGTGTTTCCTGCACGTATTCATATTGAGACTTGAGCACAAATTTACCTTGTTTCTTGGCAAGACCTGCATAGTACTTGTCAATACTTTCAATTGATTGATAACCGAAATTGAAAAAAAATGGGTGGAGGCTAATTGATTTGCGCTTGTGCGTACGATTGAGTATGCCATAACCCACTGCAGCCTTAAAGAATGGCTTTGGACTTATACCAAGAACAATGTCGGCTAATTCTTCTAAAGGCTCGTTTGTATTCCATTGGTATTGATAGTCAATTTCTTCCTTGCCTTGTGGTTTGGAAAAGCGCTCATCATATGATATGTATTCACCGTCAACTGAGAAAATACTCAATTGCTTTTTTAGATGCATATGAAAACCCCTGCCAAAATTATCATTATCGCCAATTGTCGAGAACGTATTTTTGTCAAGGATTGAACCATAGGCGTTCAATTGAATAGCATCAAACAGATTAATCCCCAATCCATAGAATTCATCTTTTTCTGGTAAAGGGAGGAGTTTGGTCGGTGAATAATTACCCAGACCAGGACCCTGGTATGAGAACGCCTTGATAGTGGGGTCATATATGTATTCGCCATTATTTTCACCGACATAAAAGAAAGTGACGATGAGCTCACCATTGCCAGTGCCGACATAGACAAAGTGGTTATTATCGATGATATAATCACCTTCGGCAGAAGAATCAGCATAGGTGTGAAAAACTATTGAAGTATCACCTGCTGCGCCAAGGCTGTCTCTTTCTTGAGCGCTCATTGTGAACGTAAGCGGGTTTTCTTTTTCATCGTACCTTCTGCGGTATATACCGGTGAATGTAATGTTCCTGAATTCTGTTTTCCCATCGCTCTGTCCATAAATATTGGGATAATCATCAATGGCTTGCTTATACTCAACCTCGATACGGGAATGATTTGTGATGATATTCTTGTTGGTAAACGATAAGATTCCTCTTTCATAATCAATACTATAGTCTTCGTCTACTTTTAAGAGTTCAGGTTGACCAATACCCTGGCTAAGGTGCACCCTTTCACTATTGGTTATTATGGGTGGCTCAAGCAAGTAAGGGCTTTGTTTCCCCTCTTCTCCATTGAAACGTATGCGCTTGCTCGTTCCTCGGTTTACCGCATAAGAAAAATTCACTGCATCTTCCTGGTCGCTTGTATGTATTCCAACCCTTGCACCTTGTATTTCATCCCTAACGCCAAAAGGTAAGTCAAGGGTCAGATTGCCTAATCCTCCCTCAAAGTTCTTTGTGAAAACTCTGAGACTCATTTTCTCAACTTCGGAAATTTGAATAGTCGAGGATGGCGTTGCTTTATCTGAAAGGGCACCTTCGATACCCACACCTTGAACCTCGCCTCCAATGTGAACTCGTAGCCCTTGGTCAAAGCCTTGATTCATATCAAATGAAAAATCCTTGATGCCGCTAATCCTTAAGTTATCATCCATGTCCACAGAGGTATCTTCTATCACTGGTACATAAAGTGTATCAGACAGTACCGTGTCGATTTCAAGTATCTGGTACTTGTAATAAACCGAGTCTAAATCGAACAAACTTGTATCTTGTTCAGAAATCTGAGACGTCCCGAATCCACCGGTAAAGATAAGGAAGTAAATTATAATATAGCATTGACATTTCATTGATTATACTATCTTACTTATGTACCGCTAATCGATACGGGATAAACTATAAATATATAAAGTAGTGCCATTTTCATCAAGTATGACAAGCGAATTGCTGGTTAGAACAATATCGCGTATGCCGGGGGTTAGCTCAATCTTTGTCCACTCCCGGTTTCTTTTGTACAGATATTTTTCATCTATTGAGTATAATATGATAGTGCTGTCTTTGACAATAACATTCGTACACTTTTTCTGGATCGCCATTTCCTGAATAACATTTCCATGCTCATCATAAAGGTGTAATTTACTATTGGTCAGTACATATAAAATGTCGTCTGCAAAATAGAGGTCTTTGATGTTGAGATCGGATATCAATAGCCGGACATTGAATATGAAATCCAAAAAGACCAGTTCATGCTTATAACGGTCATAAATGATCACTTCTTCACCCGGCGTTATAATAAATGAAGATATATCCTTCGCTACGTAGATTTTTTCCTTTATCCCAGAAGCCGTATAGTATTTCTCCAATGTGGTGCCGTTATTCAGGTAAATGGCAAAAGGTGTAACTGAGAAGTCAAGGATCCGGTAATTAACATCATCGGTAAATGCAATTGGTTCTACTTTGCTCGAATCGTCCAATACAAAGATGCTTTTGCCAGTAAAGGGCGCGACATAGATTCTGTCCTCGTATATCTTAATAGTATTATAAGTTCTGTCAAGTTCGATTGTATTGATTGGTTCAATAGACAAGAGGAGGAGAACAAGTGGCATATTCAATATCATAGCGGGATTTTTATTGCTGTCAACAAACCACAAAACAAGTGGCTCTTGTTTTTTTTATCTGATGAGCCAAATCCTTTAACTGGTATGGCTAATTTTTTTGAAAGAAGCGATGCCAGTTTTTCTTCGGATAAATTGCTCATCAAGACTTTTTTTACCTCCGCATATTGCAATAGATAATCTATGTGCCAGAATTTTTTCTTTTTCTTTCTTAAATGCCTTGCAACTCTTTTTGCCATGTTTGTCTTTGCTGATCCGGCATAAACATAATTGCCTCTTTTGAAATAGAATCTCCCCAGTTTACCAATTTTAATAGTCTTTGGTTTACCGAGATAAATTTGAAGAAGATAAGTGATTGCCAAATCAGTCGATTATTTTTATTAAAGGTCGCAAAATAACATTACATTTTAACGATTGCGATACCATGCATTGTTTGCCAGCGTCAATTATTAAAGTGTGGATTTTGTCTTTTATGCGGGTTGTAGTGATTTCTATTACCGGTTTTAGCTCTATTTCTGAAAATACAAAATCTGTTTTGAGCATATGTGCCTTGCCTTTGGCTTTACTTTGGTAAGAAATAATATTCAAGTTATTTTTCTCAAGTAACCAGATAAAGGTAGTCATTATGCAGACCTCAATCGAGGCAACAAAGAGATGTTCGGGACTCCAGTATTCTTTTTCACCACCGAATTCAGGCGGACAACCAATTTCAATGTCTTGTTTATGAATGCCCTTAGTAATTCCCTTTTTTCCTTCAACCCACTGACATTCAGTTTTGAACTCGTAGATTTTCGGTGTCAAAAAATCCTTTTCTTTGAGCCAGCCAATTTGGGCTTCGGGTTTTGCATCGATCTTTGGGATATAGGGCTTTATATCCAAGACCGGTGTTCCTTCGATTGCATCAAGCCCTTTTACTTTAAGGATATTCTGTTTTTTTTCGACGAGTTCAACCGCTGCGCAGGCGATAGGATTTATGCGGTGCGGCGACCTTGTAGCGAATAATCCATGTGGTTTGTCATCCCAGGGAGTATTTACTGATAAAGTGAAACCCCTTGACTCGTGCAGCCAGTAAAAAATATGTAAATGAGAAAACCCATCGATATCCTTTAAACCTGCTTCATATTCTTTGAGGATTTCAATTTCGCATATATTATCACGACCCTGGGAAGGTGCATCAGCCTTTGATTTGTAAGGCGAGTGGATTGTGCCAATGAAGGTTAGTCCTTTTATCATTATTATATATTTTAATCGAATCATTTGGAAAATCAAGATGCTCGTTTAAACCGTTTTGATCGTTTCATTCGTTCCGACCGTTAATTGGGTCGATTTGATCTGTTTTAGTCTCTTTGGTTTATCTGGTTCATCAAATACAATTGTAGTCGCTCGAAGAGCCATCCTTTTTGTTGACACTGAAAGCGGAACAGCTATAATAATAGTATGAAGTTAATAACTATTATTCTAACCTCAATGACTATCTCCTGTATTTCTTCATCCGCATCTGTTAAAAATAGATCAACCCTGGATGATACAGGAACAACTAAAGAAGGAGTCAATGCAGTGGTAAATGCCAATAATCAACTTGCTTTTGAACTTTATTCTCGATTCAATGAAGAAAGCAAAGACAGCAATATTTTCTTTTCTCCTTATAGTATCTCTATTGCTTTGACCATGACTTATGAAGGTGCGAAAGGACAAACTGCTAAAGAAATGCAATCGGTTCTTCATATTCCCGAAGATGCTAATGTAAGAAGAGCAAACGTTGCAAGAATATACAATAAAATAAATAAGAAAGATAAGAAATACAAACTATCTACGGCAAACGCTCTTTGGGCTCAAAAAGATTACAGTTTCTTAAAAGAATATACAGATAATGTTGAAAAATATTATGGTGGCAAAGTAACCAATCTTGATTTTATCAGGGAAAGTGAAAAATCTCGTCAGATTATAAACAAATGGGTTGAAGATCAGACAAATAACAAAATCAAGGATTTGATTCCACAAGGGGTTCTTAATGCCTATACCCGTTTGGTACTTACAAACGCGATATATTTCAAAGGTACATGGGTTAAGCAATTTGATGAAAAAGATACTAAAGAAGATGATTTCAGGATTGATTCTTCAAATACAGTGAAAGTTCCGATGATGAGGTTGATTGGTAATGATGTAAAATTCAACTATGCTGAAACTGATGAAATTCAAATTTTGGAAATGTCTTATCATGGTAAAGATGTGTCGATGCTTATTATTCTTCCAAAAGGGAATGATTTGGCTAATATAGAAAAATCAATTACCTTAGAAAAATTATCCGAATGGAAGAATATGCTTAATGAACAAAGAGTGGATATTTTTATCCCTAAATTTAAGTTTGAGACGAAATATTTCATGGCTAAGGCTCTGAGCGATATGGGTATGCCTACTGCATTCGGTTCGACCGCAGATTTTTCAGGAATGGACGGTACAAGAGATCTTTTTATTCAAAATGTAATTCATCAGGCTTTCGTTGAAGTAAATGAAGAAGGAACCGAAGCTGCGGCAGCGACTGGTGTTGTTATGGGGTTAACATCAGTAGGACCTAGAATCCCGATTTTTAGAGCAGATCATCCATTCATATTCATAATACAAGAAATAGAAACAGGAAATATTTTATTCTTGGGTAGGGTTAGTGACCCAAGCAAATAATGGCTGAAAGCAAGGGTTATAAGCGGAAAACCCATGAACATCGAAAAGATCTTGCTGGCGAGCATAAAGTCAGTGATACCGGACAGATAATACTACTTATTGTTTTCATGGCGGGTTTGCTTGCTGATAAATTCGTTCTACATTTTTCACTTCCTTTGGTACAGTTTCTCCCATTTTATCTCAGGGTGCTTATTTCACTACCTTTTTTTGTTTTCTCGTTTTATTTGGCTCGATATGGACTCAAGATTATTTTTGGTGAACAAAGAGAAGAGATGGTTGTCATAAAATCCGGTGTGTTTTCGATTGTCCGCCATCCAATCTACTTAGGTTCCATATTAGTATATCTTGGATTCATCATTATTTCTTTGTCTGTTATTGCATTCTGTATATGGGTTATTATTGTTCTATTCTATTACTATATTTCACGGTAT